>CAZVKB010000086.1:0-12657 GCA_964627505.1 uncultured Actinomycetes bacterium | reverse complement strand
GCTGCTCGTGTTCAGTCTGCTACTGGCTGTGGGGTTGGCGCTGCCTTCGTAACCAAGCGGTCCTGGGTGCGGGCGTTGGGAAGCGGACTGAAGCGGACGTCGGACTTAGCGCCAGCCCGGATTAGAGCACGTCATCTTCTTCGGCCAGTCGTTGTTCACGCGCAGAGCGGGCGCGCTCTGCACGTTCCACCACGCGCAGGCTCACGACGTTGCGCAACCGATCCAGGACCAGGAATGAGACCAGGCCGGAAATCAGCAGCGCCAGCACCAGCAGCAACACCCCACGCGCCCCAAAGCCGTAAAGGATGGCGCCCACCAGGATCAGCACCACCAAACGCGCGAGGGAGTACCACAAGATGGGGTGGCCGCGCATCCAGATGGGTACCTGGGTGGCGGACTCGGGGATTGGTGCCGGTGGGACGGAATCGTTGGCGGCGGCCTCGACAGACTCAGTTTGCGGTGCTGGCTCGGCATGCGCACGCGCATCCGGCGCTAAGGCCTGTTCCGTGGTTGGCTCAACTGCTGGAGTCTCGCCCCTGGCTCGTTGCGGGGCTGCATCCACGTCGTTCGCGCCATCTGTAACCGGACTATCCTGACTCACCGGGCCAGCCTACGGCGCGTCCCTCGCCGGGATTTCTACCAGGTGGCGTCCGGGCAGGATTCCCGGTCAGGATTCCCGGTGGCGTCCCGCGCCGATTCCGACTGGCCACGCGAAAGGTGTGCAGGTGCCGCGATCAACTGTCGCAATCTGCCGCGAAGACGTAATCTTGAGGGCATGGGTCGACTCTTGGTGCTGGCGATTCCCGTGGCGATCACGGTGTATGCCTTCATCGACGTTGTCACCACCCGGCCGCGAACCACCCGCCGTGGCCCCAAACTGTTGTGGGCGTTTGCGGTGCTGCTGCTGCCGCTGATCGGGGCGATTCTGTGGTTCGTGTTTGGCCGTCCCCGGAAAGTCCGGACAGCGCCGCAATGGTCGGCCCCCGACGACGATGTCGAATTTCTGCGCGGGCTCAGCGAAGAGCTGCGCCACACCGAGGACGACGAGGGTCCCTCCAAGTTGTAGGCGCCGAGACCCCGCCCCGACCTCCACACCCACTCCGGCGGCACACCCACTCCGGCGGCACGCCCAACGACCATCCTTCGGCAGCAGCCTCAGCACGCTGTGGCGGCCGGTGCAGTCGTGACGTTTTCGGCCAGCCAAGCCGCTGCCGCACTGGTCAACTCCTGCCCACCTTCGAATGAACCGGAGGCCGGATGAGCGATGATCGCCACCGCATATTGGTTCCCGTTCGGCGCCGTCACCAAACCCATCTGCCGCACCAAATACGCCCCGTCCGGATCCGGACCCCAGCCGCCCTTGAAAGCCACCGCGTCGATCGTGCCCAGCCCCCACCTCTGACTGGGGTCTACCTGGCCCATCTCCCCCAGCAGAAACTGCGTCGCCACTGGCTCCAGCACACATCCACGCGCGAGCGCTGCCATGAACTCCGCCTGCGCTGTCGCCGACCACCGCGTCTGCCCATAGGTGGAATATGTCGATCGCCCCACCGTCGACACCTCTGTTTCGGTGTCCCCAGCTCGTGCGAGCAGGGCACCCATCGCATCGGCCGCCCCCTGCACACTGCCGTAGTCAGCCACAAGTTGCCGATGCAGCTCCGCCGCCGCCTCGTTGTCCGAATACGACAAACTCGCGGCGATCAACTGCCGCTGCTGCGCCGTCAAGCCGCTAGGACCACCCACATCCGCCAGCAACCGGGCGATGATCAGCGGTTTCGCGGTCGACCACGCATATGTGCTGCCCGTCTCCGGTGTGGATGTTGCTGCGCCGCCGTCGAGTGGCACCACCGCCAGGGTCACTGTCTGGCCGAATCGCTCCTGGAATTCCGCAAGTTGGCCGGCGCTGAGTAACGCCGCACTCGCCGTCGGTTCTGACGCCGGCGCTGTCGGCAGCCAACCAGCCACTGGGGAATCCCCAACTGCCGGCGTACTCGACGTCGGCGTACTCGCCACCGACCCACATCCGCTCACGGCAACACACACCACCACCGCCCCCAGCACACCCCCAACACTGCGAATCGGTGTCACACCCCGGCGTACGAGTGCAGCCCCGGAATCAGCATGTTGACTCCGAAGTAGTTGAACAGGAAGGACGCGAACCCCACCAGCGCGATGATCGCCGTTGTCCGGCCCTTCCACCCGGTGGTCGCGCGGGCATGTAGATATCCGGCGTAGATCACCCACGTGATGAACGCCCACGTCTCCTTCGGGTCCCAGCCCCAGTAACGACCCCAGGCGTTCTCTGCCCAGATTGCCCCGGCAATCACCGCAAACGTCCACAGCGGAAACGTGAAGGCCACGGTCCGGTACGTCCAACGGTCCAGCGTTGCCGCCGCTGGCAACCGCGACGCCAGCCACCCGCTCGGGGTCCCGCCATCCGCCTTGCGCTCACCGCGCTCCCGCACCAGGTAGGCACTCGCGAACGCTGCAATCATGATGAATCCGCCGGCGCAAATGATGGCCGCCGACACATGGATGATCAGCCACCAGCTCTTCAATGCCGGCACCAGTTGCGCGCTCTCGGTGTACAGCACCGTCACCGCGAGCCCGAGCGTCAACAGCACCGCGCCGGTGACGAAGACCCCCATCCAGCGCACGTCATTGCGCAGCGACAACACCAGAAAAATCACCGAAGCCGCCAACGCCGCAGTGAGCGAGAACTCATACATGTTGCCCCACGGCACCCGCCCCGCCGACCAACCGCGCGCCACCACGCCCGCAAACAGCAACAACGTGCTCAACCATGTCAGCGACATCCCGATGTTCGCCGATCGGCGTCCCGGAGCCTGCGGCTCGCGCGCATCAGACACCGCGACCACAGGCGGCTCCACGAAGTCCGCATCCGCACCGCGACCACCGACGGCCGCGGGCACCCCCGGGCGCACCCCAGCGGTCGCTGCCACTGGGGTCGTGCCCTTGGTCGCGGCCAGCGAAACGGCGAAAGAGATAAACGCCAGGGTGTACACGCCCATCGCGGCATACACGAGCTGGTTGGACATCAGCGCCATCTGCGCATTCATTGGCTTCCTCCGTCTGCTGGCACCACGGCTGCGCGCAGCGCCGCAGTGTCGTCATCGACCATCGAACTCTCGGTGCGCGAGAGCCCGGCAATATCCACGAGGGTACGACCTGCCTCGTCCGCAGTTGCTCGCACCCACACCCGGCGGCGCGGGATGAACAGCGAAAGCATCAATCCGGCGATCGCCGTGAGGCCCGCCACCAACGCAAACTCCTTGCCCGGGTCGTGCGCCACGGTGAACGACACGAACTGCGACACCCCGGTGAAATCCACCTCGCCCAGCCCATCGGGCAGCACCCATGTCTCACCCGGGCGCATGGCATCGACCCCGATCTCCGTCATGTCGGTGGTATCGAGTCGAAACACCGACTGCGGCTCGCCTGAGTTCAGCCCCAGATCACCCTGCCAGGCGGTCAGGAAGACGGCCGGATCATCGGCCGCCGGGAAGGTGGAAATCGGGCCGGCAACCGGGTCGAGCACGGCTGTCGGCAGCAATACCCCCTGAAAGCCCAATGGCGGCGCGCTATCCGGAATTTTGATCACACCGACCGAGGTGAGGTTGCCGTCCTGCGGCAGGAACACCGCAGCGTCGTCATAGATGACCTGCCCGGCAGCATCCCGCACCACAAACGTCGGCGCATAACCGTGGCCCTGCAAGAAGACCTTGGCGCCCGACACCGACAGCGGCGTATTCACCCCGATCGTGATCGGCGTCGACGCCTCCCCAGGCTCGGGGGAGTAGTTCAGGTCGGCGCTGTAGTCACGCGGCGCGCCCGCCTGCGTCCCACCCTGCTGATACTTGGCCTGAAAGTCCTCCAGCGTCACCGTGAACGGCGCAAGATTCGAAACATCCACCAGCTTTCCGGCGGAAAAGGAGTCGTACTGGGTCAGTGCGTTCGAAAATCCCCGACCCTCCACCACGATCACCGTCGCCCGCCACCCGAACAGGCTGCCCACCGCCACTGCCGCCAAGAGCAACAGCAGACAGATGTGGAAGACGACGTTTCCGGTCTCGTGCGTGTAGCCCTTCTCCGCAGACACCCAGCCGTCCCCGGTGCGCACCCGCCAACGTTTACGGCGCAGATAGCTCGCCGCGTCGTCGAGTACCGCCGCTGGCGGCTGTTCAGTGGTGGCGTGGGTGTAGCCCTGCAGCCGCTGTAGTCGGGAGGGGGCGCGCGGCGGCTGCCGACGGAGTGCTTTGGCGTGCTCGATAGTGCGCGGCACGATGCAGCCCACCAGCGAAATGCACAGCAGCAGATACACCGCCGCGAACCACGGCGAAGCATAGACATCGAAGAGGCCGAGCCGATCCAACCATGGCGCAATGGCCGCGTGTTCATCGAAATAGCGCCCCACCGCCAGCGGATCGGAGCCGCGCTGCGGAAACAGCGAGCCCGGGATACTCGCCACAGCCAGCAGGAACAGCAGAATCAGCGCCACCCGCATGCTGGTCAGTTGCCGCCACAGCCACCGGGACCACTCCCGCACCCCGAACTTCGCCGGCGGCGGACCATCTTCGGCCGCAGCCGCTGGGCTCGGGTCCGCCGTGCTCAGGGATTCGCTCACAGCGGCACCTCGTAGCTACCCGTCCACACGCGCATGGTGGTAGTGAGGTCGTTCCACACGCCCGTCACCAGTGCCAGGCCGACCGCGATCAACATCACGCCGCCGATCCGCATCACCAAGAGGTAGTGGCCACGCACCCACGCCAACGCCCCCGCCAGGCGTCGGAACGCCAACCCCAGCAGCACAAACGGCAGCCCGAGCCCGGCGCAGTAGGCCAGGCTCAGAATCGCCCCGCGCAGTGCCGACCCTTCGGTGAAAGCCAGCGTCTGCACAGCTGCCAACGTGGGGCCGATACACGGGGTCCAGCCCAACCCGAAGAGCGCGCCCAGCAGGGGCGAACCCCAGACCCCGATGGTCGGCGCCCGATGCAGGCGAAACTCCCGCGTCATCCCCGGCAACCACCCGGCGAACATCAAACCCAACCCGATCACCAGCACGCCCGCCACCCGCTGGATCAACTCCTGGTGCCCCAGCAGCACTGCGCCCAGCGCCCCGAAGAGCGCGCCGTAGGCGACGAAGATAACCGAGAATCCTGCGACGAACCCGAGCGTGCCGGCCAGCACGCGGGAGGTCCGCACCGTAGCCCGCAGCGTGGTCTCACCCCCGATCGGCGCGGCGGCAGGCGCCCCGAGCACCGCCACATCACCCCCGCCCGGCTGCCCGGTCTGTGCCCCGACCGTCGCTGGGACCTTGGCCGCGGGCGTCATCCCGAGATCCGCCCCGGTCAGACCCGTGACATAGGACAGATAACCCGGCACCAGCGGTAGCACGCACGGCGAGAGGAATGACACAAGCCCGGCCGCTGCTGCGATCGGCAGCGCGATAAGCAACGAACCGTCCGCCACCACAGATGCTTCGATCATGTTGCCGGCTCGGTCAGCAACTCGTCGATGATGCCATTGAGCCGTGCGGAATCGACTTCTCCCAGCACCCGCGCTGCCACTCGGCCCTGCTTGTCGATGAACAGCGTGGACGGGATCGATTGCGGCGGCAAAGTCTCCCGGAATGCCAACTGCAACTGCCCATCCGGGTCGCGCACATTCGGGTAGGTGATGGCGTAGTTGCGCACAAACGCCTCCGCAGCGGCCTGGGAATCGCGGGTGTCCAGCCCCACGAATGCCACGCCTTCCTCAGCTCGGTCCGCATATGTGGCCTGCAACGTCGGTGCCTCTGCCCGGCACGGCGCACACCACGATGCCCACACGTTGAGCACGGTGACCTGGCCCAGGGTGTCGCGCAACGCCCACGGGGTCCCGTCGAGGGTCACCCCGACCACGTCCGGGGCGGGCTGGCGCTCGGCTGGTGCCAGCACGACGGTCGAGCCGTCGCCTGCCACATATTGGGTGCCCGCACCGGACTCTCCGCTGGCCCCGTCGGATCCACCGCCTCCGCAACCGGTGAGCACCACCAGCACGGTGAACCCGACCGCCGCGCTACGCCCCCACACCCTTATTACTCCGCGCTACCAGGTCAGCCGACGGTTCTGTGTACAGCACGGCCTCCAAGTTGTGACCGTCGTACACCAGCGATGTCAGCGAGGCCAGGTTGCACTGGCGGTGAGCCGGATTGTGGGCCAACCGCCGACCCTCCAACGACAGTCGGGTGATCCACACCGGCAGCTGGTGACTCACCAGCACCGCCTCATGCCCCTCGGCGAGCACTCGGGCGTTTTCCACCACACTGACCATCCGCGCCGCCACTTCGCGATACGGCTCACCCCAGCTCGGACGCATCGGATTGCGCAGATGCCGCCAGGTGCGCGGTTGCCGCAGCACACCGTCGCCCACCGACACTCGTTGGCCTTCAAAGACGTTGGTGGCCTCCAACAATCGATCATCGAGTCCGACCGGCAGGTCGTGCACCGCTGCCACCGGCGCGGCAGTCTCCTGCGCCCGTTCCATGGGGGAGGACCACACCAGCGCCACGTCCCGCCCCGCCAACGCGGCCGCTGCCCGCTCGGCCATCTCTTGGCCCAGGTCTGAGAGGTGGAATCCCGGCAACCGGCCGTAGAGCACGCCCGTGGGGTTGAACACTTCGCCATGGCGCAGCAAGTGGATGACAGTTCGACTCACGATCCCTCTCCTCCGGCGGCGGCCGCCGCAGCTGCGGGCAACGCCGCGGCAATCCGCTCCAATGCTGCCTCATCGTGCGCGGCAGACACGAACCAGGCTTCGTAGGCCGACGGCGGCAGTGAGACGCCACCGGCGAGCATGGCGTGGAAAAACCGGCCGAACGCGGCGGTGTCCTGCTGCTGGGCGTCGGCGTAGTTGTGCACCTCGGCGTCGGTGAAGAAGACACTGAACAGGTTGCCCGCTCGGGCCACTCGATGGGGCACCCCAGCGTCGGTGAGCGCCTCACCCACCATGTCGGCCACGGCGTGCGCCGCCCAGTTCAGGTGGGTGTAGACCTCGTCTGTGCAGTTCTGCAACGTCGCCAGCCCACATGCGGTCGCCACCGGATTGCCCGACAGCGTGCCCGCCTGGTAGACCGCGCCCAACGGGGCCAGCGCGGCCATAATGTCGGCTCGACCGCCGAAGGCCGCCACCGGCAGCCCCCCTCCGATCACTTTGCCGAACGTGAAGAGGTCGGGAACTTCGTCTGCGGGCGGCTCCGATAGGCCGAACCATCCTGCCCGGGACACCCGGAACCCGGTCATCACCTCATCGGAGATCAGCAGCGCGCCAGCCGCGTGCGCGGTCCGGGCCACCAACGACTCGAACCCAGGCAGCGGCGGTACTACTCCCATATTCGCCGGTACCGCCTCGGTGATGACTGCGGCAATCCGGTCTCCGGCCTCGGCGAACGTCGACTGCACCGCGTCGGCGTCGTTGTACGGGAGCACGATGGTGTCGGCGGCTGCCCCCGGGGTGACGCCGGCGGATCCGGGGATCCCGAACGTCGCAGCCCCCGAACCCGCTGCCGCCAGCAACGCGTCGGAATGGCCGTGATAGCACCCGGCAAACTTCACAATTGCGGGCCGCCCGGTGAATCCGCGGGCCAGCCGCACTGCGCTCATCGTGGCCTCAGTGCCCGAACTGACGAAGCGCACTTGCTCCACAGCCGGCACCCGATGGCTGATCTCCTCAGCCAGCAGCACCTCGGTGATGCTGGGGGCGCCGAAAGACAGTCCGCGCGCCACAGCGGCATCCACAGCCTCATGGACCTCCGGGTGACTGTGGCCGAGAATCATCGGTCCCCACGAGCACACCATGTCCACGTAGTCGTTGCCGTCCACGTCGGTGATGATCGCGCCGCGGCCAGAGGTGAAGAAACGCGGAGTGCCCCCGACGGCCCGGAATGCGCGCACCGGTGAGTTCACTCCACCGGGCGTAATCTCCTGGGCACGCGCGAACCACGCTGCGGAGCGTTCGGTGGATTGGCCAGGGCCGACCGGATGGGTGCTGGGGGTGGAATCAGTTGCGCTCATCGGCGTCCTCGCATGGCCATATCGTCGCACGCCCGGTTCAGCTGCGCCGATTGTGGTAATCACCTCCGTGCGGCACACGGCAAGGTCAGGTCGGCGGCACGATCGCGATGAACAGCCTCATCCGCCCGCGAGCGACCGCGCTACTTCGCTGGCCCAATAGGTGATGATGCCGTCAGCTCCGGCTCGACGGATACTGATCAGCGACTCCATGATGGTCGCTTCCCGATCGATCCAGCCCCGGTCCGCCGCCGCCTCCACCATGGCCATCTCCCCCGACACCTGGTAGGCCAGTACCGGCACATCCGAGACCGCCGCGGCGTCACTGACGACATCGAGATAGGCCATCGCCGGCTTCACCATCACCATGTCAGCGGCCTCGTCGAGGTCCAGGCGCACCTCCCGGCCAGCTTCGCGCCGGTTCGCCGGGTCTTGCTGATAGGTCCGACGATCACCTGCCAACGCGCTGTCCACGGCCTCCCGAAACGGTCCGTAGAAGGCCGAGGCAAACTTGGCCGCGTAAGCCAGAATCGCCGTGTCGTGATGGCCACTGACATCCAGCGCCGCCCGAATCGCAGCCACTTGGCCGTCCATCATGCCGCTGGGCGCCACCACATCGGCCCCAGCCTCCGCCAAGGCCACACCCATGTCGGCGTAGCACGCCAACGTCTCATCGTTGGCCACCTGGCCCGCTGCCGTGAGCACACCGCAGTGCCCGTGGTCGGTGAACTCGTCGAGGCACAGATCGGCCATCACCAGTGTCCGCCCGGCCACTGCCTCGACCACCGCTGCCACGGCGACGTTCAGCGCACCGTCGGACGCCAGCGCTGCCGACCCCCGGTCATCGCGAGTCGCCGGCACCGCGAAGAGCATCACCCCGCCCACACCCACCTCGGCGGCTGCCTGTGCTGCCGCGACCAGCGAGTTGAGGTCAAGTTGCGCCACTCCCGGCATTGCCGCCACCGGCACCGGCTCGGTCAGGCCTTCCTTGTAGAACAGCGGCTGCACCAAATGGCGCGGCAACAGGTCCACTTCCCGCACAAACCGGCGCATCGCCGGCGAGGTCCGCAGCCGCCGGGGGCGCGCAGATGGAAATCCGGCGGCACCCGCAGAGCGCACCACGAGCAGCTACCGGCTGACCCGACGCCGAGTGCCGCGCTTGCGGCTCGGACGCCACGAGGGTTCGCCAGCCTCCTTGGCCGCCAGTCGCAACTGTTCGCCGAAGGCCGCCAACTCATCGACCAGCACATCGATCTTGGGCTCGGAGGCCAACACGTCGACCCGCAGCCCGTGCTCGCCAGCGGTCTTGGCGGTCGCCGGTCCGATGCAGGCGACGACGGTCGTCGCGTGCGGCTTGCCCGCGATTCCCACCAAGTTGCGCACTGTGGACGAAGACGTGAACAGCACCGCGTCGAAGCCACCGGTCTTGATCGCCTCCCGGATCGGCGCCGGCGGCGGCGCAGCCCGCACGGTGCGATAGGCGGTGACGTCATCGGGCGCCCAGCCCAGTTCGGTGAGCCCTTCCACCAGAGTCTCGGTGGCGATATCCGCCCGGGGCAAGAACACGCGGTTGTTCGCACCGTCGATGTCGCGGTCGTAGGCGTGCCATTCGGCCACCAGACCCGCGCTGGACTGTTCGCCGGTTGGTACCAAGTCGGGTGCCGCACCGAACACGCGCAGCGCCTCGGCGGTCTTGTCACCCACCGCGGCGAGTTTCACACCCGCCAAGTCGCGCGCATCCAGACCCCGGTTCTCCAGCCGTTCCCGGACGGCCCGCACGGCGTTCGCCGAGGTGAACACCACCCAGGCGTAGCTGCCGTCGACGATGCCGCCGATCGCTTTCTCCATCTGCTGTGGGGTGCGCGGCGGCTCCACCGAAATCGTCGGCACCTCTGCGCCCACGGCACCGAACGGCGTCAAGCGCGCGGACACTTCGCCGGCCTGTTCTTTGGTGCGCGGAATCAGCACCCGCCATCCGAACAGCGGTTTGGTCTCAAACCAGTCCAGTTCGGCCCGCGAACCCACCGCCGAGCCCACCACGATGATGCCCGGGCCTGCCAGTTTGGCCGCTTTCGCTGCCTTCTTGATCTCCGCCAGCGTCGACACCAGCGAGCGCTGTTCCACTGTGGAACCGGCTCGGGTGACGACCATGGGGGTGCTGGGGTCAAGTCCTGCCGCCACCAACCGCGCCGCGAACTCATCGGCCCGGTCCGCGCCGCTGAGCGACACGATCGTCGTGCGGTTGTCAAGGTCGCCGGGCAGTGGTTCGTCCACACCTGTGAGCGCCAACACTTTGGTGACCCGCTTCGTGGTCAACGGTACGCCTGCGAACGCGGCAGTGGCCAGCGTCGCCGCAGCCGGCACGAAGTCGAACCGCACTTCGGCCTTGTGCAGAGCTTCGCCTTCTTCGGCCCACGCACCGTCCAGGGTAGGATCACCGGCCATCAGCCGCACCACCGACGAACCGGCGCGGGCTGCGGCCACCACCTTCTTGACGCGCGCCGCCCGGGTGATCGGCAGGCCATTGGCATCCACCGCAGCCACAATCTCGGCGTTGGGGGCCAGCTTTTCAGCCAGGTCCAACACATCGGCGTCGCTGACCACCACCTCGGCCGCCGCGAGCACGTCTGCGCCACGCACCGTCATCAATTGCGGGTCACCTGGACCCGCCGCCACCAACCACACTGCCCCGGTTACCACCGCGGTCCCACTTTCACTTGTCACTTCATCGACTCCGACAACAGACCGGTACCGCCCGCCGCGAGCAGCCGGGACGCGAGTTCGCGCCCCAACTCCGCCGCCGCGCTAGCCGCACCAGTAACCGACATTCGAACAGAACTCTCCCGCGTGAAGATCCCGCCACGCAGGTACACCTCAGGTTCCCAATAACTGGGTTCGTCGGTGAGCGCCAAGGCGCCCACCGGTGCCGAACAGCCCGCTTCCAACGCCGCAAGCATCTCCCGCTCTGCGGTGACCGCCGCCCGCGTGGCGGGATCGTCGAGTTGCTGCAGCGCCGCCATCAGCCCCGCATCCGCCCCCGCCGCGACTTCGATCGCGAGCGCACCCTGTCCGGGGGCCGGCAGCATAGTTTCGACCGGCAAAGGTTCCGGTTGCGCGGCGTCCTGCACCCCGAGCCGGGCGATTCCGGCCGCGGCCACCACCACGGCAGCCAAATCGTCCCCCACCCGCCGCAGCCGAGTGTCGAGGTTGCCGCGGATGTCGACCATCTGCAAGTCCGGACGCGCCAGCGCCAACTGTGCCACCCGCCGTGGTGAGCCCGTCCCGACCCGGGCACCCTCGGGAAGCTCGGCCAGCGTCGCGCCCGCCGCACACACCACATCGCGGGGGTCCGCTCGGCGCGGGATGGCTGCCAGCGTGATGTCGGGGGCGGGGGCGGTGGGCAGGTCCTTCAGAGAATGCACAGCCACATCAGCCGTCCCGTCCCGCAAGGATGCACGGACCGCGGCGACAAACACTCCGGTGCCACCGATCTGCGTGAGCGGGGCATGCGAACGGTCGCCCTCAGAGACCACTTCCACGATTCGCACAGGGCGTCCGGTGAGTTCCGACAACTGTTGGGCGACCACACCGGATTGGGCCAGGGCGAGGCGGCTGCGGCGCGAGGCGAGCCGGATTTCCTCACTCATCGGCACTGTCCGGAGCCTCCGAAATCACGTGCACTGCCGCTGGATCAAGGTCGAAGAGCGCTCGGACTGCGGCGGTGAACCGCTCCCCGTCCGGGTCGCCGGCCAACTGCTTCATCCGCACGGTGGGAGTGTGCAGCAGGGTCGACATCGCGCGGCGCATCGCGCGCTCCACCTCGTCGGCGGCAGCGTCGTCCAACTGCGGGACGCGCAAACGCAACTTCGAGACTTCGCGGTCGAGAATCCCATCGGCGCGGGCCCGCAGCGAAACCACAATAGGCTCCACCGACAATGCCGCCTGGCGGGCTTGGAATGCCGCGACCTCTGCGTCCACCACCGCTGTCGCCGCAAGTTCCGCCACCGAATGGTGCCCCGGCAGCGCCGCGAGCGCGGCCAGATCCACCAGGGTCACCCCTGGGATGTCGCGCACTGCGGGATCGACATCGTGTGGCAACGCCAAGTCCACCAGCACCAGCGGTCGAGTGCGCCGGTCGGCCATCGTGAGGTGTGCACCTGAAATCACAACTCCGGTGGCCCCCGTGCACGTGACCACCACATCAGCCTCGGCCAGCACCGCAGGCAGGTCGGCGAAGTCCCGCACATGCGCCGCGACCTCTGGCGCCAAATTGGCCACGAGTCGTTCGGCATTGCTGCGCGTGCGGTTGAGCACTATGAGGTCAACTGGTTCCACCGCGGTGAGGTAGGACACCGACAGCATCCCCATCGCGCCCGCCCCGACCACTGCCACCTTCCGTCCGCGCAGGCCACCGAGCAGTTCCCGCGCTCGGTCCAGGGCCACGCTCACCACCGAGGCACCATGGCGATCGATCGTGGTTTCTGAGTGCACGCGCTTGGCCACGCGCAGAGCGGTCTGGCCCAAGTCGTTGACGAACTTCCCGGCCGTGCCGACCTCCTGCGCCTCCCGCACTGCCGAGCGCACCTGG
>CAZVKB010000085.1:0-12899 GCA_964627505.1 uncultured Actinomycetes bacterium | reverse complement strand
ACATCCTGGCGGCGGCGTTCCCCCCCGGTAGTGTCTCTGGCGCTCCCAAGTCGTCAGCGTTACGTGTGATCGAGCGCCTCGAACCGGTCCCGCGCGGTCCCTATTGCGGTGCCTTTGGTTGGGTTGATGCAGACACCGGAGAGGGCGAACTAGCCGTCGCGATTCGGACCTTTTGGATCGACGACCATCCACTACCGGGGCAACCCCGCGACAACACGCGTTACTGGTTGAAGTTCGGAACCGGTGCCGGGATCACCTGGGGCAGCGACCCCGAACTGGAGTGGCAAGAAACCGAACTCAAAGCCGCGAAACTAGTTGCTCTGGCCAGTCGCGAAACCGTCGACGTTGCAGACGCGACACCCGACCCGACAGAGAGGGCGCAGCATGATCGCATGGGTTGACGACGGCACAGGAAATCCACAAGCTAACGGTTTAGTTGACGTTGAAAGTGCCCGTGTCGGCATCCTCGACCGCGGCTTGATCGTTGGAGATGGCGTCTTCGAAACCCTCAAAGTCGTGGCTGGCCAGCCTTTCGCACTCACCCGACACCTACGACGACTCCATGACTCGGCCCGAGTAATGGAGATCGACCTGCCCACCGCTACCGATCTGCAGGCCGCCATTTTGGCGACGCTCGCAGCCAACGCATCAGACATTGGTGAGATCGGGCGATTGCGTCTCACCGTGACGCATGGCCGGGGGGTGCTTGGCGATCCATACGCAGGCGATGGACCACCATTGGTTGTCGTCACAGTTGTGCCGCAACGTCCTTGGCCGGCGGTCAACATCGTGGAACTCTCCACCTGGACTCGCAATGAGCACTCCGCACTAACTGGCGTCAAGAGCACGTCGTACGCGGAGAATGCAATCGCGTTGCGTGCCGCGCGGCGACAGGGTGCACACGAGGCCCTGCTTCTCAACACCGAGGGGGAGGTGTGCGAGGGCACAGGCAGCAACATCGTCGTTGCGCTCGATGGCCAGCTTGTCACCCCGCCGCTGGCCTCGGGTTGCCTCGCCGGGATTACCCGGGAACTCGCCCTCCAGTGGTGCGGTTTTGCCGAACGCACCGTCACAGGCGCCGAACTCGCGCACGTCACCGAGGCGTTCCTCACCTCCAGCACCCGCGACCTGCATCCCATCTCGCGGCTGGCCGGTCGCGATCTCCCGGCAGCTGGGCCACTCACCCGACAAGCAATCGCGCTGTGGCGCACCCACGCTGCACAAGGGATTGACCCATGACACCACCACAGCAGGTGCGACGCGCTTGGCTGGGACCAAAAGTCCCGCTGGCAGTGCCAATGTGGGTGCCGTGGCTGATGTTGATCATTGCGGCGCTGGAAATACCTTGGGCCATTTACCTCACCGTCTCCCAACTTGACATCGGCCTCGCCACCGATATGCGATTCGCCGTCGCCGGCATGGCCATCACAGCAACCTTGCTGTCGCTGGGCACGGTCGTGCTGATGCTCACAAAGTCCTATTTCGCCGTGCATGTCGCCATCGCGGGCCTCACCCTGTGGCTTGGCACGGGACTTAACGGACTCATCGCGAGTCCAATCGGTCCCCGCGGGCTCCCACCGGCATTCGTCACGCCACTGTGGTTGGCCGTTCCTGGGGTGGCATTGTTCGGGATCGTGCTGTGGGCGCTGCTCGTGCGTCGGCGGATCACTATGCCAATTGTTGTGCTCACGAGCATCGGCCTGGTGATTCTCGCCGGCATGCTGCTCGTGGATATCTGGTCGTCCCCGCACGTGCAC
The DNA here is from genome assembly GCA_964627505.1 of uncultured Actinomycetes bacterium. Classification (GTDB taxonomy): domain Bacteria; phylum Actinomycetota; class Actinomycetes; order S36-B12; family UBA10799; genus JACJWR01. The sequence continues at coordinate 11,142 of CAZVKB010000085.1, read as the reverse complement.
AACAAGGCTTTGGTGGCGAACGGGTCGGTGGGATGGGATGTGCTCGACCTCGCTGAGATCAGCGCACTCCTCATCGCCGCGCTGTCGCTTCGGTCCGGATACGTTCGTTGGGCCCAGTTCGGCAGCACCTTCGCTGTGGCGCTCTTCGTGGGCGATGCGTGGTTCAACGTGGTGCTCTCGCACGGCGAATCCTTCAACGAAGCACTGTTCTTCCTCGCAGTCGGCGAACTTCCCACTGCACTGATTTGCCTCGTGGGCGTGATTGCGGCGACTCGGGCGGCTATCCGTTTTGACCGCATCACCTGGCCCAATACCCCAGAAGCGGCGCTGGACGAGGTCTCCGCCGGTACCCGCTCGGGGTAGTCCCGGCGAAATTTTCCGACACTTCTAGGCTGGGGTGATGGCCACCACACTCGAACATTTCTGGACCACCGACGAATTGTGGCACGTACCCGCGGGCTGGCGACAAGGACGCGGTGCCTGGGGCGGCATCGTGGCCGGTCAGGTGATTACCGCGGCAAGCGCAGCGATTCACACCAACATGGGGGTCGAGTTTCCCGTGCGCTCAGCTCACATCGCCATGCTCGGCGCGGTACCAACTGGTGACGTGTTCGTCTCCAGCCTCATGCTCAGAGCGGGATCTGCCACTGCCGCTGTCGAGGTGACTCTGCGCGCTGAAGGGGAACTGCTGACCCGCGCGACAGTCGTATTCGGCAAGCCTCGACAACCCACGCCGGTGTCCACCGTGGTCGAAAGTGAGGTGGTGATTCCGGACCCCGCGAATGCCGCATTCGTGCCACTCGGACCCCCAATCTCCCCGGAGTTCACCTCGAACCTGCGCTTCGCTCCGGTCGCTGGTTTTCCGTATTCGCAGAGCAATCCGATGGCAGCTTCGGGCTGGATCTCACTGCCGGCCACGGCCACTGATCGCCCGACCGCAGCCATGTTGGCCGCGCTCGTCGATGGTTGGTGGACGGCCGCGCTCACGGGATTCGGACCTGAAGTCATGGAAACCGGCCTCCCGCCGCTGGCCACATTGGATTTCCTTGCCACGTTTCCCAGTTCCGAGGCCGAAATCGAACAGTCACTGGGTGCACATCCGTGGCAGGTCGGGCTGTATCACCAAGGTCAGGTGCTCGCCGGCACCCAGGGGTATCTCACGGAAGTGTCCTCGCTACATGCCCCAGACGGTCGGCTACTGGTGTCGAATACCCAAGTGGTAGCCGTAGGCAGAGGTCTGTGAGAAGGTGGCGACTTCCGCCCGCTGGCCGTCACTGGAAGCACAATTCGACACGACACCGGCAAGCGGAAGAGCGCACCAGGGCTTTCTGCAGACATTGACAAGTATGATCGTGCACTTGAGAGTGAGGGCGTGAGTGTGGACCAGCAAGGACCGATCTCGATGCCGCCAACCGAAGCCGCTGTCGACGAAACACGATCACCGACGACCAGCGGGGTAGCGACCAGCGACGCTGACAGCAAGCGGGCTCGGCGCATAGCCGGATGGCTGTCATTAGTCGGCGGCATCATGCTCGGACTCGGCCTACTGCTGGGACTGTTGTCGATCGTCATGGCATTCCCGGCAATCAACTTCACAGGTTTTACGGCCGCCCGAGAACTGACCGTCCCCGCCGTCACCGAACGCACCTTGGAACCGGACACCTATGTGGTCTTTCAGTCCGTCCCGGCGAGCGATCCCTACACCACTTTGGGTCCCGAGAACGTCACCGTCGTGGGTCCGGATGGGGCCGTACCCGTCACCCCGATGACCGTGACGGAGACTCTCACTCTGGGCGAAAACGAGTACCTCGGGGCAGTGCGGTTCGACGCTCAATCAGCAGGCCAGTACACGATCACGATCAATCCGGCGCAGCGAACCCAAGTCATAGTCATGCCCAGCCTCTCGACAACCTTTTTGGGAATCGCTGGTTGGGTGGCGTTGGGAGTCGTGTCGTGGGTGGCCTTCTACCTCGGTGCGATGCTGTTGGTGGTGGGGCTGATCTGGCGTTCCACTGCGCCGATGTTGGCGCAATCGACAGCGCAGCAACGAGAAGTGCGCGCACAGTTGGCCGCGCAGATGCAGGGACAGCAAGAGCCATCGCCGCTGGTTCCCGATTCTGCCCCGCCGGCGCCGGCAACCCCTGTCGTCACTGCACAAACACCATTGCCGACACAGCCGCCAATGCCATACCCACAACCTCAACCTGAGGTTTATATCAACGCCGAATCCGAGTATCCGGCCCAACCGTCGGTGGCCACTGCGGCGGAAGTCACCGCTGCACCGCCCCCCGCCGGCTGGTACGTCGATCCGGGCCAGTCAGACCGTTGGCGTTACTGGGACGGCACCCGGTGGACGGCGCACCACTCCTGAAGAATCCGTCATGATCGGGTAGCGTGACGGCAGGTGGGAAAAGCCGAGGAGGTCGGATGGCAAAGGACGACCAGGTACGACGCCGGATCCTCGAGGCCGCTGCGGAAGTGTTCGCCGAGAACGGTTACGCCGGCACCAAGATCGAGATGATTGCGCGCCGGGCGGGCGTTTCGACGCATAAAGTCAAGCGGCTCACCGGTCGCCGCAGTGAACTCTTTGCCGAAGTGATGGCGCAGAAGGCCACTTCGCAAGCGGCGGAACGCGTCGCGGCCGCTGCCGCCGACCCGCTGGCCGAGCCGCCGTTTGCGGTGCTGCTGGAGGCGGTGGCGGAAATTTTCGCCGCTCCCGAACGTAGTTGGAATCCATTGGAACTCGAAGCCCTCGCCCAAGCCCGACATCACAAGGACGTCCGCGGCCTGGAATCCAGCCGGATACAGCAGCGCTGGAACAACATGCGCGCCGTGACCAAGCAAGCGCGGGACGTCGGCGCATTGGACTCGAATGTCAATGCGGATGCCTTCGTGCACTTCGCACTCGCGCTGTCGGTGGGCTTGGCTGTGGTCGATCCGGTGGTCAAGAACCAGCCCAGCCAAGAGCAGTGGAACGCGCTCATGGCCCGAATCGGCTCAGCGCTCGCCCCACAGGTGATGTCACTGAAGCCCGCGCCGGGCCCACGCAAGGAATGGCGCCTGCGCATCGACATCCCCAACCGGGCAGGGGCATTGGCCGCGCTGATCAGGGCATTGAGCACATTGCAGCTCTACGTCGTGGCCACCAGTGTGCTCGCTGTCACCGATGAGTTCCGAACCATCGACCTCGCCGTCACGTTGCCGGAGGAGGTCAGTGCAGATACGTTGCTCGCCGCCGCGATGTCCGCAGGAACCAACGGCTTTGTCACCCCGGGGTCCCCGGACGATGGCCTCGATCTGCCCACGCGGGTGCTGGACGGCGCCACGGAGTTGATGATCAATCCCGGTGCGGCCCCGATGGCCGCAGCCATGTTGGTGGAGGCAGACCGCTACGAGGTCACCGATGCCACCGAAGGGGAGGATGACAGCGCCCGGGTGCTCCGACTGCAGTGGACCATGGACCGCCACGTCGTACTGCACCGGGACTGGGCGCCTTTTGCCCGCGTGGAAAAAACCCGCGCCTCCGCCCTGCTGCGATTGGCCACGGCCATTTCCAGTATGCGGGGAGACTCCAACGCCAGCGGCTGGGTTGCCCCCGTCAAAGGGGGTGGGACAGTGTGGATCCGGCTCGCGCGTCCCGAAGATGCCGACGCGATTTCCGCCATGCACGACCGCTCCTCAGAAGAATCCCGCTACCGGCGTTACCTGCAGTCCGGCAACGCCCGCAGCGATCTGCACTTGCGGTGGCTCAGCGGTGGGCATCGCGGCGCCACGCTCGTAGTGATGAGCGAAACCGGCGCGATCGTGGGGCTGGGCAATGTGTTCCCCGATGGTCCCCAAGATGCCCACGCCGCGGAAATCGCGATGCTGATCGAAGACGACTACCAGGGGTTGGGCATCGGCACCCGACTGTTGCGGCACATGCTCGACTTGGCAGAGCACCTCGGATTCCAGGAGGTGGTAGGCACCGTACTGGCGAGCAACACGCCGATGTTGCACCTGCTGGAAGCCACCGGGCTGGCATGGGTACGCACCACGGAAGATGGTTTTGTCACCATGCGAGCACCACTGTATGTGGGGTGAGCATGTCCGCCGATTCACCTGCGCCACATGATTCACCTGCGCCACAGCAGTCGGCGCAATTTCATAACCAATTGCATAACTCGACCTATTCGATGCCTGGCATGGATTGCCCCACCGAGGAGCAACTGGTGCGCATGGCGCTCAATGCTCACGGGGGAGTGCAGGACCTGACTGTCGATCTACGGACTCGGGAACTGTACGTGCGCCACCGGGGCGCCCCATCAGAAGTGCTCAGCGCTTTGACCCCCTTGGGATTCGGGGCACGTCTGATCGCCACCGAAGTCGCAGCCGCACCACCTGACACACCCGCAACCCGCACCGCCGATGGGGCACCAGCCAGCCTTCCCCCACGGAAACTGCGGGAGCGGACAGTGCTGTGGGCGGTGTTGGCCATTAACGCTGTGATGTTTCTCGTCGAACTCGCCACCGGCATCATCGCGGGCTCCACCGGGTTACTCGCCGATTCGCTGGACATGCTGGCCGACGCAGCGATCTACGCCATCGCATTGACCGCCACTGGTCACGTCCACCAACGGCAACTGCGCGCCGCTCGCACCAGTGGCTGGCTGCAGCTCGGATTGGCCGGTCTGGTGCTGATCGAAGTGATCCGGCGCGCCATCGTTGGGGAAACTCCAGAGCCTTCGCTGATGATCGCTATCGGCATGTTGGCGCTACTAGCAAACCTGGGTTGTGTCGCGCTGCTCGCCAGTCACCGCAAGTCCGGTGCGCACATGCGAGCTAGTTGGATCTTCACTACCAACGACACTCTGGCCAATCTCGGTGTTGTGCTCGCCGGGGTCCTCGTTGCTGTCACCGGCACCATGTGGCCAGACCTCGTGGTCGGCACGGCCATCTCCTTGCTCGTGGCATCAGGGGCGTGGCGCATCCTGCATCGCTCCTAGGCTTCGCTGACTCACCGTGCCCAAAGCGCCTCCGACTGTCCCAGGTTAGGCTCCTATCGTGAGCGTGCGGCGGGTGATGGGGATCGAAACCGAGTACGGCATCTCGGTCCGGGGCAACCCGCGCGCCAACCCCATGGTGCTGTCCACTCATGTCGTCAACGCCTACGCCTCCTACGCCGGGCTCACCGGACAACATCGACCGCGGTGGGACTACGACGAGGAGACGCCACTGCGCGACGCCCGAGGATTCGACGTCACCCGGGCCGACGCCGACCCCACCCAACTCACCGATGAAGACGTCGGCATGGCCAATGTGATTTTGAGCAACGGCGCCCGACTCTATGTCGACCATGCCCACCCGGAGTACTCCGCACCGGAAGTACTCTCCCCGCGTGACGCGGTGGTGTACGACCGGGCCGGCCAGGTGATCATGGCCAAAGCCGCGCAACTTGCCTCAAGCATCCCCACCGTGGGCTCGGTGCACGTGTACAAGAACAACACTGACAACAAGGGTTCCTCCTACGGCACGCATGAGAACTACCTCATGAGTCGGCTCACACCCTTCGCCGACATCGTCGTCGGATTGACCCCCTTCTTCGTCTCACGCCCGATCTTCGCCGGGGCGGGTCGGGTCGGCCGTGGCCAAGACGGCACCGGCTTGGGCTACCAACTGTCGGCGCGGGCGGACTTCTTCGAGATGGAAGTGGGCCTGGAAACCACCGTCAAGCGACCCATCATCAACACCCGCGATGAGCCCCATGCGGACCCCGAATTCTTCCGCCGCCTGCATGTGATCGTGGGGGATGCCAACCTCAGCGAAGTCGCCACCTACCTGAAACTGGGCACCACCTCGTTGGTGCTGGCCATGATCGAGGCCGGATGGTGGCACACGGATCTCATGCCCGTGCGCCCGGTCGCCGCGCTGCACAGCATCAGTCATGATCCGTCCTTGCGCGCCACGGTGGAGCTGCGCGACGGACGCCAACTCACCGGGCTGCAACTGCAACGCGAATATGCCGACGCCGCTGCCGCTTTTGTCGCCGAAACCCTCGGAGCCGACGCCGATGCCGATACTCTGGATGTGCTCACCCGCTGGCACGGCGTGCTCGATGCACTCGAACGTGATCCGTACGAACTGGCCACCGAGTTGGACTGGGTGGCCAAACTGCGACTGTTGGAGGGGTACCGGCGCCGGGACCACTTGCAGTGGGGTGCCGCACAACTGGAACTGGTGGATCTGCAGTACTCCGATGCCCAGGTGGAGCGCGGGTTGGCAGCTCGACTCGAAGCCCGTGGGGCACTCACCCGTCTCACCAGCGACGAGGAGATCGCCCACGCCGTCGCCGCGCCACCTGCCGAGACCCGGGCTTACTTCCGGGGCGAGTGCATCAGGCGCTTCGCGGACTGCGTCACAGCCGCCAGTTGGGACTCGGTGATTTTCGATCTCCCGGGACGTTCAGCACTCGTCCGGGTCCCCACACTGGACCCCCTCAAGGGCACTCGGACCCACGTGGGCGCATTGCTCGATCAATGCACCAGCGCGTCGGAACTTGTCGGCGCGCTGACCGGCCGCAGCGACAGGTAGAGTCAGCCTCACGTCCCGCGCCCACGATGGAGTTCGGCAAGCCCACCGGTCATCCTGTTGGGCCCGCCGTGAGTTACCGACACTGACAGGGAGGACCCGCGATGTCAGGACAGATGCAGCGACCCACCGAGTCGTCACGCGCCGCGACTTCGGCTGAAGAAGCCGATCAGGCCAACCCGGACCGCGCCAACCCGGAAGTCGCGGAGCAAGCGGCAGCCAGGGACGCCGAGGTGGACGCACTGCTCGACGAAATCGATGACGTGCTGGAGACAAACGCGGAAGAATTCGTCGCGGCGTTTGTGCAGAAGGGCGGCCAGTAGATGGTGGACGCCGCACCCGCCTCGGCGATGTTTCGGCTCGGGTCGTCGTCGTTCTTGGAGTATCTCGCTGAGGTTGCCCCGGAAGCGATGCCCGGCGGATCTGGTCCGGCCGTGAGCGCGCCCAACGCCCAAGGATTAGAGGCACCTCCGCATGGCACCACCATCGTGGCCTGCACCGCAGCCGACGCGGTGGTGATGGCCGGGGATCGGCGGGCCACAGTCGGGCACGTGATCGCGCAGCGCGACATTGAGAAAGTCCATCTCGCCGACGGCTATTCGATGGTGGGGATCGCGGGCAGCGCCGGGATCGCCATGGACATGGTGCGGCTCTTGCAGCTTGAGCTGGAGCATTACGAAAAGATCGAAGGCGTGCCGCTGTCGATGCTCGGCAAAGCCAACCGCCTGAGCACGCTCATCCGAAGCAATCTGGCGCTAGCGATGCAGGGTTTGGCCGCGGTGCCGCTATTCGCCGGCTACGACCTGCAGGAACAGCGCGGGCGCATCTTCTCCTACGACGTCACGGGTGGACGCTATGAGGAACATGACTTCTTCGCTGTCGGCTCTGGGGCGGTGTTCGCCCGAGGTTCCTTGAAGAAGCTCTACCGCCCACAGGAGTCGGTGCAGCGAGCGACGTACACCTGTGTGGAAGCCCTTTTCGATGCGGCCGACGACGATGCCGCCACCGGCGGTCCAGACATCGAGCGCGGTATCTACCCGCTGGTGGCCGTAGCCGGCGCCGACGGGGTGCAGGTGTTGCCCGCGGCGGACGTCGGCGAGATCGTGGCCGACGTGCTGGCGGCGCGGCGCGGCAGCCCCGACGGTCCGAAAGCCGAATTGACCTCGCTTCGGGGTGAGCTTTCATGAGCATGCCGTACTACGTTTCGCCTGAGCAGTTCATCAAGGACAAAGCAGACTTCGCGCGTAAAGGGATTTCCCGCGGTCGTTCGGTCGTGGTCCTCAGTTACGACGCGGGCATCCTGTTGGTGGCCGAAAACCCGTCTTCAGCGCTGCACAAAATCAGCGAAATTTACGACCGCATCGCGTTCGCCGCAGTGGGCAAATACAACGAGTTCGAGAGCCTGCGGGTCGGCGGAATCCGGTTCGCCGATCAGCGGGGATTTGTCTACGACCGCACGGACGTGACTGCCCGCAGTCTGGCTAACGTGTATGCGCAAACCCTCGGCACGGTCTTCACCGAATCACCCAAGCCCTTCGAGGTGGAAATCGCAGTGGCGGAGGTCGGGCGCGCGCAAGCAGACGATGAACTCTTCCGCATTTCCTTCGACGGCTCGGTGTCCGATGAGCGCGGCTATGTGGCCATGGGCGGGCACGCCGACGCCATTCGCAAGTCGCTGCGCGCGCAATGGCAGGACGGGCTGGCCCTGGGCGCAGCCGCCCGGTTGGCGCGCGAAGCGTTGACCGCAGACCGCGACGATCCTGCCAATCCCGCGTCGTGGGAAGCCGCAGTGCTGTCCCGGGATCAGCCGCGCCGATGCTTTCGCCGACTTACCGCGAACCACGTGGCCGACCTACTGTCGGGTTAGTTCATGCAGCGGCGCATCTACGGCATCGAAACCGAATACGGGGTCACCTGCGTGTTCGATGGGCAGCGCCGACTGTCTCCCGACGAGGTCGCGCGATACCTGTTCCGGCGGGTGGTGTCGTGGGGTCGCAGTTCGAATGTGTTCCTGCGCAACGGCTCCCGGCTCTACCTCGACGTCGGCAGCCATCCCGAATACGCCACCGCGGAATGTGACGATCTGATCTCCGCGGTCACCCACGACAAGGCCGGGGAACGGGTGTTGGAAGGCCTGGTGGCCGAAGCGCAGTTGCGGCTGGCCGAGGAGGGTATCAAAGGCCACATCTACCTGTTCAAGAACAACACCGATTCGGCCGGCAACTCCTACGGCTGCCACGAGAACTACCTGATCACCCGGCAAGGCGAATTCAGCACGTTCGCTGATTCGCTGATCCCTTTCTTTGTGACTCGGCAACTCATCTGCGGGGCTGGCAAGGTCCTGCAGACGCCGCGGGGAGCCGCCTACAGTTTCAGTCAACGCGCCGAACACATTTGGGAGGGTGTCTCCAGCGCCACCACCCGCAGTCGGCCCATCATCAACACACGCGACGAGCCACATGCTGACGCCGACCGATTCCGACGTCTGCACGTGATCGTGGGTGACTCCAACATGAGCGAGACCACCACGCTGCTCAAACTCGCCAGCACCGAACTAGTGCTGCAGTTGTTGGAATCCGGTGCCTCCCTGCGCGACTTCACGCTGGAGAACCCCATCCGGGCGATTCGCGACATCTCCTATGACCTCACCGGCACCGCACCGGTGCGTCTGGCCAACGGGCGCACGATGAGTGCGCTGGAGATCCAGGAGGTCTACTGCCAGCGAGCCGTGGACTACGCCCAAGCAGCCGGTGTACTCACACCTGGCAGTGCTCTCGCCCGGGCTGCACAGTTGTGGGAGCGCACGTTGCGGGCCATCCGCGAACAACGCCCGGAACTCGTGGACACGGAAATCGATTGGGCTATCAAGCAGCGCCTGCTGCGCCGTTACCTGCAGCGTGACGGCTTGAGTTTGGCGCATCCGCGCGCAGCCCAAATCGATCTGGCCTACCACGACGTCAACCGGACGCGGGGCTTGTTCTACCTCTTGCAGCGTCATGGCCACGTCGCGCGGGTGACAGATGACATACGTATCTTCGAGGCCAAATCCGTGCCGCCGCAAACCACACGCGCCAAGCTGCGCGGGGACTTCATCCGGCGTGCCCAGGAGCGGCGCCGGGACTTCACCGTCGATTGGGTGCATCTCAAACTGAACGACCAGTCCCAGCGCACCGTGCTGTGCAAAGACCCCTTCCGCAGCTCCGATGAGCGAGTCACGAGACTCATCGAAAGCATGTGAGCCTCGGCTCGGCTGACAACGTGCGTGTGGCGGGTTGCGGGAATTCCCGTCGGGGGGCGTGCCCGCGATGCACTGCGAATGTGGGGGGCTGCACGGCTGACCTGGCGGCAACTATTACGGTGTGCCAATGCGAAATTACCGAGCGACACTGTTTGCGACGACGGCACTGGCCGTGGTCGGCACATTGAGCGCGTGTAGTACCGCGGCCAATGGGGCAGCGGGGGCCTCTGCGAGCCCGAGCGCATCGGCGGTGAGCGCCACCCCATCTGCGAGCGCACCAGAGCCAAGCGCGGACTCGAGCGGCACAGTCTCGGCTAGCCCATCAGTGTCCTTGTCGACGCTGACCGTGGACGGGGTCACCGTCAGCGGCGCGATGACGGAGAAACCAATCGTCACCGTCACGCCCGGCCAACCCGCTCCCACCGGGCTCGTGGCACAGGACGTCGTCACCGGCGACGGCAAAGCGATCTCGGCCAATGGCACCGGCACGTTCAACTACACCGGTGTCTTGTTCAGCGACGGCACCACTTTTGACTCCTCCTGGGATCGGGGGGATCCGATCACGTTCCCGCTCAACCGGGTGATTCCCGGTTGGCAGCAGGGATTGGTTGGAATGCAGGAGGGTGGGCGTCGATTGCTGATCATCCCACCCGATTTGGCCTACGGCAGCCAGGCGCTGCCTGGAATCCCACCGAACTCCACTCTGGTGTTCGTAGTCGACCTCGAGAAAGTGAACTGAGATGGATCTGCAACCGCCAGTGCTCGATTTCCCCGAAGGGGACCCGCCCGTTGACCTCGTGATTCGCGACCTCGTAGTCGGGGAGGGTGCGGAGGCGGTTGCCGGGGCCACCGTGCTCGTGCACTACGTCGGTGTGGATTTCGCCACCGGTGAGGAATTCGATTCGAGTTGGGGCCGGGGGGAGCCAATTCGGTTTCCACTGCGTGGATTGATTCAAGGTTGGCAGGACGGCATCCCCGGCATGCGAGTTGGCGGGCGCCGGGAACTCGTGATTCCGCCCCGCATGGCATACGGCGAATCGGGTGGGCACCGGCTCGCCGGCTGTACCTTGCTGTTCGTCATCGACCTGCTCGCTGTGGGCTGAATCAGGTTCTCCACGCTCGGCGGACCGGCGAATCCGAAACCAACGATTCCCGCAACTTGGCCACATGACGGCCTCCGATGCAGCACACTGCCATCAGACCCCACCGGGTTCGATCATGTTGGGCAGCCGAGGAGGAGTTTGTTGCCATGACCACCATCAAGGTGACATGTCCCGAATGCGGCGACATTGATCTCACACCTGTTGAGCTGCACTTGACCGTGACCTCACAGTGGT
>CAZVKB010000084.1:0-12973 GCA_964627505.1 uncultured Actinomycetes bacterium | reverse complement strand
TGGACACCGGCAACACCGTCCTGGTGATCGAGCACAACCTGGACGTCATCAAGACTGCGGATTGGGTGATTGATCTCGGGCCCGAGGGCGGCTCCGGTGGCGGCACGATTGTGGCGACCGGAACCCCGGAAGACGTGGCCGCCACACCTGGGAGTCACACGGGCGCGTTTCTCGCTGGCATCCTCGCCGGTGCCCACGCACCACTCGTGACCGTGGCAGACTGAGGTCGGCATGAGCCGCAGCGAAAGGACGCTCGTGACTGACGAAGACCAGGTATCACTGCAGCGTCGCACCGTGTTGGCAGCAGGTGTGGCCGGGGCGACCGGTGTCGCACTTGCGGCGTGTGCGGGGTCGCAAAGTGGCCCCGGCAGCGAACAGAGCTCGGCAAATGCCTCGGTCCCGCAGGCCGGCGGACCTACGACGTCGGTGCCGGTGGGTGGAGCGGCAGTATTGCTGGCAGGTCAAGATACGTACGTGGTGGCGCAACCCACCGCGGGCGAATTTGTTGCCCATAGCGCGGTGTGCCCACATCAAGGCTGCCTATGCAATCAAATTGACGGTGATCGGGCGATCTGTCCCTGTCATGGCAGCACGTTCAACGCGGTCACCGGGGAAGTGCTCACCGGCCCAGCGACCGTTGGGTTGGCGAAGGCCACCGTCGTCGACGACGGCGGCACACTGATGCTCTCCTGAGGCAGCGGGAGTAGCTGATGGCCGATCCCCGCAGTTACCGTCCCGCCAGCGGTTCGATCCCGGATCAACCGGGCGTGTATCGCTTTCGCGATCGCCACGGTCGGGTCCTGTACGTCGGCAAGGCCAAGAACCTGCGGGCCCGACTTTCCAGTTATTTCGCCGACTTGGCCTCGCTGCACCCGCGCACGCAAGCGTTGGTCACTACGGCTGATTCGGTGGATTGGGTCACTGTCGGCACTGAAGTGGAAGCCTTGCAGTTGGAGTTCTCCTGGATCAAGGAGTACGACCCGCGCTTCAACGTCCGTTATCGCGACGACAAGTCTTATCCCTACTTGGCAGTCACGCTGGGGGAAACGTACCCCAGAGCGGTGGTGATGCGCGGGTCCAAGCGCCGGGGTACGCGATATTTCGGGCCGTTCGCGCACGCGTGGGCGATCCGCGAGACCGTAGACCTGCTCACTCGGGTATTTCCGGTGCGCACCTGCAGCAACGGCGTCTTTCGGCGGGCTGCGCAGGTGCAACGTCCGTGCCTGCTCGGCTACATCGACAAGTGCTGCGCACCCTGTGTGGATCGCGTGGACGTCGCGGAGTACCGCGATCTCGTAGCGGGTTTCGTGGCATTCATGGACGGTCGCACCCAGCCGGTGATTTCGCAGTTGCGTCAGGAGATGGCCGCCGCCGCCGCCGACTTGAACTATGAGCGAGCTGCTCGGCTCCGCGACGATCTGGCTGCCCTCACCCGAGCCATGGAGCGCAACGCGGTGGTGCTGCCAGATGGCACGGATGCCGACATGTTTGCGTTGGCGGCCGACGAACTCGAAGCCGCCGTGCAGATTTTTCACATCCGCGGCGGCCGGATCCGCGGGCAGCGCGGCATGGTTGTGGAACGCACCGATGACGTGGACGAATCGGCTTTGATGTCGGCGCTGCTCCTGCAGTTTTACGGTGGGGAGAGCTCTGAGTCGGTGCCGCGGGAAGTCTTGGTCAGTCAGGCGCCGACTGATCTGGACAATCTAAGCTTGTGGCTGGCGCAGCGCCGGGGTAGTCGGGTGATAGTCCGCGTGCCGCAGCGCGGGGATAAGAGGCAGTTACTCACTGAACTCTCCGGCAATGCGTCCCGCGCGCTGGCCACGCAGAAGTTGCGGCGTGGGGGCGATCTGACGTCTCGCAGCAAAGCGTTGGCCGAATTGCAGGAAGCACTTGATCTTGATGAGGCGCCACTGCGGATTGAGTGCATCGACATTTCCACGTTGCAGGGCACCGACTCCGTGGCATCCCTGGTGGTGTTTGAGGACGGATTGCCCAAATCGTCGGATTATCGGCGCTACACAGTCAGTGCGTCCGATGACACCGCGGCCATTGCGGAGGTGGTAGGACGGCGCATGCGGGCACTGCTCGCCGCCCGGTCGGCGGAAACCGCAGTCGATCCAGCCACGGCGGACGCAGAAACGGGTCCACGGCGTCGGTTTGCCTATCCGCCCAACCTGCTGGTCGTCGATGGCGGCCAGCCGCAGGTGGCGGCAGCCGCGCGAGTGATGGCCGAACTCGGGGTGCTTGATGTCGCACTATGCGGTTTGGCCAAGCGCCTAGAGGAAGTCTGGCTGCCAGGTACGGATGAGCCGGTGATCCTGGCACGGCAGAGCGAAGGCCTGTACTTGCTGCAGCGGGTCCGTGATGAAGCGCATCGCTTCGCGATCACCGCTCATCGGGCCAAACGCAGCAAGCGGATGACGCTCAGTGCGCTGGACGGTGTGCCGGGGGTGGGGGAGAGCCGGCGCAAAGCCCTGCTGAAGCATTTCGGGTCGGTGCGCAAACTGCGCGCTGCCAGCGTGGAGGAAGTAGCCTGCGTACCAGGGATCGGAACCGCGACGGCGACTGCCATCGTCGCCGCGCTGACGGAACCATCCGCCACCCCGGCAGTAAATGTCACTACCGGCGAACTACTGGAGGAATGAACACATGCCCGACCGCCCCGAGTTGCTGCTGGTCACCGGCATGTCCGGGGCCGGGCGGACCACTGCTGCCCGAGCTTTAGAGGATCAAGGGTGGTTTGTGATCGACAACCTGCCACCACCGGTGCTGCCCGACACCTGGCGAGTGATGGCCGCCCGGGGTGATGTGGATCGAATTGCCGTCATTCTGGACGTGCGCTCCGGCGGCTACTTTGCTCATCCGGCGGAAGTCATCAACGCCATTCGGAACGATGCCACCGATGTGCGAGTGCTGTTTCTGGAGGCTTCCGATGAGGTCTTGGTGCACCGCTACGAGTCCAACCGTCGACCCCACCCACTGCGCGGGGGCCGCTTGTTGGAAGGCATCTCAGCAGAACGTGCGTTACTTGCAGACATTCGCGCGGACGCTGATCTGGTGATCGACACCTCTGCACTCAACGTGCACGATCTGCGCCGGAAGTTGGACGCTGCCTTCGATCAGCGGGGTGAAGCCCGACTGCGCGCCACAGTGATGTCATTCGGATTCAAGTACGGGATCCCTTCGGATGCCGACCTGGTGGCGGACGTGCGTTTTTTGCCCAACCCGTTCTGGAAGATCGAGCTGCGCCATCTCACCGGGCTGGACGCCCCCGTGAGCGATTACGTCTTTGACCATGACGAAGCCCGACGGTTTCTTGAGCAGTATTCCGGATTGATCGACATTGTGGCCGATGGCTACCTGCGGGAGGGCAAGCGCTATGTCACTGTGGCGGTGGGCTGCACCGGAGGTAAACATCGCTCCGTCGCTATGGCTGAGAATCTTGCAGCACGCTTGGTGAAGAGCGGCGTCGAGACCTTGGTGGTGCACCGCGACCTGGGGCGCGAGTGATGGCAGCGTCGTTGCGCGGACCGTGGGGTGAAGGCCCCAACGTCGTGGCGATTGGTGGTGGCCACGGCCTAGCCGCCAGTCTGCGCGCCCTGCGCCGACTCAGTGACAACTTGGTGGCGGTGGTCGGAGTTGCCGATGATGGTGGCAGCAGCGGTCGCCTCCGGGCGGAGTTTGCGATCCCGCCGCCGGGTGACATTCGAATGGCGATCGCAGCGCTGTGTGACGACGATGCGGTGGGTCGGGCATGGTCGAGATTGCTGCAACATCGATTTGGCGGTTCCGGGGAGTTGGCCGGACATGCTGTCGGCAATCTGCTGATCGCGGCCTTGTGGGAGCAGACCGGGGACATCGTTGCGGGTCTAGATTACGTGGCCGCGCTGGTCGAAACCCGGGGCCGGGTGTTGCCGACCACCACTGTCCCGATGCAACTCATCGCCGAGGTTATGGGCGCAAATCCTGCCGAACCAGAAGCTGTACTAGAGATTCAGGGTCAAGCGAACGTAGCCCGCAGCGGGGGTCGAGTGCTGGATTTCCGGCTCTCCCCAGCCGATGCCCCCGGTTGTGTTGAAGCCCTGACCGCGATCCAATCCGCCGATGTGGTGGTGTTGGGTCCGGGCTCGTGGTTCACGAGTGTGCTGCCGCATCTGGAGGTAGCTGATGTCCGGACGGCTCTGGCGGAGACCGAAGCCACGCGGGTGCTGGTGCTCAATCTGCAAGCACACACGGCGGAGACAGCCGGGCTGAGCGCCTGTGACCACCTGGAAATCATCGCCCGGCGATATCCGGAACTGCGCTTTGACGTTGTGCTGGCAGATGTACGTGCGGTACCTGATCCCGGTGGGTTGGAGACGCTGGCACACGCTCTCGGCGCGCAAGTGCGGCTCGAACGGTTGGCCGCCCCGGCCCGGGCGCAGCGCATCCGTACCGCCGTGCACAGTCCGGATCTACTTGCCGCGGCTTTCGCTTCGATCTTCGACCGTGGCAGGATCGACCCATGGCGATGACTGCGGCTGTCAAGGACGAACTCAGCAGGGTTGAAGTGTCGAAAGTCTGCTGCCGCAAGGCAGAAGCGGTCGGCATGCTGCGTTACGGAGGCGCCCTGCACTTGGTTGGGCGGCAGGTAGTGGTGGAGGCGGAACTCGACACCGCCGCTGCAGCCCGGCGATTACGTGCCACGCTCAAGGACATCTACGGCCACGACAGTGAACTTGCGGTGCTTGCCTCCGGCGGGATTCGCAAGGGCAGTCGGTACGTGGTGCGGGTGACCGAGGCTGGTGCCCAGTTAGCCCGCCAGACCGGTCTGCTCGATGGGGCCGGTCGCCCGATCCGCGGATTACCAGCCAGTGTCGTGGGTGGTGGCCTGTGTGACGCCGAAGCCGTCTGGCGAGGCGCTTTCCTGGCACACGGTTCGTTGACTGAACCAGGTCGCTCGGGCAGTTTGGAAGTGACGTGTCCGGGATCTGAGTCGGCCCTAGCGTTGGTGGGGGCGGCGCGACGCTTGGGGATTGGGGCCAAATCCCGTGAGGTGCGAGGTGTGGACCGCGTGGTAATTCGCGATGGCGATGCCATCAGCGCCATGCTGGCTCGCCTGGGCGCACATCAGGCCTTGTTGGATTGGGAGGAACGTCGGCTGCGCCGCGAAGTCCGAGCCTCCGCCAATCGGTTGGCGAACTTTGACGACGCCAATCTGCGCCGGTCGGCACGGGCTGCCGTCGCGGCTGGGGCGCGGGTCGAGCGGGCCATGGCGATTCTCGGTGATGAGGTGCCTGAGCATTTGGCCGAGGCAGGTCGACTGCGCTTGGCACATCGGCAGGCCAGCTTGGAGGAACTCGGTGCCCAGGCGAATCCGCCGCTGACCAAAGACGCCATCGCCGGCCGGATTCGGCGGCTACTAGCCATGGCCGACAAGCGAGCCCGGGAGTTGGGTATTCCGGACACCGAATCCGCGCTCACACCCGAGATGTACGAAGTCTGAATTTTCCGTGTGCAGTGCGTGGCCAGTGCAAGGTCTTCGCAAAGGATCAGCACTGCGAAGCGGCAACAGGTGGGCACTTTTCGATAGGGTTGGGCCCGACTGCGCAGGGAAGGCCTGCGGGCGTCTCGAAGGAGAGCGATTAGCGTGGCAATTCGGGTAGGAATCAACGGATTTGGTCGAATCGGACGGAACTTCTTCCGGGCTGTGGATGATTACGGCCAAGCTCGTGGCGAAGACATCGAGATCGTGGCCGTCAACGACCTCACCGACAACAAGACCCTCGCCCACTTGCTCAAGTACGACAGCATCTTGGGTCGTCTGGGCAAGAAGGTGACGTTCACCGACGACGCGCTCATCGTGGCGGACAAGCCATTGCGCGCTCTGGCCGAGCGGGACCCGGCCGTGCTGCCGTGGGGCGACCTCGGGGTCGACATTGTCGTGGAGTCCACCGGCCACTTCACCAACGCTGCGGATGCGCGTAAGCACATCGAGGCGGGTGCGAAAAAGGTCATCATCTCAGCCCCGGCCAAGGGTGACGCCCGCACCATCGTGATGGGTGTAAATGAAGGCGACTATGTGGCCGCAACCGACGATGTCATCTCCAATGCTTCCTGCACCACCAACTGTCTGGCCCCTATGGCCAAAGTGCTCGACGACAACTGGGGCATCGTCAAAGGTCTGATGACCACGATCCACGCCTACACCAACGACCAGGTGATGCTGGACTTCCCGCACAAGGACCTGCGTCGCGCTCGCGCCGGTGCGATCAACATGATCCCCACCTCCACCGGTGCGGCCAAGGCAATCGGGCTGGTGCTGCCGCAACTGCAGGGCAAACTGGACGGTTTCGCCATGCGCGTTCCGGTGCCCACGGGCTCGGCCACCGACCTCACAGTGTTCCTCGAGAAGGAAGCCAGTGACGCGGACATCAACGAAGCAATGGCGGAAGCTGCTGCCGGGCCGATGAAGGGGATCCTGGACTACACCACGGACCCGATTGTGTCTTCGGACATCGTGACGTCCTCGGCGTCCTGCACCTTCGACGGGCCGTTGACGAAGTCCATGGGTGACTTCGCCAAGGTGCTGGGCTGGTACGACAACGAGTGGGGTTACTCCTGCCGGATGGTCGACCTCGTCGAATACGTGGGCGTGCGTCTGTGAGCGTCGCCACCCTCGACGACCTCGATGTTGCGGGTCGGCGCGTCCTCGTGCGCGCCGACCTCAACGTCCCGATGGAGTCCGGCGACGGTGGTCGCCGCATCACTGACGACGGCCGGATTGTGGCCGCTCTGCCCACTATCAAGGCCCTAGTGGACGCTGGTGCCAAGGTCATCATCGCCGCCCACCTCGGTCGCCCCAAAGGCAAGGTGAGCGCTGACTTCAGCCTGGCCCCGGTGGCTGCGCGGCTCTCCGAGTTGCTCGATGCTCCGGTGGTCTTGGCCCAGGACGTCACCGGCGAGAGTGCGCAGGCAGTGGTCGACGCCCTCGGCAATGGCCAAGTGGCAATGTTGGAGAACGTGCGGTTCGATCCGCGGGAGACATCCAAGGTTGCCTCCGAGCGAGCCGAACTGGCTGCCGAGTACGCAGCTCTTGCCGATGCTTACGTCAGCGACGGCTTCGGTGTGGTGCACCGCGAGCAGGCCAGTGTCACCGACGTCGCGGCCTTGCTACCGCACGCAGCGGGGTTCCTGGTGCTGAAAGAGGCCACAGTCTTCGACCGGGTGCTCAACGACCCGGAGCGGCCGTATGCAGTGATCCTGGGTGGCTCGAAGGTCTCCGACAAACTCGGCGTGATCACCAACTTGTTGCCGCGGGTGGATAAGTTGCTGATCGGTGGCGGGATGTGCTTTACCTTCCTGGCTGCCGAAGGCACCAGCATCGGGGATTCCCTGATGGAGGCCGATCAGATCGACACCGTAGCCAACATCATTGCCCAAGCGCGGGAGCGCGGTGTGGAACTGCTGCTGCCGGTGGATGTGGTGATCGCCCAGGACATCGCAGCCGACGCCGACATCCGGGTGGTGTCAGTCGCCGACGGCATTCCCGCAGGATGGAAAGGCCTGGATATCGGCCCCGCCACCCAGGCGTTGTTTGCTGCGTCCCTCGCAGATGCGCGGACTGTGGTGTGGAACGGCCCCATGGGTGTGTTTGAAGTTCCCGGGTTTGACGGTGGTACGCGGGCCGTAGCCGAAGCCTTCGCCAGTCTGGATGCCATGACCGTCATCGGTGGCGGTGACTCCGCAGCGGCCTACCGTTCGTTCGGCTTGGACGAGGCAGATGTCACCCACATCTCCACCGGCGGTGGCGCGAGTCTGGAGTTCCTCGAGGGCAAAGTGCTCCCGGGTATCGCAGTGCTGGAGAAGGAGTAGTCGTGGCGACGCGCAAACCGCTGATGGCGGGCAACTGGAAGATGAACCTCAACCACCTCGAGGGGGTCGCCCATGTCCAGCGCATGGCCTTCGCTCTCACCGACGAGGATTACGAAGCCTGCGAAGTGTTGGTGTGCGTGCCGTTCACCGACCTGCGCTCCATCCAGGTGCTTGTGGAGTCTGACAACCTGAAAATCGGGTACGGATCCCAGGATGTCTCTGCCCACGAAAAGGGTGCATTCACGGGCCAGATCTCAGGTTCGATGCTGACCAAACTCGGCTGCTCATACGCCGTGGTGGGCCACTCGGAACGCCGCGAATACCAACATGAGACCAACGCCGATGTGAACGCCAAAGCCCGAGCGGCGTTGGCGCACGGCATCACACCGATCGTGTGTTTCGGCGAAGCTGTGGATGTGCGGGAGCGCGGAGACCAAGTGATGTTCGCCCTCGATCAGGTGACTGAATGCTTGGCGGATTTCTCCGGTGCCGAGGTGGCCTCGATGGTGCTGGCCTATGAACCCATTTGGGCTATTGGCACCGGGCTCACCGCGTCACCGACGGATGCCCAAGAGGTGTGCGGAGCGGTACGTGGCTGGTTGTCGGATCACTACGGCAGCGACATTGCTGACGCTGTGCGCATCCTGTACGGCGGCTCCATGAAGGGCTCCAACGTGGCCTCGCTGATGGCGCAACCCGACATCGATGGCGGTCTGATCGGCGGTGCTTCCCTGGACGCCGATGAGTTCGTCACCATGGCGCGCTACCGGCTGCTCACCCCATGAGTCACTTCGGGGTACAGTAAGGCGGTTGCCTGACTGTCGGGAGTTGTTGTGATTCTTGCCCTGGAGATCATCCTGGTCGTGACGAGCCTGCTGCTCATTGTCTTTGTGTTGTTGCACAAAGGTAAGGGCGGCGGGCTCTCCGACATGTTTGGCGGCGGCGTCTCGTCCACTGCGGGCGGCTCGAGTGTCGCGGAACGAAACCTCGATCGCATTACCGTTGCGATCGCCGTGATCTGGGTCGCCACCATCGTGGCGCTCGGCATCATCGTGTCTCGCAGTTGACGCCAAGAGCAATGACCGATCTTGGCGCGCGTGTCGAGGTTGGCTGGTGCGAAGCACGCAAGTGACATGCAGTGCCCCGGTTAGGTGCCGTGCCTAACTGTGGTCGTGAGGTGAGGAGGAAAAGTGGCTGGAGGTAGTGCGATCCGCGGATCGCGCGTGGGTGCAGGCCCAATGGGTGAAGCGGAGCGGGGCGAATCGGCGCCGCGTCGATACATCACTTTCTACTGCGCCGACGGTCACGAAACCACCCCAAGTTTTGCCTTCGATGCGGTGATTCCGGAGATTTGGGATTGCCCGTCCTGCGGCTACCCGGCTGGTCGGGACAAGGAGCATCCGCCGACTCCGCCGAAAGTGGAGCCCTACAAGACACACTTGGCGTACGTCAAAGAACGGCGCACAGCAGCCGAGGGCGAAGCCATTTTGGCTGAGGCACTGCAGCGGCTGCACGGCGAGGCCTGAACCTCACCTGCGACGCCCCAGCCGTGAATCGGCTACCTCGCTCGCGACGTTACTCGACCAACCTCGCTGCAGCTGCAACGTCGAGCAGAGCCAGAGTATCCGCAGTTCCGTGGACGAGACCTGCCGGCAATGTGGGGGTGCCGCTGGGCGGCTGCAATGCGGTGGCAAGCGCCTCTGCTTTTGCCGCCCCGTCTGCCACTAGCCACACCTGTGCTGACGCGTTGATCGTGGCCAACGTGAATGAGAGCCGGGTTGGCGGTGGTTTGGGGGAGTTGCGGACCGGAATTACGGTGCCGGTGGCGGTCAAGCCCGCGTGACCGGGAAACAGCGAAGCAACATGGCCGTCTGGGCCCACCCCGAGCATCGCAACATCAATGTGCGGTAGTTCTCTGCCACGGTTGGCCGAAGCCGCCAACTCGGCGGCATAGCCAGCAGCTGCGGCGTCCACATCATCGCCGAAGGCCCCGCCCTTGGCGGGCATCGGGTGGACCCGGCTGGGATCCACCGGGAGATGATCGAGAAACTCAGCTCGGGCACTGGTCTCATTGCGCAGGTCGCTGCCCGCCGGTTCGAACCGCTCGTCGGACCACCAAAAATCTACCCGGGACCAATCCACCGCTGCCCGTGCCGGTTCAGCCAAAACCGCCGCCAAACAGGCAGTGCCGATGCCACCTCCGGTCAGCGCGATGTGTGCCTGACCGCGGCGAGCTTGCGCCGTGATAATTGCGGTCACAAGTCGGGCTGCGATCCCAGCAGCGAGACTGTCCGGGTCCGGGTGGACGACGACGAATGCTGGCGAAGTCATGGTGTCCTCTCAGGATTCCGACAAAACGGTGGAACTCTCACCCTCTACTGCTGCGTCCGGTTCCAGGCGTTGTGTGTCCAAACGACGCATGGTTTCCTCATACGTCTCATCCGGATTGAGGCGTCGCAGTTCTTCGCTGATCAAATCTTTGATTTCGCGACGGGGCAGAAACAACTCTTTGACCGACACCCCATTGCGATCAACAGTCGCCATGTGGCCGTCCGGTCGGGAAATTGTGATGTCGCCGCCGAGCGTGTGCACGACAATCTGGTTGATGGCCGGACCCGTGCTGGCCACATACGTCACCGGTACCTCGAGCCGCCACTCCAACCAGGTCCGCATCAGTGGTGCCGCCGGAATGGGCTGGGAATGTACCGAGGCGCCGGTGATGGGCTCGTATGGCTGATCTAGGGTTGCAGCCAAAGCAGCGCGCCAGGGTGTGAGTCGGGTCCAGGACAGATCGGTGTCACCGCGGTTCATATTCGCTTTCTTCGACGCCAAGGCCGCCACAAAGTCTTCAGCCTCGGTGGTGTCGATGATTCGGCGACTGGCCAGTCGTCCCAACGGGTCGTCGGCAACGTTGGTGGGATGAGTGGTCGGCCACCACACCACCACCGGAGTGTCAGAGAGCAGGAGCGGCAGCACCACGGATTCCGCGTGCTGGGATAGTTCTCCGCGCAGCCGCAAGCGCACGAGTTCCCCGGGTCCGTCACTGTCACCCACACTGATACCAGCGTCCAGGCGCGGTCCGATGTTGCGTCCGGGCCGCGGAATGACAGTCAGAATCCGACAGGGATGTTCCCCCGCGGAATACTGCGCCGCTTGCGTAGCATCGGCTTGGTTTTCCTCATCGGTGACAATCACCAAGGTCATCACCATGCCGGATGCGGTGGACCCTTTGCGGTGCCGTTCGGCCTGAATGGCTGCCGCCACGGCACTGGCGTTGGTGTTCTCGAGTCGCAGTGTCATGGCCGCCTCCAGACCCGACCGTCGCGGGCCAGCATCTCGTCGGCCTCCACGGGACCCCAGGATCCGGATGGATATCCAGGTGGTTGGCCGCGGCTAGCCCAATGGTCGAGGATGGGGTCGAGGATTGACCACGACATTTCCACTTCTTCGTGGCGTGGGAACAAAGGTGCTTCGCCCAGCAGCACATCCAGGATCAGCCGTTCGTAGGCCTCGGGGGAGTTTTCTGTGAAGGAGTCACCGTAGGCGAAGTCCATCGTGACATCGCGGACTTCCATCTGGGTCCCGGGCACTTTCGAGCCGAATTTGATCGTGACACCCTCGTCCGGCTGCACCCGGATCACCAGGGCATTAGCGGTGAGTTCCTGCGTGTCGGTGGCCTCAAACGGCAGGTGCGGCGCCCGTTTGAACACCACGGCAATCTCGGACACCCGACGCGGCAGTTGTTTCCCGGTGCGCAAATAGAACGGCACCCCGGCCCAGCGTCGGTTCGCTACCTCGAGTTTCACCGCGGCGTATGTCTCGGTGATCGACGTTTCGGGAATGTTGGATTCCTCCAAGTAGCCCTTCACCTCAATTCCACCTTGCCAACCGCGGGAGTACTGTCCGCGGGCGGTGTGGGCATCGAGGTCCTCGGGCAGGATCACAGCCGAGAGCACCTTCTCCTTCTCCAGGCGCACCGAACGGGCGTCGAAGGAGTTGGGTTCATCCATCGCGGTGAGCGCCATCAACTGCAACAGGTGGTTTTGCAGCACATCTCGGGCAGCCCCGATTCCGTCGTAGTAGCCGGCACGGGAGCCGATACCAATGTCCTCGGCCATGGTGATCTGCACATGGTCCACGAAGTTGGCATTCCAGATCGGCTCCCACAAGGCATTTGCGAAGCGCAAGGCCAAGAGGTTCTGCACGGTCTCTTTGCCCAGATAGTGGTCGATGCGGAAGATCGATCCGGCGGGAAACACCTCTCCGAGCACTTCGTTGAGTTCGCGTGCCGACTCCAGATCGTGGCCAAAAGGCTTCTCGATGACGACTCGACGCCAGGCGTGTTCGGGGCTTTCCGAGAGCCCGCTGTTGAGCAGTTGCCGCACCACCAGCGGGAAGAACTTGGGCGGGATGCTCAAGTAGAACGCATGGTTGCCACCAGTTCCACGTTCGGCGTCCAGGTTGTGCAGGGTTTCGGCGAGTTGAGCGAAAGCCGCGTCGTCGGTAAATTCGCCGGCCACAAACCTGATGCCTTTGGACAACTGTTGCCAGACATCCTCATGGAATGGCGTGCGGGCATGTTCGCGCACTGCGTCGTGAACTTCCTTGGCGAAGTCCTGATCCGCCCACTCCCGGCGCGCAAAACCGACTAACGCAAAACTCGGCGGGAGCAGCCCTCGGTTGGCCAAGTCGTAGATCGCTGGCATGAGTTTGCGCTTGGACAGGTCGCCGGTGACCCCGAAGATCACGACGGAACACGGTCCGGCGATCTTTGGCAGGCGCTTATCCTGTGACGAGCGCAGTGGATTGCGCCCGGGACTGTAGGTGTGCGTCATCTGAAGGTACTCTCTGCCGGGGTCATTCGGGGGTGGGGGCAGCGGCGGCCAGGGCTTTGCGCAGGTTGGCCAGCAAGTTCTCCCATGCGTCGATGAACTTGGTGACGCCCTCGCTTTCAAGTTCCGTGAACACTGCGTCGAGATCGACTCCGACCTCGGTCAGGGCATCAAAAACAGCTTGTGCCTCGGGTCCGGTGCCGCTGACCGTGTCGCCGTGGACGTTGCCGTGATCGCGGACGGCGTCGAGGGTCTTTTCCGGCATCGTGTTCACACAATCCGGA
>CAZVKB010000083.1:0-12982 GCA_964627505.1 uncultured Actinomycetes bacterium | reverse complement strand
TGATTTCTGCGTGTTCACCACCCAGAGTGCACACATCGTGTTTGACCGCTCGGCGGCCACAACCTCGATTGGATCGCACGCGCCAGCGCGGTTGGTGGACACGCGACCTGCGTAATCGACGCGCCGGCGGTGGGAATATCGCGGTTCGGCGTGGGCGTTGGCTCCCCACGACCCCCGGGAGGAGACCCATGTTCTTGGCCGCAATGGCCCCGCCGCCTGCAAGTTCCGGCGCGCCATCGCTAGGCTCCCTGTTTGTGGACAGCCCGGCGAGCATCGAGGAGGGACTTCAGGCTGAGTTGGACCCCCAGCGGATTCCGCCTCGTGAGGACGTTGAGAAGCCCGCCATGCCGGTGGGGGAATATCGCGCGAACGTCCCGCCGGAGTTCGACAATTCGGATTTGGACGTCGACGCGGAAACCCCCGAGGAACGGCGGGCCCGCTTCGACCTGGTCATCAACGAGTACATGCAGCCCTTGTACGGCAACGCCCTGCGCCTCACCGGCAACCCGCACGATGCCGCCGATCTGGTACAAGCCACGTTCGAACGGGCGTTCCGGGCCTTCCACCAATACCGACCCGGCACCAACTTGAAGGCTTGGCTGTTCCGGATCCAGAGCAACGCTTTCATCAATGAATACCGCAAGAAACAACGGCAACCCAGGCTCGCCGATTCCGACTCAGTGGAAGACTGGCAAATGCACCAGGCGGAGTCGCACACTTCCACGGGATTGCAATCCGCGGAAGACACCCTCCTGGCTTCACTGCCGGATGACGCCATCAAAGCCGCGCTGGACGAACTCAGCGATGACTACCGGCAAGCGGTGTTGCTCGCGGATGTGGAAGGGCTGCGGTACCGCGAGATCGCGGAAATCATGGATACGCCAGTGGGCACCGTAATGTCGCGTCTGCACCGCGGTCGGCGGTTGTTGCGGATTGCCTTGGAAGATTACGCACGCGCGCACGGCTATCTGCGGGAACCGCGGGAGCCAGCGACCGAAGGTGGTGACGCTCCATGAACGGCATGCGACCTTACCGTTGCATCGATACTCTCGTGCATGTCGACGAATTCGTCGACAGTGAACTCGGCCCATCCGAATGTGACCGGATCGATGCCCACCTCGCGCAATGCGGCTCCTGCCGGGCGGAGTTTGCCCGCCACATCGAACTCAAAGCCAAGATCGCTCAGGCGTGCGCCTGTCGGGAAGTGCCCGACGATGTTCGCACGCAGGTGCTGGCTCGTATCTCCTCCTTGCGGATTTCCCTAGATGGGTTGACCTTCGAGTCGCTGACGATCCGTCGAGACGTCACCACGGGTGATTGATCAGATCCGTAGTTTGGCGCAGACTGAGCCGGGAAGTGCTCGTACGATCGCAGCGCGGGGTCCTACAGAACGAGGAGCGGGCATGCGATCCGAGCACGTCGCCGACAGTCATGACGAAATCCGCGTGCGGGGGGCGCGCGTCAACAATCTGGCCCAGGTCAGCGTCGACATCCCGAAACGGCGGCTGACGGTCTTCACTGGCGTGTCGGGCTCTGGCAAGAGTTCCCTGGTATTCGGGACGATCGCCGCAGAGTCGCAGCGCATGATCAACGAGACGTACAGCACGTTCGTGCAGGGATTCATGCCCAGTTTGAGTCGACCGGACGTGGACGCGTTGGAAGGGCTCACCCCGGCGATCATCGTCGATCAGGAGCCGATGGGCGCCAATGCCCGCTCCACCGTCGGCACGGCAACCGACGCTCATGCGATGCTGCGGATTCTCTTCAGTCGACTCGGCACCCCGCACATCGGATCACCGCAGGCATTTTCTTTCAATGTCGCATCCATGAGCGGCACCGGAGCGGTCACGGTAGAGCGAGGTGGCACCACAACCAAGGAGCGTCGTAGTTTTCACGTCACGGGTGGCATGTGCCCGCAGTGTGAAGGTCGCGGGGCTGTGACCGATTTTGACCTGCACGAGTTGTATGACGAGGACAAGTCACTGGCCGACGGCGCTCTGAAAATCCCCGGGTACAGCATGGCAGGCTGGTACGGCCGGATCTTTCGCGGCTGCGGGTATTTCGATGTGGACCGTCCGATCAAGGACTTCACCGAGCAAGAACTCGCAGACTTGCTCTACCGGGAACCCACCAAGATCAAAATCGATGGCATCAACATCACCTACTCCGGCTTGATCCCGCAGATTCAAAAGTCGTTCCTGTCCAAGGATGTGGACTCCATGCAGCCGCACATCCGTGCTTTCGTGGAGCGGGTGATCACCTTCACTACCTGCCCCGAGTGCGCCGGCACGCGGCTCAGTGCGGCTGCGCGTTCGGTGCAGATCCGAGGAATCAGCATCGCCGACTGCGCACAGATGCAAATCAGTGATCTCGCCGAGTGGATTCGGGGGCTGGACGAGCCCTCGGTCGCCCCATTGCTAGCGACGTTGGGGCACACATTGGACTCCTTCGTGGAGATCGGGCTGGGGTATCTGAGTTTGGACCGACCTTCCGGGACGCTGTCGGGGGGTGAAGCGCAACGCACCAAAATGATTCGGCATCTCGGTTCGGCGCTGACCGACATCACATATGTGTTTGATGAACCCAGCATCGGCTTGCACCCACACGATGTGAAGCGCATGAATAGCTTGCTGCTGCGGTTGCGAGACAAGGGCAACACAGTGTTGGTGGTGGAACACAAACCGGAACTCATTGCCATCGCCGACCATGTGGTCGATCTCGGGCCAGGAGCTGGCAGCGCCGGTGGGCGGGTGTGCTTCGAGGGTACGGTCGCGGGCTTGCGTGCCAGCGACACCCTCACCGGTCGTCACCTCGACGATCGCGCCCATCTCAAGCCGACGACCCGCACGGCAAGCGGTTCTCTGGCAATCCGCGGCGCCACCGCCAACAACCTGCGCAATGTGGACGTTGATATCCCGTTGGGTGTGCTGTGCGTGATCACCGGGGTGGCCGGGTCCGGCAAGAGTTCGCTCATCCACGCCTCGATCCCACCCGCGGCAGCCACCGTTGTGGTGGATCAGGGTGCCATCCGGGGGTCGCGTCGTAGCAATCCAGCAACCTACACGAACCTGCTGAACCCCATTCGCGCCGCGTTCGCTAAAACCAACGGCGTCAAGCCCGGACTGTTCAGCGCGAATTCGACCGGAGCGTGTCCGACCTGCAAGGGCAACGGCGTGATCTATACGGACTTGGCCACCATGGCAGGTGTCGCCACAGTGTGCGAAGAGTGCGACGGCAAACGGTTTCAGGCGTCGGTGTTGGACTACGCCTTCGGCGGGAAGAACATTGCCGACGTGCTCGACTTGGCGGTCGATGAGGCGGCTGAATTCTTCGCTACCGGTGCGGCGCGGCTGCCAGCGGCGCACAAAATTCTAGTGCGGATGGCCGACGTGGGGTTGGGCTATTTGCGCCTGGGGCAGCCGCTGACAACCCTGTCCGGGGGGGAACGTCAGCGCTTGAAACTTGCCACCCACATGGGTGAGAAAGGTGGCATCTACATTCTGGATGAACCCACCACCGGGCTGCATCTGGCAGATGTGGCGCAACTGTTGGCGTTGCTCGACCGATTGGTGGATGGCGGGAAATCGGTGATCGTCGTCGAACACCATCTGGCGGTGATGGCGCACGCGGACTGGATTATCGACCTCGGCCCGGGCGCGGGGCATGACGGTGGGCAAATCACGTTCGAGGGCACCCCCGCCGAGCTGGTAGCCGACGGCACCACCTTGACCGGTCAGCACTTAGCGCAGTACATCGGCTCGTGAGACCGTTCGGCTGAGCCGCAATCCTCCGCCCGCGCACCACTTCACTTGCGGTTGCTAAGCGCTGGTATCAACACAAGGAGCCACAGCGCGCCCCAGACCAGCATCACGACGATGCTGAACGTGCGGGCATTCCGATCGAGTTGCACGCCGGCCGCGCGAGCCTCCCGAAGTGCGGAATTGGCCAGGAAGAACCCGACCACTCCGCACACCAGGCCCACGAAGGGAACGAACAGTCCGAAGACAGCCAGCGTGAAAGCGGCGTTGTTACGTTTTGTCAGTTTGGCTGCCTCGTTGGACTCAGCCATGTTGTCATCAGCTGTTGGGGCGGCGACCGTGGTTGGCTTTGCTCTTCTTGCGGTCACGCTTCTTGCGGCCACGCTTGCTCACTTGGTGCTCCTTGGGTTGGGTCCGAAAAGGATGATCACTTGTGCCGTTGGGCAGGGCCCATCCTGACACATACACCGCGACCACTACGCCCGGCACTCCTGAGCCCTCACTACAGTGACGAGTGATCACCCACCACCTTGGAGGCTCACCGTGCGAACCCTGTTGGTTGCTAATCGTGGGGAAATTGCGGCACGCATCATTGGCACTGCCCGCCGGTTGGGGATTGAGACGGTAGCGGTGTACTCCGAGGCGGACGCCGACTTACCCTTCGTGCACGACGCCGACATCGCGGTACCGATCGGCGCGGCCGCTCCGGCGGCGTCGTATCTGAACGTGGAAGCGGTGCTGGCGGCGGCGCGCGATACCGGGGCCACGGCGATTCACCCTGGATACGGTTTCCTGTCAGAGAACGCCGACTTCGCGGAGACGGTAGCGGCCGAGGGCATGCTCTGGGTCGGTCCCTCCCCAGCCGCGATGCGGGCGATGAGCGACAAAGTAGATGCCCGGAACACCATGGCGGCCGCTGGAGTACCCGTGGCACCGGGATCACCCGATCCCGTGCACAGTGCCGAGGTGGCGATGGCCGAAGCGGATCGCATCGGATATCCGGTGATGGTGAAGGCCAGCGCCGGAGGTGGCGGAATCGGCATGGCGGTGGCCCACGATCGGGCTGAAGTGGCTGACGCTTTCGCGACCGCGCGCAGCCGGGCGGAGCGATTCTTCGCCTCGCCTGCGGTGTTGATCGAGAAGTTTCTACCGCGGGCGCGCCATGTGGAAGTGCAGATTCTGGGTCTGCCCGATGGTTCGGTGGTGGCGTTAGGGGAACGTGATTGCAGCGTGCAGCGGCGGCATCAAAAGGTGCTGGAAGAGACTCCATCACCGGGCGTATCCCCGGCGTTGCGGCAGCGATTGTTGGAGATCGCCGTGGCAGCGGGAGAGTCAGTCGGCTACCGCAACGCTGGCACCGTCGAGATGCTGCTGGATGTGGACACCTCCGAGGTGTGGTTTCTAGAGATGAATACCCGCTTGCAGGTGGAGCATCCGATCACCGAGATGGTGACGGGTCTCGACCTGGTGGAAGAACAATTACGAATCGCTGACGGACAGATGCCGACGTTCGGTGCGGTGGCGCCGACCCCGCGCGGACACGCCATTGAACTGCGCATCTACGCCGAGGACCCCGTGCGTTTTCTGCCCGGCCCAGGTCTGATCTCGCAGTGGCAGCTGCCCAACGGCGAACACATCCGCGTGGACGCCGGGTATCGCAATGGGGTGAAGGTGACGCCGTTCTACGACCCGCTCATGGCCAAACTGGTGGTGTGGGGGGAAACCCGCGAGGAGATGCTGCAGCGGGCGCGCACAGCGGTGGAGTCCTGCCACATCACTGGTCCCAAGTGCAATCTGCCCTTCTTTGCCGAAGTGCTCAACGACCCGACATTCATCGGGGGGCAGTACACCACCAACTTGATCGCGCAGATGCGGGCATAGGCCGCGGCTAGTCCTCCTGGATGACCGCGATCAAAGCTTCCTCATCGATGGCGTCACCCTCAGCCACAGCCACGACGTTGACGACTCCCGACGCCTCAGCGATGACGGGAATCTCCATCTTCATGCTTTCCAGGATCACCAACGTGTCGCCATCGGAGATGGTGTCTCCTTCAGCCACAAGCACTTTCCACACATTGGCGGACATCTCCGAACGTACTTCAGCCACTGTTACTCCTTCTCGACTCGCCGGTCGTCAGATCCGGCACATCCCAATCAAACCAGACCGACACGGACCATGTCGGGGCACCAACGGCACAGGGGTTGGGCATCACCCGGCGATGCCCAACCGCCGCATCTCCACCTGCATGTCATGCGGACTGGTGGAGGCATTGATTGCGGTGTCGAGTGTGATGGCGCCGTCTCGGTACAGGGAAATCAGGTGCTGGTCGAAGGTCTGCATACCGTAGTAGGAACCTTCCCGCACGAGTTCCATGATGGTAGACGTCTTGGTCGAGTCCACGATGGCGTCGGCGATTCGACCCGTGTTGATGGCGATTTCCATGGCCACTGCGCGGCCTTGGCCGTTGGCCCGTTTCACGAGCCGCTGACACAGAATTCCTCGCAGCGCTCCAGACAGCGCGAACCGGATCTGTTGTTGCTCGTGCGGCGGGAAGAAGTCGATGACCCGGTTCACCGTCTCTTGCGCATCTACCGTGTGCAAGGTGGACATCACGAAGTGACCGGTTTCCGCGGCGGCGAGGGCAGCCTTGACGGTCTCGGAGTCCCGCATCTCGCCAATCAGGATCACATCAGGGTCCTGGCGCATCGCGCCGCGCAAGGCCGAGAGGAAATCGTCGGTATCGACCCCGACTTCGCGTTGATTCACCATCGCCATTTTATCGTGATGAATCACCTCGATCGGGTCCTCGATCGTGACGATGTTCACCGATTTGTGTTGGTTGATGTGATCGAGCATCCCCGCCAAGGTGGTGGTCTTACCCGACCCGGTGGGACCGGTGACGAGCACGAGACCGCGCGGTTCCAGGGCTAGGTTGTAGAGCACCGACGGCACGCTGAGGGACTCCAAATCCGGCGCGCCCACACTGACGTGGCGGAACACCATGCCAGCCGCACCCCGCTGTCGAAACGCGTTCACCCGGAACCGGCCGACGCCGTCCTTTTGGTAGGCGAAGTCCGCCTCATTTGTGCGTTCGAACGGTTCGATCTGATCCTCGCGGATCACCTCCCGCACCAGTTCGTCGGTATCCTCGGCTGTCAACGCGGGGTAGTCCAGGGACTTCAACGAACCATGCAGACGAATTCTGGGTGGTGAATCGGCCTTGATGTGCAGATCGGAGCCATCGTGGTCAACCAAGGAACGCAGGAACAGGTCCATCCGAGTCCAGTCCGCGGGGCGCTGCGCGGTGGTCAAGGGCAAGCAGTCGGAGTCATTGCCGGCGCTGTCGGCTGATGTCTCGGGGGGCGGCGCGGCATTGGGAGTGGTCATGGGTGCCGGGGGCACGTTGACCGGCGGCTGGCTGACAGGCGGTGGCATAGCTGGGCCAGGTGGCGCCATTGCGGGTCCGGGTGGTGGCATGGCTGGGCCAGCAGGCGGACTCCCCGGAGGCGGCTGCCAGCCTGGTGGGGGTGCGCTGGCCGGCATCACGCCGCCGGGTGGGGCGCCCCAGTTTGGTGCCTGTGTCATGGACTGAGTCCGTTTCGTCGATGTCGGGCAGTAGCCGCTGTGGTGACCGGATTCATGCGCAGTGTGAGAGCCACTCATGTTCCCAGGCCAGCCTACGGCCGAAGCCGAGGCTAAGTATTGCTAGACGTGAGCCGTCCGTGCCGGGAGCAACTGGCGGTCCAGCCGCTGGGTAACACCTGCACCACCATCCGGCGTCGACACGTCGGGCAGTACCTGGGCGGTTCCAACTCTGCCCCTGGATGATCGTGTGGTGGGCCGGCGGTGGGCTCTCCGCAGATGGGACAGAAAGGCGACTCTGGCGAATCGGGGGTTCCGGTCTGTTCGGGATCGTGGGTTTCGGATGCGTCGACAGCACTCATGCTCCCATCGTGACGGATCGGCTTCCGTCGGTGCTGGCGGGTCGAGGAAATCTCAGTATGGTGGGGCAATGGCCCGGGATTTCAGTTCACACATCGGTCGCAGCGCGGACATCACATCCACAGTCTCCCCGAGTGACACCGCGGCCAGCGTGGGCTCCGGCGTGGTGGACGTGCTCGGCACGCCGGTGCTGATCGCCTGGCTGGAGGCAGCCACACTGCAGGTGCTAGCGCTGCCCGCAGGGGATGTGTCGGTAGGGGTGAAGGTTGACGTGGAGCACATCGCAGCGTCGCCGGTGGGGGCAAGTGTGCGTTGCACTGCGGAATTGACTGCCGCCACCGGTGCGCGGTTGACCTTCGCCGTCAGCGCCCGCGACCTCGATTCCGAACGCGCAGTCGCCCACGGCGTCATCACTCGGGCGGTGGTGGATCGCGCCCGGTTTGAGTAGCAACTTTCAACAGAAGCACTAGACAAGCCCCACCGCAGTGGTGTGCAGTAGTAGTGTCCCAACGGTAAAGATCCTATGAAAGTGAGGTTGCACCGTGTCGATGTCTGGACCACCCCAATACAACCCCCCTGGCGGCAACGGCGCACCCCCACCGCCCCCGCCGCCAGGCGGCCAGTACCCACCACAGCCCGGATACGGCGCACCGATGCCCACCGGGAAGCCGGACAACTACCTGGTCTGGGCAATCCTGACCACATTGTTCTGCTGCTTGCCGTTCGGAATCGTGGCGATCGTGAAGTCGGCCAAGGTCGATGGCCTGTGGACTTCCGGCCAATACGCCGCGGCACAGGCTGCTGCAGACGACGCCAAGAAGTGGTCGATCATCGCAGCGGTCGCCGGTGTCGTCGTCGGTGTCGCCTACGCGATCTTCTACATCGTCGTCCTCGCTGCGGCGGGCAGTTCTGGCTACTAGACCGATGAGTGCGTTGGCAGGAGTGCAACACCGGCGTGAGCTGAGCCGGGATGCACTCCTGCAACGTGTTGTTTTGGGCGGGGTCGCTCTGGCGGGCAGTTTGGCTGTCATCATGCGGGATCCACGCAATGCCGGGGCTTTCGTGCCCTGCCCGTTCTACGCCACCACTGGGTGCTACTGCCCCGGTTGTGGTTCGATGCGGGCAGTGGGGGCGATTTGGCGGGGAGATGTGCTGGGCGCCGTTGGTTACAACATCCTGGTGATTCCCGCTCTGCTGTGGATGGCCATCTGGTTCGTCGCACCGTGGACGGGTCGCGCCGCCCCGAGTAGCAAGTGGGGGATCTACATCGGGGCTGCGCTGGTGACGATCTTCACCGTGGTACGGAACTTGCCGGGCAGCCCACTGGCCCCATAGGGCGGTGCAGTTCCGGTTTGCTGGGGACAATCACCCCACACTTCTAGAGGCCGGTAGTGGATCTGGGGTACGCCGCTTCCGGGTCCGTGATCACATTCACCAGATACGGAACTCCAGACGCCATGGCGCGATCGATTGCCGGGCCGATCTCGCTTGGCGAAGTCACCATCTCCCCAGCCCCACCCAGGGCAGCCACAACTTCGTCGTAGCGGGTGGCTGGCTGGAGATCGGCGGCCACGTCGTAGGTGTGCAGGAGTCGCATGGGGTGCTTCTCCAAGCCCCATGCGCCGTTGTTACCCATGATCATCACGGTGGGGATGCGGTGCCGCACAAGTGTGTCGACGTCCATCAGGCTGAAGCCCGCGGCGCCGTCGCCGAGCAGGAGCACTGTGGGGGACTGGGGGCGGGCGATCCCGCTGGCCAAGGCGTAACCCAGGCCAGTGCCCAGGCAACCGAACGGGCCAGGGTCAAGCCAATGACCCGGTTTGGCCGGTTCGATGAAACGCCCTGCGAACGACACGAAATCGCCGCCGTCGCCGATCACAGTAGTGTCGGGGGTGAGGCGGGGGAGGAGTTCGCCGTAGATTCGTGCCGGGTGGATGGGATCGCTGTCACTGGCGAGCAGGCTGGCATCGCGGTCGATGGCCGCTTGTGCGGTGTCGTGCAGGTCGGAGGTCCAGGCTGCAAAACGGTTCGCAGGCCCTTGCCAAGCATCGGTGAGGAATGAGAACACATCAGCAAGATCGCCCGCCGCTGTGGCTGCCGGTGACGCAGCAAGTGAGAGTACCGACGGGGAATCGGCGATGTGCACTACTTGTGCCGGAGGATCGCCGAAGATTCCGTAACCCAAGCGGAAGTCCAGGGGGGTGCCCACCACAAGCACGAGGTCGGCACCTCCAAATGCAGCGCCGCGGGCGCGTGTGGCCAGTTGTGGGTGGGACGGTGGCATGATGCCGCGGGCCATTCCGTTGGCGATCACCGGCACCCCGACGGTTTCGGCAAAAACGCGGGCGGACTCTTCGGCCTCGCCCGTCCAGACGTCCGAGCCCAGTACCAGGACTGGCCGTTCGGCAGCGGCCAATAGCGCGCTGATCCGTTCGAGATCACCCGATTCAGCAGGCGCTTGTGCCGTGGCTGTTCGGGTCGGGGCGGGCGCGGTCGCGGGCGTATAGAAGCGATCCATGGGCACATCGATGAATGCTGGACCGCGGTGCGCGGAGGTGGCTGCGGCGAGGGCGGTGGCCGCATCGGCGCCGATGGTGGCTGGATCCTTGCTGGTGGCCGCGTACTTCGTCACCGGTGCCACGAGCGGCACATGATCGAACTCCTGCAAAGCACCTGAACCCCACCGGAATTCCGGTGATCGTCCACCGACGACGAGCATCGGTACGCCGTTGAACAGTGCCGATGCCATCGCGCTGACGCCGTTGGTCACGCCGGGCCCAGCGGTGAGGGCGGCAAAACCCGGGGTGCGGGTGAGTTTGGCGGTCCCTTCGGCCGCAAACACCGC
This sequence comes from uncultured Actinomycetes bacterium, assembly GCA_964627505.1. Taxonomy (GTDB): domain Bacteria; phylum Actinomycetota; class Actinomycetes; order S36-B12; family UBA10799; genus JACJWR01. The sequence continues at coordinate 2,436 of CAZVKB010000083.1, read as the reverse complement.
CGTCGCCTCATGGCGGACATCCACAAGTCGCATCGGACCACCGGCCAACGCTGCGGAGTTGTCCCTGCCAGCGGCTTCGTAGCCGGCAACACCGCCGATGGCTGCGTCGTAGAGCGGAAATACGTGCGCGCCGCTGAGTGTGAAAAGCGTGTGCACGCCATAGGCCTGGGCGGCTGCGACGATGTGCACGCCGCCGTGACCGGAAAGTTCGGTCGACATGGCTCCTCCTGGGGAGTCCTAGATGAAGCTGACGAAAACAGCCAGTAGCAGGACGACGATCAGCACCACCGCGATGATTGTCACCACGTTTTTATCCATCATGCGCAGTGCACCGTTCCAATCTTTCAGTTGCCGGGAGTCCCACGATAGTGGGCACCAGCAACCACGTGGTGGTGGCGCCGCTCGAGTGTCGAACGAATGCTGGCTAGCGTTGGCGTCGCCCTCGGGTGTTTGGTGTGTCGTTCCGGGCGCTTTCGATCGCGGCAGGCTGACCAACTTGCCGTCCACGATGCGCGTAGCCCGCTATCACAAGCCGTTGCACGGTGCTAGTTTCGGGAACGTGATCAGACGCGGGCGGGAACTCGTCGCGGCAGCGATCTCTGCCGCCTTTCTGCTAGCAGCTTGCTCCACTAGCGCGGAAGAGTCGCCGCCGCCGGAGGCGATCCAGGACGTAGCCCAGGCGCCCTGCAGTATGGCCAATCTCAACGCGATCCAGGCATTGCGGGCCTGTCGCGGATGGGTTACCTATGCACCCAAGGACTTCGGATCAGTCAGCGAACGTCAACTCACAGCCGATCTGACCTTTCTCCACACTCAGGGATTCCGGGGATTGGTGACCTATGACGTGGCAGGTGCCCTGGCGGATGCCCCGAGGATCGCCAAGAGTCTCGGCTTCGAGAAGGTCATCGCCGGAATCTACGATCCCGCAGCCGGCGTCGTCGACCAGGCGGCGAAGGTCGCCGGCCACGCGGATGCCGTGGTGGTCGGAAACGAAGGCGTCTCCACCGGGCGCTACACCTATGCAGAGTTGGCCGGATGGGTGGCAGCGGTCAAAGCCGATCCGCGGACCGGCGGAATGCAGGTGACCACCTCCGAACCGTGGATTCTCTATCTGAATCAGGGTCAACCCTGGCAGTACCCGCAACTGCTGACACTGGGCGACTTCGCCTTCCCCAACTTCCAGCCGTATTTCGATGCCGATCCGCAGTGGCACACGGACCCCGCCAACGCAGCGCGGCTAGTCAACGACAACTGGCAGACCTGGTTTGCCACCGCGCCGAATCCGGTGGTGCTCAAGGAGTCGTGGTGGCCGTCTGCGCTCAGTGACCCCGGCAACGAAGGCTCCGCCGCAGAGGTCTGCAATGCCACACCCAGCAACCAAGCGACGTACTTCACCGCGCTCAAGTCCTATCCCGGCCTCTATTTCGTCTGGGGTGAGGCACAAGATGTGCCAAAGGATCCGGAGATCGTGACGTGGTGCACCGACTCGCACAAGGATCCGGCTCGGCATTGGGGATTCTGGACGTCGCTGAAGTCCGGTGACGCCAAGCCAGTGGCCGCAGTGGTCGACACCGGAAGTTATTGACGTGCCGCCGGACGGCTGGTCACTCTCGCGTCACACTCACAACGAGTCGGAAAGAGCCTTCACCGGCATCGCCAGGTCAGCCAACAATTCCAGGTCTTCATCGGGGGAACGACCCAAAGTAGTGAGGTAGTTGCCCACGATCACGGCGTTGATGCCGCCGAGCAGCCCCTCGCGGGTGCCGAGGTCGCCGAGGGTGATCTCCCGGCCGCCGGCGTACCGGAGAATCGTGCGCGGCAATGCCAGCCGGAACGCACCGATGGTGCGCAGAGCGTCGTTGGCAGACATGACCGGTTGGTCCGCGAAAGGTGTCCCGGGACGTGGGTTGAGGAAATTCAGCGGCACTTCATGTGGCATCAGGGAAGCCAGTTGGGCGGCGAACTCAGCGCGCTGCGCCAGTGTCTCGCCAAGGCCCACGATCCCGCCGCAGCACACCTCCATGCCGGAGTCGCGGACGAGTTGCAGCGTCTCCATCCGCTCGTCCCATGTGTGAGTGGTGACCACATTGGGGAAGAAACTGCGGGCCGTCTCCAAATTGTGGTTGTAGCGGTGAATACCCATTTCGACCAGGTCCGCCACCTGGTCTGGCGTGAGGATACCCAAGCTGGCGGCCACGTTGATGTCCACCGCGGCTCTGATCGCCGCCACGCCTTCCCGCATTTGCGCCATCAAGCGATCATCCGGGCCGCGCACGGCAGCCACGATGCAGAACTCGGTGGCGCCAGTCGCGGCAGTCTGCACCGCCGCCTCCACCAAACTGGGAATGTCCAACCAAGCTGCCCGCACCGGGGACGGAAACAGCCCGGACTGCGAGCAGAAATGGCAATCCTCGGGACAGCCCCCGGTCTTCACCG
>CAZVKB010000082.1:0-13027 GCA_964627505.1 uncultured Actinomycetes bacterium | reverse complement strand
AGCAGCCAGTTCGTGAACAGTAGAAAAGCATCCAAATATCCCCGCCTGCTGTTCTGAAACCTTCGGACCTCGACGATAAGGTGAAACATCCATCCGCTGATCAGCCGCCCGTGGCTGATCGCAGGCCCAAGAAGGCGAGTCGCATGTCCGCTCTGTTGATGACCGGTTTCCCTGGATTCCTCGGTTCTGCCCTATTGCCGAAACTGCTGGCTCGCCGGGAGGGCTACGAAGCGATTTGTCTCGTGCAACCGCAGCATCTGGCCACAGCCGAAAAGCGGGTAGCGGCCATCTCGGATTCGCATCCGCACACGGCGGGACGGATCAGTTTGGTGACCGGCGACATCACCGCCGCCGGGCTGGGCATCGCCAGCGCGGACCAGGATCGGTTGGCCGACGTCCGAGAGGTGTGGCACCTCGCAGCGGTCTACGACCTCACCGTGCCGGAGACCATCGCCCGGCGGGTCAACGTCGACGGCACCGCCCGGGTGCTGGACTTCTGCCGGTCTCGGGAGCACTTTGACCGGCTGCAATACGTGAGCACCTGCTACGTCAGCGGCAACTACAACGGCGAGTTTCCAGAGGACGGTCTCGACGAGGGGCAAACCTTCCTCAATCACTACGAGTCCACCAAATTTGAGGCGGAGTTGCTGGTGCGTGAGGCGATGGCAGGGGGCCTGCCTGCCACCATCTACCGCCCCGGCATCGTGGTGGGGGACTCCACGACGGGAGAGACACAGAAGTACGACGGGCCGTACTTCCTGGCCACCTTCATGAGTCGACAACTCAAAGTCGCGGTGGTGCCTGCGGTGGGGGACGCCGACAAGGTCAAGGTGTCCTTGGTCCCGCGCGATTTTGTGATCAACGCGATGGACCAACTTTCGGTGTTGGACCGTTCGTTGGGACGTACCTATGCCCTCACCGACCCCAATCCGCCTACCTCACGGCAACTTGTGGACACGTTCGCCAAGCACATGGGAAAGCATGTGGTCTGGGTACCGCTGCCGCTTGGGATCACCCGCAGTCTCGTGGGTTCGGTACCGGGGATGGAGCGACTGCTCGGGCTGCCGGCCGAGGGGTTGGATTACTTTGCCTCTCCCACCACGTATTCCACGGTGAACACCACTACTGATCTGCAAGGCACCGGGCTTTCGTGCCCGCCTTTTGCCAAGTACGCTGGCCGACTCCTCGACTTCATGAAAGCCCACCCCGAGTTCGACTCCTCGGCCATGGTGTAGCTCGCACCACCGCACCTTCCGCCACACGATTGCCCTTACCTCACGAAAAAAGGATCACCATGCCGGACACCTCACCCGCCATCATCGTCAACGTCAGTCTCGCGTCCGAGGAGCGTGACTATGACACTGTTGTCACGTTTCTTGAACACGATTTCCGCATCATCCGGCTGGGCACCAACGGTGACGTCGCCGCCGCCGAAAAGTTGGTGACCACGTGGGCAGATCAAGCCGCAGCGATTGCGGTCACTGGGATTCGAGAAGCGCGAGCGGCTGGGCTCTATGACGGCGATCTGGAGGCTGTTGAGCGTGTGCGGCGGTCGACCACTGCCGTCCCGGTGGCGGACGGACACGACTTGCGTGATGTGCTCCAAGAGTGGGCTATTCGGCATGTGCAGACCGAAATGCCGGGGTACTTCAACAATGCTCGGGTGCTGGTGTTGGGCGGGCTCAACCACGCCCGCACCACGCGCATCCTGCGCGAGTACACCGAGAACCTCGAATTTGCCGACCCGTTGTTGCGCATGGATGTGCCGTCGCGTCTGCAGTCCATCCCGATGCTGGGGTTGGCGGCAGACATCGGGCTGTGGCCCATCCACCACCTGCCGGGCATCATCAAGTCGCAGATCAAAGCGCCAGGTGCCAGCATCAGCAACGCGTTGGCCCGACGGTCGGCACGTGACTCCGATGTTGTCGTCGCCACATATGAGGAGCTGGAAGGTTTCGGTCTTGAGGATCTCGCGGGCAAGACGGTCGTAACCTCAGCGGTGTCCGACGAGCGACTGGCGGAGATGGCCGCGCTCGGGGTCGACATGGTGCTGGACTTCACGCCGCAACCGTTCGACGTGATCATCAATGCGGCGACATTGCAGGCGATGATGATGGCGCTGGCTGGCGATGCCTCCGGAAACCTCACCAATGACGACCTGCTCGACATGATTGTGTCCGCGGATTTGCAGCCACGTTTGCTGTACCCAGGCGGGCCGCGGCGCAAGAGCCGGTTTGCCTTCGTAATTCACCCGCTGTCCCAGGAGTACTTCCAAACCGTCGAACCTCTCGGCACGATCGCCAAGGTCTCACCGCCGGTGGTGATGGACGTGGTCGAAAAGGCCATGGCGTACAGCCCGCCGTTCATGTACAGCCACGTGACGGGGATCAAGTCGCCCACTGGTGCGGAGGCCGAGGGTTGGCTGATCACCGTCGGCGGCACACCCAAGGAACTGATGGCGCACAGCCCGGAATTCACCTACGGCCGGCTGCTTTCGGCGGCTGACATGGCGAAGAAGTTGGGCGCCCAAATCATGGGCTTGGGCGCATTCACGAAGGTTGTGGGTGACGCCGGAGTCACGGTGGCAAAACGGGCGCCGCTGCCCATCACCACAGGCAACAGTTACAGCGCCTCCGGTGCGCTGTGGGCCGCGCACGAAGCGCTCATGCAACTCGGTATCGCCGACATGGACGAAGAGGGACGTTTCAAGGGCAAGTCCATGGTGGTCGGGGCCACCGGGGCGATTGGCTCGGTCTGTGCCCGGTTACTCGCTCTGGCCAGTGACGAGGTGTACTTGGTGTCACCGGAATCGGCCAAACTGCTGGCGCTCAAGCACGACATCGAGCGCAACGATCCGCGGGCGGTCATTCACGTCGCGGCCACGCCGGCTGAGGCCCTGCCGGAGATGGATCTCATCGTCACCGCGACGTCGGGTGCGGGCAAGCGTGTGCTCGACATCATGGCGGTCAAGCCCGGTTGCGTCATCACCGATGTGGCCCGGCCGTTGGACTTGTCTGCTGAAGATGTGGCCAAGCGCCCCGACGTGCTCGTGGTGGAGTCCGGCGAGATCGAACTGCCGGGTGACGTCAAGATGAAGAACATCGGGTTGCCGCCGGGTGTGGCCTATGCCTGCCTGGCTGAGACCGTGGTACTGGCGCTGGAAGGTCGCTACGAGACCTTCACTGTGGGCCGCAACATCGAGTGGGAGAAGGTCAAGGAGATCTATCGGCTCGGGCTCAAGCATGGGATGAAACTCGCCACGATCTCAGGTGTCAACGGGGTGTACACGCCAGAGGACATCGCCCGGATTCGGGAACTCGCACTGGAGGCTCGGGCGCGCGCCTGACCGCGGAGCTAGTACTTTCACACACACGTTTGGGCCCCTGCCAGCCATCGGCGGCAGGGGCCCAAACGTGTGTAGTCGAGACGTGACGAGCGCCATAAAAATTGCGGTGATAGTCGGAATAGGCGATTCGTTTTACTCTTCCTTGAAGATTTGGGTGTTCGGAGACACGTTTTTGTCGCTTCGGACAGCGTTTTTTGTGGGTATCAATGAGGTGTAGCACCACTCACCGACTGCATACCTACGAGGAGCGCTCACCTTGAAGTCTCAACGATCCATTGCCATCGCTGCGACAATTCTGGTCGCCGGCGTCGGGATCGGCACGACCATCACCGCGCAAGCCGCCCCGATCACCCCAACTCTTGTCGCCTCGCAAACTCCGGCCACGGCGGCCGTGGCTGCGAGCCCGGCATCACCGGAAGCCGCGAACAAACTGAAGGTACAACTCGCCGCCGTGCTCGCCGCCGCTGAAGCTCAACGGGCCGCGGAAGCAGCTGCTGCAGAAGCGGCTGCTACCTCCACTGCCGTGCAGTGGGCCAGCGGCAGCAAGCAAATGTCGGTGAAGATGTGTGAGTCCGGCAACGACTACTCCACCAACACGGGCAACGGCTACTACGGTGCCTGGCAGTTCGACCGGTCGTCGTGGTTGGCCAACGGCGGCGGGCAGTATGCCGCGTACCCGCACCTTGCCAGTCCGGCACAGCAGGACCAGATCGCCTACAACTACTACCAGAAGGCCGGTTGGGGCCCCTGGGCGTGTGGCTGATCCGCTCGCTTGCACAACGTCGGCCCGCTGCCTTGATGGTGGCGGGCCGACTTTTGTTTGCAATGGGTTGGTGGGACGTTCGGACTCGGGGCGCTGGCTGCATGGGATATCGGGAAACTTGGTTCGCGTCCTGGCTGGCGGGGCGAGAATCAATTACGCTCGTGGAACTGGTAGGGCAGCCCGACAGCAAGACAGACTCGACGGTGGCCCTGATGTGCACCACTGGATGTCGGACGGGAGACGCGATGACCTCATCACGAACCGTTCGATTGACGTGGGTTGCGAGCGTCGCCCTAATGGTCCTGATCGCCTTGGCGAGTTACATGCTCATGCGCCAGCCGAGTGCCAACGCCAGTCCGGAACCCGCGGCATCCGTTGTGGTCGCCGCAACGCCCACTCCTTCCCCGACGCGGTCTCCTACGCCGCCGCCCGCACCGGCACCTGATCTCACCGAACAACCCACCGAGGGCGCTGAGTTCGCCCGCATGACAATCCCCAGACTCGGCGCTGATGTGATCGATGTACCCGTGCTGCAAGGCGTGGGGGATGAGCAATTGGCGGTGGGGATGGGGCATTTCCCCACTTCGGCACTGCCTGGGCAAGCGGGGAACTTCGCTTTTGCCGGGCACCGATCGACGCATTCGGAACCACTGCGCAACGTTGACCTATTGCAGCCGGGTGATTTTGTCTACGTGCGGACCGCGGCTAATTGGTACACGTATCGGTTGTATGCCGACCGCATCGTTGAGCCGACCGCGCTCTGGGTGGTGGATCCGGTGCCCCTGCCTGGGGAGGGACTGTCGCCGCACTTGATCACGCTGGTGACGTGTAATCCGCGCTGGGGGTCAACAGAGCGCTGGATCTGGTGGGGGCAGTTGGCAGCCATTTCTCCGGTGAGTGCTGGGGACCCGCCGCTGGTGGTAAGCGGCTGACGCGTGCCGCCTGTGCCATGCCACAGATATCTCCCATGAGCCTGCTTCCCATGAGCCCGCTTCGCAACAAACCACCGCATCGAGGTCCGCGCTAGTTGCCCGATCGCAGTGTGGCCGGGCTTACTGCTCAGCCAGCAAACCCTTCATTTGACGTTGCACCAGCTTGGTCGCCTGCTGAGGCGCCAATTTGGTTGCCAGATCCATGATTCGCGCATCCGTGCCGACGAAAATGTGCAGCCGATTGGCCGCAAGACCTTTCACGATGATCCGCGCAGCTTTGTCCGGGGCGGTTTGTGGGATTCGGCTGGACGACGGGTCTGCGGTCATAGTCACGCCGGAGTTTTCGGTGATGCCGGTAGCCACAGCGCCTGGCATCACGACGGACACCTGCACCTTGGTGTCGAGTAATTCGGCGTATAGGCCTTCGGTGAGCAGTTTCACGGCCGCCTTGCTGGCTCCGTAGATGGTTTGACCGGGAAATGGGAAGAAACCACCCATGCTGGAGACGTTCGCAATGTGCGCTTCCGGCCTCGACAGCAACGTGGGTAGGAACGACTTGACCATGTAGAGAGTCCCCATCAGATTGACATTGAGAACTCGGTCAATCACGTCGTAGTCCAGTTCGTTGACGGGAACGAACGGCTGAATGATGCCAGCGTTGTTGATGAGACCGTCGACGTGGCCGTGCGTTGCTTCGACTTCTCCCACCAGTGCTTCCACAGCGTGCCTGTCAGTGACGTCGAGTTCGTGTAGCGACAACCGATCGGGGCGAGTGGCGCGGCGGGAGGTGTTTTGCAGGTTGTCCATGCGCACATCGACGGCGGCCACACGGGCTCCTTTTCGCAACAGCAAGAGCGTCAACTCTCTGCCGATTCCGCTGCCACCGCCGGTGACTACCCAGGTCTTGCCTTGCACCTTCATCTTTACTCCCTCAGGTCGCCCGCGGAATCGCTAGAACCCGCGGGGTATGGGGTGACCGAGCGATTAACGTACGGGGCAGGGTCCCGTGCCGTAGGAGAGTGACTCGCCGTTGAGTTCCAGGGTCATCGTGGAGAAATCGCTCGACGTGACCGGCATGTGGATGATGCGCGAGGGATCACTGTTGGCATAACCCTCGACGCAAAAGTCAGTACCGCCATCCAACGACACAGCAGTGACGGTCACATCAGCCGAGGGAGTGAACCCATACGCAGTCAACTCATCAGTCGTAAGGCCGGCGTAGCTGCCGTTAGCGATGCCGTAAGTCTCCGCCGCAACCACGGCAGGCACGACACTGCGTGCGATCGTCACCTGGTTGCTGACCGTGTTGAACACCCCGATCCCGAGCACCACGGCCAAAACCGTCGCGATCGCGGTGAGCACAATGTTGGCCACACCCAGCAGAATGCCCGCCGTGGCCATGCCGGTGGAGTTGCCCTCCGCCTTGGCCCGGCCGCGACCGATGAAGCCGGTGATGATGGCTACCACCGCGAGAATCACCGGAAGACACAAGAACGACGCGACACCCGTGATCAGCGACCACAACGGCAACGACGACTTAGTCGGGGCTGCTGGCGCACCACCGGCTGGGGGTGGCGTGCCCCCAAATGATGGCGGTGGGGGCGGTGTGCCACCCGGCGGTGGTGGGGGCGGAGGAAAACCGCCGTTCGGTGTGCTCATCACACAAGCCCTCTCACTTGGTCATTGAAGTGTCCACGTGAGTCTGGCCGACTACCCGGGACAAACACAAGCGCCGCCGCCCGGAGTGTTGCTCCAGGTCGGCGGCGCATGCAGTCGGCGTCGATTACCTGCTAAAGGCCGCCAGGTGGCGTTCCGATGCTTTGATCTGCTGATCGATGGTTGCCAACATGTCCGGCGCGGTGACGCCCTCCTTGGCCGCAGTGAGATCCTTGATGTCAGTCTGCTCAATGGCCACACCAGCGGCCAGCGCCGCCTCAGGAGTGGTCGCACTGGCGATCAGACTGTCGTAGAGCGACTGCAAATCCGGATTCACGAAGTCGCCAGCGGCCATACCCGCAGTGGGGTCCGCCACGCCGTAGGTGGTGAGTAGCTGCTGCACGGCGTCCATGTGCTTGGCTTCGGATTTGGCGATGTTGGGGAACTGCCGCAGATCCGGGTATTGGGCGCCGAGGGCGTTGTAGACGTCGTAGGCGAGTTTCTCTTCCTCCACCCAGAACGCTAGGTCGGCCTTCTGCTCTTCTGTGACGGTGCCAGACGGCGCGGTGTTGGCGTGATCTTCGGAGCCACTGCCCTGCTGGCCGCCGCCCTGACCGCCGCCTCGGGCTTGCTGTGAGGAACCGGCACCGCCGCCGTTGCCGCGACCGGTTTCGGCACCTTGGGCGAGCGTCGGCGCAATGGCGACCGTGCCCGCCACGAGCAGGGCGCCGAGTCCAACAGCAGCGCCGCTGGCGAAGAATACTGACTTGTCCATGATGCTCTCCTTCAGTTGTTCAGATGGCGCCGTCGGTGTCCGTGAGTACCGTGACGCCAGTGCATCCAAGGGCTGGATGCCATACCCAGAACAGTGCCGGGAGGGCATGCCGGTGACGTGTGAGACGTATGGAGATCGTGTGGAGAATCGGCACCGACCTCCATACAGCGCACAGATTCCCAACGCCGCGCGGCAAGATAGGGGACATGGCGGTGATCCTGGTGGTCGAAGACGAGCGAGATATTCGCGACTTGTTGCGCCGATATCTCGAGCGGGCCGGCCACTCCGTACTCAGTACCGGATCCGGCGCGGAGGCCTTGCGATTACTCACCACGAGTGCGCCCGATCTCATGCTGCTCGATCTGGGATTGCCCGACATTGACGGTATCGAGGTGCTCGCCGAAGCCGCACGCACGACGACTGCGGTGATCGCTCTGACTGCGCGCAGTTCGGTGGAGGACCGAATCCGGGGCCTGCAGTTTGGGGCCGACGACTACGTCACCAAACCGTTCAGTCCCCAGGAGGTGGTGTTGCGGGTGGCCGCTGTACTCAGCCGCAGCAATCCGCAAACCGTCGATGACGTGATGTCCTACGGCCACGGCGTTTTGGTGATTGACGAAGCCAGACACGAGGCCCGGCTCGACGGCCAGTTGCTCGACCTCACCCCGTCCGAGTGGGGGATCCTGGTGGCCTTGGCCGCAACCCCAGGCCGGGTGAGCACCCGCGCCGAACTGGTCAATCGGGTCCGCGGCTATGAATTTGTGGGCTATGAGCGCACCATCGACTCGCACGTGAAGAACTTGCGCCGCAAACTCGCCGGCCACGGCACCGAAATCGTGGAGACCGTACTCGGCGTGGGCTATCGGCTGGGCCTGCGCCGTGATTGAACAGACCAGCGCAGACATGCCACAGGCCCCCGGGAACCAGCTCGGCCTGGGTCCGCTCGGCCGCAGATTGCTGGTGGCATTCGTGCTTGTGGCCCTGTCGTCAGTGGCTGTGCTCACCGTGGCCTCCCTGATTGGAACTTCCCGCGGTTTATCGGCCAGTGCTGCCGAGCAGCGCGACGCGGTGGCACAGGCGGTGGCGACCGCCGCTGCGGCCGCCTACGAGCGCAACGGCGGTTGGGAAGGGGTGGACCTCGCCCCCGCCACGGCAATCGCCACGGCGGCGGATGCCCGACTGGTCGTGCGTGATAACGATTTCGAGGTGATCGCCACCACAGGCGACGATCCCAACCTCACCTCCGAATCCGCTGCGGGACCAGGAAGAGGGGGTATAGCGGAACCCGTGGTCGTCAATGGCACCCCGGTCGGAACCGTGCGTTTGGGTTTCGGCAGCCCACCCGTCACTAGTGGGCAACAAGTGGCATGGACCTGGATTTTGGCGGCAGCGGTGATCTCCCTCGTCGTCGCTGTGGTGGTGTCTTGGTACGTAGCGCGCAGAATTTCCACCCCGCTGGCGCGATTGACCGTTTCGGTACGGGCATTTGCCGCGGGCAGAAGGAATATTCGTGCGGATCCAGCTGATCGCGCAGCTCCCGGGGAGTTGGGGGAGCTGGCCCGGGCATTTGATGCCACGGCGGAGACGGTAGAGGTTTCTGAACAGGCCCGGCAACGGATGACCGCCGACATCGCGCACGAATTGCGCACGCCGTTGGCCGCATTGCAGGCCGGCCTGGAGGAATTGCGCGATGGCTACGTGGAGCCAGACCCGCAGCGTCTACTGGCGCTGCACGCCCAATCGGTCCGCCTCGGGCGGCTGGTCGGTGACTTGGCGTACCTCTCGGCTGCCGAAACCGCGTCGCTCACTATGCATCTGGAAGCCGTGGACCTGAGTGTATTGGTCGACGCCGCCGTCCAAGAGGCAATTCCCACTCTGGACAGCGCGGGCCTGGCGGTGTCGGTTCGTCTCACACCTGCCGTGATGGTTTCCGGCGACCCCGATCGTCTCCACCAAGTAGTCGGAAATTTGCTGGCCAACGCCGCCCGCTATTGCCGGCCGGGGGATCAGGTCACCGTCACCCTGACCACGCCGTGCGCAGACAGCCCAGGTGCCCAACTGGTGGTGGCCGATACCGGTCCGGGCATCTCGCCCACGGATCTGCCGAACGTGTTCACCCGGTTGTGGCGCGGCACTGCCGACGCCAGTGAATCCGGCTCCGGCATCGGATTGGCAGTGGTGCGCGAACTGGTCACCGCCCACGGCGGCACGGTCACAGTCATGTCCGACGGCGTGAGCGGCAGCACTTTTACCGTGTGTTTGCCAGTGCGCTCCCGCACAACTCGGCCGTGACCCGGCTAGTGCGGGTCGAGCGTGACCTCGCCGTCGGTGATCGTCACAGAAACCACGTCAAGCGGTGTGGGCGACTTGCCCATCGCAATGAGTTTGCTCGACCAACGAGGTACTTTCACTCCGGCCACACCCGGCACCCAATCGAGATTTTCGCCGCTGCACAGGTCAAATCGCGAGTTGTGCCACGGACAAGTGATCACACCGTCGGCATAGCCGCCGCGCGGGCCCTTGGACAGGCTCAAACCCGCGTGTGGGCACTTATCTACCACAACACACACCTGGTCAGGGTCCTCGGAAGTCCGCAACACCAGCAGCGATTGGCCGTCGGCTTTGACCGGCGTCGGAGTGTCCAGCGGAAAGTCCGTGAGTTTTCCCAGTGAAGTTGCCATGCCAGTAGGCTAACCCGGCACAATTCGGCGACCGCCAGCACGTCTGACGCACCTGCGTGAAGGGCGCGATTCGCTTGGGTGCTCCGGCGGATGAGTTACACCAGCCGACACACAGGTCGCTGGGTCACACAGAACTATTCCGCGGTATGTGTGGCAATGCCAAAGTAGACAGCAGCCCCAGCCCGATGATCACGGCCGCCACACCGGTCGTCACCTTGCTGGCGTTGATCATGGCTGCAGCTGCGGCATCACCGGCACTGGCTGTGGCTGGTTGCTGTTGCAGCGCTGGGATCACAGCACCAGCCGACTCCGAAACGGCGCTCGACACCTCTTGCTGGACCACCGGGGGCAGCGCGGTGTCGGCGAGATTGTCCGTCGTCGCACGTCCCAGCGTGCCAATCAACAGACTCCCCAAAATCGCCACGCCAAGCGCCGAGCCGAGCTGTCGAAACGTGCTCTGCAGGCCCGAGGCCTGCCCAGATTGCGCCACCGGCACGTCGACCAAAATCACGCTCGTGAGTTGCGCCGTGGCCATACCTACACCGATGCCATACAAAAACAGCCATCCAGCGATCAGCCATCCGCTAATCTCGGCAGTCAAGGTTACAGCGAGCCCCGCCACTGCAATCGCCTCCAGCAACAACCCTGAACGCACCACAGTCCGTGCCCCAAAACGGGCCGTGAGTTGCGGGGTGGCACCGGAAATCAGAAACGTCCCCACGGCCAAACTCACTATCAGCCAACCGGTCCCCAGCGCCGAAAACCCAAGAGCATTTTGCAGCAGCAACGGTAGCGTGAACAGCAAACCGAATTCGCCGAGCGCCACGATCAGGGCCGCCAGCGCGCCGTACCGAAACGACCGAATTCGCAACAACCCGAGATCGACCAGAACCACTCTGCCACGTTCCGAACGCCGCTGTTGCGTCCAGATGAACGCGGCCATGAGCACGATCCCACCAATCATGGCGATCGGCACCGGCGAGAGCGATCCATCGTCCTGTCTCCACCAACCGTAATTCTGGCCTTCGATCAGGGCAAACACGATGGCTCCCAGCCCGACTGCCGAAAGCACCACACCCCACAGATCCAAACCCCGGGCCGTCGACTCATCCCGCGTTTCCGGCACCCACAACACAATGCCGATCAGCACGATGATCCCCACGGGGATGTTGATCCAAAATGCCCAGCGCCAGGTGTATTCCGTGGTGAGCCAGCCGCCCACGAGTGGACCTACGGCGGCCATCCCGCCAATCGTTGCGCCCCAGACTGCAAAGGCGATAGCCCGTTCGCGCCCTTGGAAAACCGCGTTGACCGTCGACAGCGTCGCAGGCAGGATCATCGCAGCACCCACTCCCTGGGCAAAACGGGCAATGATCAAGGTGGTGCCGTCGCCCGCCAGACCTGCACCGATGCTGGCCAGCACAAAAATCACCATGCCGATGCCAAACAGCCGGCGCCGGCCGTGTAGATCGCCGAGCCGACCAACAGTGAGCAGCAGGGCGGCGAACATCAACGAATAGATGGCGTTGAGCCACTCCGCCTCGGTGGCGTTGAGATCCAGGTCGGTGATGATCACGGGCAGCGCGACGTTCACCACCGTCGCATCCATGATGATGATCGAGACGCCGAGCGCCACCGCGGCCAACGCCAGCCAGCGGCGAGCACCGGCGAGCACAACTGTCGGCTCGCGCGCGGGTGTGTGGTTGGACGTATCCGCCGATTTGCCAGTCATGCTTGCATCCTATGGAGGTCGATCGGAAAATCCGGTGCGTTGCGCACCCCGTTGCAGCTGCACCGGCGCGGTAGGTTTCCGGCATGGTTGGTTCGGCGGGTCACAACCCGGATTGGGACGACCCGCAGTGGTATCGCACTGCGGTGTTTTACGAGGTTTCTGTGCGTGGCTTTTATGATGCCTCCGGCGACGGCAACGGCGACTTGCAAGGACTCACCGCCAAACTGGACTATCTGCAGTGGCTCGGAGTGAATTGTCTGTGGTTGTTGCCGATCTACGAGTCGCCGCTGCGCGACGGCGGCTACGACATCTCCGACTTCCTCACCGTGCATCCGGACTACGGCACGCTCGCCGACGCGATCGAGCTCATTGCAGAAGCCCACGAGCGCGGCATCCGAGTGATCGCCGATCTGGTGATGAACCACACTTCGGATGCCCACCCGTGGTTCGTGGAGTCCCGCTCGAGCCGGGACAATCCGAAAGCGGATTGGTATGTGTGGTCCGACGATGAATACAAGTGGCCGGACGCGCGGGTGATCTTCGTCGATACCGAAGCCAGCAATTGGTCTTGGGACACCACCCGAGGACAGTTCTACTGGCATCGCTTTTTTCATCACCAGCCGGATCTCAACTACGCGAATCCCGAAGTCCGCGCGGCCATGCTGGCCGTCGTCGACCACTGGCTGTCCCTGGGGTTGGACGGCTTCCGACTCGACGCGGTGCCGTATCTGTTCGAGGCCGACGGCACAAATGGTGAAAACCTGCCAGCCACTCACGCATTTCTCAAACAACTTCGTGCGCATGTCTCGGCCCGCTATCCGCGCGCGGTGCTGCTGGCCGAGGCCAATCAGTGGCCGCAAGATGTGGTGGAGTATTTCGGCGATGGCGACGAGTGCCACATGTGCTTCCACTTCCCGCTGATGCCGCGCATGTTCATGTCACTGCGCCGCCAGGACGCTACCCCAGTACGCCGGATTCTGGCCGAAATCCCGGAAATTCCGGATGGTTGTCAGTGGGGCATCTTTCTGCGCAACCACGATGAGTTGACGCTGGAAATGGTGACCGACGAAGAGCGCGACTACATGTATCACGAATACGCCAAAGACCATCGCATGCGACGCAATGTGGGGATCGCCCGCAGG
>CAZVKB010000081.1:2452-13070 GCA_964627505.1 uncultured Actinomycetes bacterium | reverse complement strand
CGAGATGTTGCCAGGGTTGAAATTCTCCACGATTCGGATTTTGGTGGGCACCACGGGGATTTCGTAGCCAACGGCGACCGACTCCACTGTGTTCTTCTCCTGTGACGCCCACGCCCGTGGATCATCCGCACACTCGGTCACCTGCGGGGGGCCTAACAGTGTGTCTTCGCCCCATTGCCCGGCTGGATCGCCGCCAAATCGACTGCTGGCGACGGCCATCTCTGGCCACTGCGAGATCTCGTTGCTGGAGGCATCCGAGGAGGTGGTCGAACCCGTCGGATTAGCAGTGGGACTTACGGAGACGCTTGCTGACGGCGCCGAGGTGGACGCCGGCGGGGTGGGCTGATCCGAACCACCAAGTTGCACAGAACACCCGGAGATCAGAACAAGGCCAACACCGATGAACGACGAGCGAATAACGCTGTGCGGATTCATGATTGGTCCCCTCGGAGCCGGAGTGCAACCTCAGAACCAAGGTAGTCGTGTGGGACCCCCGCCGGTATCGATGTAATCCGCTTGGGTGAAGGCGTGAGTCCGCCAACACCGTGTCACGTGCCAATTATCGAGCTCCCCGAAAACGATCATCCGTTAGGCATGCACGTCATCGGACACCAGGTGGATGCCGGCGGAATACGGATCCAGGACTCGGCCCCGGTAGTTGCGGGCAACTCCGGAATGGTTCAGTACAAACTCGAAATCCGCATCCGGCCCGCGGCGTCGACACACTTCGACGTCCGGTTCTGTATCAATCACCGGTAGAGCGCAGTCCGCCGCGATCCCATCGACCAGTCGTTGCAGAAAGTCCTGCCCGAGCCCGCACCCGACGTAGTACACCCAACCGTCGCCACACTGGTTCACAGTGACAGCCGCCCGATCGCGGTAGAAGTCGTCGTCATAGCGCGCCAACATCTGCGCACCCTCGAGTTCGATCAGATCCCGCCAGACCCCGGCTGCGAAGTCGCCTTCGAAGTTGGGGGCGCACCCCACCACCGGGACCTCCTGCCAGTCCTTCAACGACTCGATTTCGCGCACCTTGATGCCGCACATCCTTCGCACCGCGCCAGGCAGGGTCTGCCGCAGCGGCACCGTGTTGTCCGGGTTCTTCAGACCGGTTCGGAACGAAAACACCACCGTGCCGCCGGACTGTGCAAAGGCTTCCAACCGAGCCGCCGTGTCGGTACTGAGCAACTGCAATACCGGTGCCACGACAACGCGGTAGCCAGAAAAGTCCCGGTCGACCGGGATCACGTCGAGGGGAAGGTTCTTTCGATGAAACGGCGCATACAGGCGCAACAGTTCGGTGGTGAAATCAAACGCCGCACTCTGGATTTGTCCACGCCACGCCCACACGTTCTCGAAGTCGTAGAGCACCGCGACCTCAGCCGTGATGGGCACGCGCAGCACATCGATGTTCTTGCTGACATCGGCGATGGTCTGGGCGACCTCCTGATATTTGCGGCCAGGCTCGTCGTCGGCGTCGATGATCCCGAAACAGAATTGCTCAGCCCCACGATTCATCCCCCGCCAGCGAAACCACAGCATGGTTTCGCAGCCGTGGGCGAATGCCTGGTAAGCCCACATTTTGGCCTGTCCGGGACGAGGGAGGTAGCCGATCACGTCATGGCCCTGTGCGCCGATGAGTTGTTCCACCACCCAAAAATTGCGGCCCTGCAAACCGCGGGCGAAATCAAGCGTCATGGCGATTGCCGCAGCAGACATCGGTTCGGCCAAACCGCCCCAGACGGGGTAGTTGTCGTAGGAGACCACATCGAGATCGCGGACCTGTTCGGCCTGGTCGAACAGTTTGCCGAAGAACCCTCCAGCCACATTGGTGGTGACGATTTGATGGGTCCCGGCCAGTTCTTTCACCAGTCGAATTTGGGAATGCGCGAAGTCGTTGAGGCTACGAGAACGGAAACGCGCCCAATCCAACTTCAGACCCGGGTTGTGGGTGGTGATGGTGGCCAGTGGCATCGGAATCTGGGCGAACGAGTCGTAGGTCTGACCCCAGAAGATCGTCCCCCACGCCGCGTTGAGGGCGTCAATGGTGCCGTATCGCGCGGCCAGAAACTCACCGAATGACTCACCGCAGGTAGGACAGTAACAGTCGTCGGAACCCTCATGGCCAAATTCGTTGTCCACCTGCCACGCCGCTACTGTCGGGTGCTCCCGGTAGTGCGCCACCAGGCGACTGACTATCGCGTCGGCGTGCTGGCGATACCGCACCGAGTTCACGCAATACTGTCGACGCCCGCCGAACACCCTGGCCCGGCCATTTGCGCCAACGGACACAATGCTCGGCTCGGCCACGGCCAACCACGCCGGAAAGGTCGCGGTGGGAGTGCCGAACATCACCGCGATCCCATGCTCAGCACACCGCGCCACCACGGCGTCGAAAAACGAGAAGTCGAACTCCCCGGGCTGCGGCTCCATCAGATGCCAGGCGAACTCCCCGATCCGCACCATCGTCGCACCGAGCTCAGCGATCCGGCGCACGTCCGAATCCATCATGTCCGGATCCCAATGCTCGGGGTAATAGTCCACCCCGAAATAGACCGGCAGACTCATACCGGGAACCCGCTGATCGACTCCCGTTCCGCGGCCAGGCTGTGCAGAACCTTGTCCTGGAACTCGCCGTTGAGTTTGTAGTACTTGCGATACACCACATAGCCGGTGATCACGCCGAGGGCGGGTAGTCCGATCATCATCACCTGCATGCCCAAGATGGTCGTATCGGACTGGGTCTGGTTGGCCTTGTAGCCGATGAATGCCAGCCCCAGACCGATGAACCAGCCTGCAAATGCGGAAGCCAGTTTGACCAGCAGCGGCTGCACGGAGAACACCACACTCTCGTTGCGGGTGCCGAATTTGAACTCCCCGTAGTCCACAACGTCGGCCAGCATCACGGTGGAAATCCCGAGGAACAGTCCGACCCCCAGGTTGATCACCAGTGCTGCTATTGCGGTCAACGGCAAATCGAAACCGTCAAAGATCGTTGTGAGGAACAGAATCGCCAAACCAACGATGGGTAAGGCAGATGCAAGCCCGTACACGCGCACTCGGCCGATCCTGTGGGCCAGTTTGGGGAACGCGAACAACCCGATGATCTGGGCCACACCGCCAACTCCGGTGAACACCGAAAAGAGGTTCTGATTGCCGGCCGCGTACGTGAAGTAGTACAGCGCCATACCGCCGAACAACTGAATGACCAGATTGAACGCAAACACGGTGCCGATGAGCGCGACAAGTTGGTCGTTGCGCCGAATCAGCATGAACATCCGCTTGATGGAGGTCTTCTCCGCATCCGGGTCTGGTGGCACGATCTCGCGCACTTTGGCCACGCAGATCAGCTCCAGCACGACAAAGATCACGGCGATCACGATGGCGAGGTATTGGAAACCTTTGGCCTGATCACCTTGTCCCAGCGCGTTGACCGCCGCCAACCCCAGCGCCCCCACGAGCAGCCAGGCGAGCGCGGCAAAAATGCGCGGGATCACAGCGATGCGTTCGCGTTCGGCCTTGTCCCGCGAGAGTGTCGGAATCATCGACCAGAACGGGATGTCCATGATGGTGTACGTCATGCCCCAGATCACATAGACGATCGCGAAGTACACCGGGCTGGGTTGTTCACCCGGGACTGTGAACAACGCAATCATCACAACGGCATTGACTAGCGTGCCGATCAGAATCCAAGGCCGGAACTTGCCGAACCGGGTGCGGGTGTTGTCGACGATCAAACCCATCACGGGATCGTTGACTGCATCCCAGAGTCGGGCGAAGAGGAACAACGTGCCGACGAAGGCGGGCGAGAGCCCGGCCACATCGGTGGCGAAGAACATGATGTAGATGAAGACCATCGCGACCGCGAGGTCTTTGCCCAGGGCGCCAAGTCCGTAGGACAGTTTCTGCGGTTTGGTCATCTTTTCCTGCGGCAACTCGGCCGTCATGGTGGCTGCCGATGCACCTGGTGCACCCGAGGTGCCTGAGGTATCCGAGGAGCCTGGTGCGTCGCCTGCGCTGGAATCCATGGCGCGGAGGATATAGCCCAAGCGCCCACTCACGCCTGCTCACGCCCAGATGCCCGGAATTCCGCGCGCCGCCGCCCGGCCCCCCTCACCCGGGACGGGACTGGGCGACTTGCAGGGGACGGGACTGGTTGACTTACCCGGGACGGGACTGGGCGACTCCGGTGACCGTGATGACCTCGCTGGCGTAATCGCCATAGAAGCGGCAGGTGATGCCGGTGTGCATGAGGAACGCGCCGCTTTCGGTGTGACGCACTCCGGCCACTTTGTAGGTGTAGCAGCGCTGTGGATCCAACCCGCGTAGTCGCACGTGTGCGGGATGTCGATCTACGCCGCCCAAGGGGCGCAGGACGAACACCACGGATTCCGCATCGAGTTGATACTGCACAGCGGTGAACTCTGAGTGCTGCGTCGCTGGCATCCCGCCGAGGAGCCGATGGCAACGCCCCTCCTGCACAATGCGACGCATCGCCTTGTAGTCGGCGATATGTCCGGCGTACTCGGTGAGCTCTTCGGGGCTGCATCGGCCAAGGTCCGAGCCGATTCCGAGGCTGCCCATCATCGCCACATGGAAACGGAAGGGCAAAGGTGCGCTGCGACCGGTGAGGAAGTTTGGCACGTCGGTCACCCACGCCCGCATCGCCTTCGCCGGATACACCAGCGAGTACCCGCGCTGGATCGCGATCCGGTCCACTGCGTCGGTGTTATCAGAGGTCCAGAAGTCGTCGAACACACTCAACGCACCGAAGTCGATCCGCCCGCCGCCAGACGCACACGCCTCGAATAGCACCTGCGGATGTCGTGCCCGTAAGTGTGTGAGGACATCAAACACACCGGCCATGTGGTGATATGCCGCCGCCGCATCCACCCCGACCTGGGACAGCGGTCGGTTGGCATCCCATTTCACGAAGGCGATCTCATTGCTGGTCAACAGCGCATCGAGTTGGGCCAGGATGTGTGCGCGCACTTCAGCACGCGCGAAGTTCAGCACGTACTGATCGCGGGCGGTTTCGCTGGTGCGGTTGGGGGTATGGTGAATCCAGTCCGGGTGGGCGGCGAACAGCTCCGTCGGCGGGTTGACCATCTCAGGCTCCACCCAGATTCCGAAGTCCATCCCGAGCGACCGCACGTGGTCGATCAGCGGTCCGAGCCCGTTGGGAAATTTTTCGGAGTTGACATACCAGTCCCCGAGCCCGTCGAGCTGGGAGTGGCGTTGTCCGAACCAGCCGTCGTCCACAACGAACAGTTCGGCGCCGATGCCCGCAGCGAGATCGGCGAGCCGCATCTGGTTCGTTTCGGTCACATCGAAAGCGGTGGCTTCCCACGAGTTGTACAGCACCTTGCGCGGCTCGGGATGCACCATCAAGGCACGGCCGTAGTCATGCAAAATCGCACTGAGCTGATCGAAACCCTCCGACGTGCGCGCAGCGACCGCGTGCGGAGTCCGCCACGTTTGCCCGGGATCCAACGTGAGTTCCCAGTCGTAAGGGTTGACGCCGATGCTGAATGCAGTGGTGCCGTAGGGCGACTGCTCGGTGACACCGGCGAAATTTCCGGTGTACGCCAATGCGGCGATATACACCTCGCCACGGGTTTCGGTGGCGTCGCGGGAGAGCATGACGTAGGGGTTGTGGTGGTGGGTGGAGATGCCGCGCCGAGACTCCAGCACGGACTTCGCATACCCGACTGGTTGCGTGAAAACCTGCTGTTCGGCACCCCAATAGCCGTGGACGTTCGTGAGATCCCAGCCTGCGCCGGGGACGTGGAACGTTGCGGACATGGCCCGGGTGAGCACGATCGGTGTCTCTGACTTGTTGGTGATGGCGGTCCACCGCTCAATCACGTCGAGGTCTGAGGGCACGTGGTAGGTGAGTGTGACCGTTAGGCCTGCGACATCGTCGACGAGGTGAACAGCCAGAGTGTCGTCAGTCGCCGTGTGGCCAGTGTGCCGAAGGTCGAGTTCGCGGGACCCGTCGGCCAGTCGCACGGCTAGGGCTTGTTCTTTGAAGCGGAAACCACCGTGTGCCGGGTACTCCTCTGGGGTGATGTCAGCGACGGGATCGTTGGTGGAAAGGTCCCATAGTGCGGGCACTTCCAGGGCGGTCGCGCTGGCGAGACGCGGACCCCAGAAGAGATGGCGGAGCAACCCGCTGGGGTCGACGGCGAAAGCGTAGGTTGAGGTCGCAGTGTGCACGGCGAACGCGCGCCCATCTGGACTGACTTCCACAGACATGCCTCGCAGTGTAGAAGTGACTGGAGCACCTTGTGCGAAGACAGTGGAGTACAACAGGAGCATGGGCAAAAACCTCACCGCTGTCGTGTACCTCCTGGTCATGATCGTGTTGATCGTGGCCGTTGACCTGCTTTTTCTGCGCGACCACATGGGGTGGCGATTGGCAGCGAACATCGTGATCGTGGCGATTTTTGCTGGGGCCTATATGAAATTCGGCAAGCGCAGTTAAGCGGTTGCGGAGCCAGGAGCGGGATCGGTGAGCGGAACCGGATCGCAGTCAAACCTTGGTTGCGACAATCGGAGCGGCACGCTTCTCGCTACGTTGGACGGATGAACGCGCCATCGACATCCAAGTCGCACATTAGTTTCGCGGCATCGACTGCGCTGGGTGTCGGCGGCATGATGGGCGCCGGCCTGTACACGTTGCTAGGTTTGGCGGCATCACGGGCAGGTTCGCTGGTCCCGGTGGCGTTTGCCGTGGGGGCTCTGGCTGCGTCACTATCGGTCTATTCTTACGCCAAACTTGGGGCTACCTTCCCTGGTCGGGGTGGTTCGGCATCATTCGTCAATGCCGCGTTTGGCCGTTCCGTCATGGCCAATGGCGTCAACGTTTTTCAGTACTTTGGATACCTGGTGGCCACCTCCCTCTATGCGGCAGGGTTTGCCGATTACGCCAAAACTGTCCTCGGCAGTCACGCACCAGCGTGGACCGCAAAAGTTGCCGGAGTGGGTGTCGTGCTCGCCTTTGCCGCGGTCGCGTTACTTGACGCCAAGCTTGTGGGCAAAGCGCAAGCCGCAATCGTCGGCATCGAACTCGTGATCCTGGCGATCTTTATCGTGGTGGGTGGAGTGAAGTCCCAACCAGCCCGCCTGACCGAGTCCATGCCCGGCTTTGTGGGCGTGCTCACGGCCGCAGCATTGCTGTACGTCACCTATCAGGGGTTCGGGGTGATCGCGAATGCCTCCGGTCGGATGGCGCACCCTGCCCGGCAACTGCCTCGCTCCATGTTCACCGCCTTGGCGTTGGTGGCGGTCTTCTACATCGTCATCAGCGCCATTGTTGTGATGGTCCTGCCGCTGCCCACGTTGCTGGCCGACAGCGGACATGCGCTGGCGAGTGCTGCGCAGGCGGTCGCGGGTTCGACGGGGCTGCTCGTCATGGGGGCCGCTGCGCTACTGGCGACAGCTTCGGCGGTCAACGCCACCCTCTTCGCGGCAACCAACATTGGACTCGACGAGGGCGACGAGGACCAACTGCCGCGCCGCATCACCACCCCGGTTGGGCGAACTGGATCGCGGGCGCTGGTGATTTCGGCCGCGGTGGTGTGTGTGCTTGTACTGGTGTTTCCATTGGATGCGGTCGGGTCGATGACCAGCATGGCCTTCCTGCTCGTGTACGGCGTGGTCAGTTTCGGGCATCTGGGTCTACGTGCGAAGACGGGGGCCCGGGCATGGCCGCTGATTGTAGCCGTTGCCGTCAATGCGGTGCTGTTCGTCTTCCTGCTGATGGATGCGGTCAAACGGGGTCCGGTGGGTGCCTGGGTCACCTTGCTCGTGGCACTGGTGGTGAGCTTCGTGTATGCCAAGCTCAGGCAGCGCAGTCGCGACTAGCATGTGCCAATGACCGCTCGACGTGTCACGTTGGCCCAAGTAGCGGCCGCAGCACAAGTGACTGTGAGTACGGCATCGGATGCCCTGCGCGGCAAGGGAAGGATGTCCGATGCGACGCGGGAGCGGATCGTGCTGGCAGCACGGTCCCTGGGGTATGTCGCGCAAGGTTCGGCCCGAGCCTTGCGATCGGGCATCAAGCCGCTCATCGCGTTGCATCTGGACACGCCCTCAACACACGGCCTCGATGGCCGACCTTTGCCGTTTTGGGCTGGCTTCACTTCGGCCTTCATCACGCGCGTGCAGGAATACGGTTACGGGGTTGTCGTCGATCTTGGTGTGGATGGCGCCGCGTTGGATGGCCTCCCGTGCCAAGCGCTGGTCTGGGGAACCACCGATCCCGCGGGCGTGTCATTACCGGAATCGTTGGGCTTCGGCACTGTGGTGACCTTCACTGTGGATGAAGACGCAGAGGTCGTCGCGGCGGCTGCGGGCGTTCGGCCTTTGCGGGTGTATCACGACTATTCGGCGGTCGGAAGGGAAGTGGCGACGTTCGCGCGGGAGCATGGATTCTGTCGACCGGTAACGGTGCGCCGGAGGGAGAATCAGAATTATCACGACGACATCATCGCGGGATTCGTCGAAATTATGGACACCCCAGTCGTGGACGTGGACGCGTCGCATCCGGAAACCGAGCGACGGTTAGTGGAGCATCTGCAACGCCATCCCGAGACGGATTTTGTGTTCAATCTCGCGGCCGCCGGGCTCCTTGTGATCCAAGCCATCACCGAAGTGGGCCGCGGTGAGGTGATCGGAGCGCCTGCGCATGCCAATGGATTGTTGGTGATGATGCAGTCGGAGTTACCGCTGGCGCTCGCGCGCGACCCCCGATTGGCCTACCTGAGTTTCGACGGCGTCAGTGCCGGTTGGGAAGTCGCGGAGAATGTCGTGGCGCGTTTGGGCGGACATAAGGGCAACGAAGTGTTGCTTGACGCCACCATTACCCCGCCTGGGTGTTGGGACGCATAGCGCTTGGGTTCTTGTTAGCCGGGGTCCCTGCGAGGGGGATTAGCGCAGACGAGGCCATTCGATGGCGGGGCAGCAATCCATGACGACGTCCAATCCTGCTGCGGAAGCGCGTTCGGCCGCCGCGAAATCGATAACGTCCAACTGCAGCCACACGGCTTTTGCCGCAATAGCGATGGCCTCGTCGATCACCGGACCCACGATCCGGGAGTTGACGAAGAGATCCACAACGTCGGGGGCGCCGTGCGCATCGGCCGCGGCTGCCACGGTGGCGAAGCCCTGCACGCCCGCCACCACGGGTGCACTTGGATGGATGGGGACCACAACCTTGCCGTGATCACGCGCCACGTTTGCCACACCGAAGGCTGCCCGCGACGTGTTGTTGCTCAACCCGACCATGAACCAGAGCCGGGAGTCGGTGAGCACACGGGCAATGACGTCGCGGTCAGCAAAGGACCTATCGGCAACCATGTGCTCAGGCTAAGCGAGAGTGCGACGAACGGACTACCGACCCACACTCCGTGTACCTACGCCAGGTTTCGGTTCGCGCTCGGATCGAGTCGTCGAACAGCAGTTGGCTGGTGCGAACCGGGGGCGGCTAATCCTGGGCTGCGGTGGTTTGTGCGCACTGGTTGCTCGGCGTGATGGGACCGAGGTCCTTTCGGGCCACTAGCTGGCCGTTGTGAGCCTGCGCCAGGAACATATTGAGAATCATGTGGTGATCGGCTGCTCGCATGGTGACTGGCCCGTGGCCGATGGTGAGGGTGCGATCCCCCATGGCGTCGATCACCCGCTCGCGGTCGTCAGTGCCCGCTTGCGCGAAGGCCTCCCGCAGAAACATCAACAGCCCGTAGTGCGATTCCGCGAAGTAACTCACCACTGTGTCGGGGCCGAACATCGCACGCTGCCGAGCGACAAACGATCGCGTCTCGGGGAGGTCCACCTCTGACAGGAAGGGCAGGACCGTGATGATCCCTTCACTCTGCTCAGCAGTGAGGCCTGCCATGTAGTTCTCGTTGAAGGCGATCACCGCGAGTTGGGGGCGCTGGTCGGCCGGTGACTGAGCCCAGACGCGAATGAACTCCTGACCGTCGGAGCCGAGCAGCGCCATCACCAAGGCACCGGCTCCGGATTGCAGCGCCCGCTTGGCGACCGCGGCGATGTCGTTGGCGTTAAGTGGTACGTACTCCTCATGGACCAGGCGCAGACCGCGGGCGGCGAGTGCCTCACCCAGACGCAGGCCGATGGTGCGCGGCCACACGTAGTCTGCGCCCACCATCGCGAAGTCCGCCGAGTGCTGTGCCAGCGCGTCGACCATGGGCGCCAGGTAGTGATCGGGGATCGGCGAGTAGCAGAACAGATAACGCGAACATGCACCGCCTTCGTAGTCGGTGGCGTACAGCAGCGGCACCCCAGCTTCGGCGCAGATCGGCAACATGGCGTCGCGGTGATTGCTGCTGGTCGGTCCGAGGATGGCGAAGACACCGGAGTCCACCGCCGCGCGGGTGAGCGCAACGGCGCGGTCGAGTTTGGTGGCCTCATCGTGGACTTCCAGGTGAATCGGATGTCCACCGAGTACGCCGCCGGCGGCATTGATTTCGGTGG
Source organism: uncultured Actinomycetes bacterium (assembly GCA_964627505.1). Lineage (GTDB taxonomy): Bacteria > Actinomycetota > Actinomycetes > S36-B12 > UBA10799 > JACJWR01. Next base: position 2,573 of record CAZVKB010000081.1, on the reverse strand, counting down.
CGGCCATGTGTGCCCCCTGCAAGCTCTGCTGACCGAAGAGGGCTTCAGCGCCGCTGAGCGGCAGAATCACGGCGATCCGGATCGGGGGTTGCGTCATGGTGACATCGTGCCGGATCGGGGG
>CAZVKB010000081.1:0-2352 GCA_964627505.1 uncultured Actinomycetes bacterium | reverse complement strand
AGCAAGTGAAGGTACGGCGGAGTCTTCTGCGCACACTCTGTAGTTCGGGTGTCGCCATTGGGGCAGCCCTGGCAGTGGGGGCGATGGGGTTGCCAAGCGCAACCGCCGCGACGGTCAGCGGAGTCGATGTGGGCTGGAAGGTCACGCAAGATTGGGGGAGCGGCTTTCAGGCTGCGGTGACTGTTAAGAACAACACCAAGAAGACACTCAATCCCTGGAAGGTTGGATTCACCTACGGTTCGAAGGTGGCCAGTATCTGGGATGCCACAGCGACCACAACCACCAACGGTGTGAGCGTGACCGGGCCAACCTGGGCGAAGTCGCTGGCCCCGGGGGCGACAGCGACGTTCGGCCTGATCGGCAATCCGGTGAATGGCTCGAGTGCAGTTCCGTCGGCGTGCACCGTTTCCGGGTACACGTGCAAGGTGAACGGTACGACCCCAACGCCGACCCCAACGCCGACCCCAACCCCAACGCCCACGCCGACGCCAACGCCAACGCCAACCCAGACGCCAACGCCAACCCCAACGCCCACGCCAACCCAGACGCCGACCCCAACGCCCACGTCAGCACCCTCAGGTTTGCCGACACCGGTCAAGTTCACTCCCACCAGTACCGCCAGCGGTACGGTGAACTTCCATTTGAATCTGCCGTACGGATCAGGAAATGTGGAGACGCTTAACCTGTCGTCGAACTACACAGATCTGATCATTTCCAACTATGTCAGCGGCGCTCTCCTCGGGCACCTTGTGCAGCAGAAGGATCCGACGCTGCAGTTCAACAAGGACTACGTGTACGGCACGATATTCGCCCAGTTGCTGCAGGAGAACATCAACACCGCCAGCTACACCAACACATCAGACTGGATCAACGCTGACGCCGCCCAACGCGCGTCGTTGTTGGCACCTGGGCAAGGCGGACCGTACCAAATCAACGACTATTCCAAGCGCCTGGAAACCAACGCTGGCATCGGTCTCATCAATTTCACAGCCTTGCAGAAGGGTCTCGGTTACACAGTCGAAGCTCAGGACAACAACAGTCAGACGGCCAGCAAGGGACCGGATTCGCTGGACCAGAAGTATTTCGGGCCGATGGCCGCGGCGTACTTCCATCTCAACGATATGAATCGATTGGCGATGAACAACGCCGAATCGTGGGGTCCGCAGTATCAGTACTACGGCACGTGCATGGCCAACTTGCAGGACCCCAAGTCGGCCCAGGCGCCGTACAACAACTTCGACATGATCCTCAACGCGGCCTACAACGCAGGCACCTATTCGGCGATCCTCAAGGACTATTACCGGATCTGTGCCGGCCAGTTTGGAACCGGTGTCGAGGCAACACAGGTGAAGTCGATTGGTGACTATTCGCTCTCAGATGCCGCCTATAAGTCCGCGATCGGAACGAGTGAAGCTGCTGGTTCGACATTCATCCTGTACCCCCGTCAGGTGCGCATCTACCTCGACCAGATGTACAACAAGCAGACGTACCCGTCGTCCGCGGTGACCGGCAATACGAGTATCAAACTCACCGCGTCAGACATCGGCGCGGTGTTCGGCAACTCGATGGGCACGTTGGCATATGTGGATGGGTCAGGCAACTACACTTACATCGCGCAAGCCGATAGCGCTGCGGCGTACTCAGCGGCTCTGGCCTCCAACGGACTGACCACCTCGTCGGCGCTGGACATCGCCAAAACCGCCGATCGGGCTAAGTTCTTCGCGCTGCTCGACACCTCGATTTCCAACCTTGGGGCACGACTGCACACCGACTTCGGTGCGGTCACGCAAACCACCATCACGCCAGGCACGACTCCGACCCCGACCCCGAAGCCGACCCCGACCCCGACCCCGACTCCGACGCCGACCCCGAATCCGGGTACCGCGGGACTCGCCGTTGCGGTGGCCACCACCTCGGACTGGGGCAGTGGTCGCAACATGGAGATGACGGTGACGAATACGACGTCGGCACCGATCTCGTCGTGGAGTATCTCGATGCCGTGGACCGGAACAGTTTCGAGCATGTGGAATGCCAAGGGTGGATCCAACAATGGTGTGCTGACTGCAGCCAACGAGACTTGGAACGCAACGTTGGCACCGGGCGCGAAAGCAACCGTTGGATTCGGCGAATCAGGCCCTGCCACCACACCGACGACCTGCTCGGCGACCGCATCTGGTGCGACTGTGACATGTGCGTTGAGCAGCGCCGCGCCCACGCCCACTCCGACCCCGACCGCGACACCCACGCCGACGCCGACCGTGACGCCCACACCTACGCCGACGCCGACCGTGACGCCTACACCTACACCTACGCCCACGCCGACGCCGACCCCGACCGCGACACCCACGCCGA
>CAZVKB010000080.1:3663-13174 GCA_964627505.1 uncultured Actinomycetes bacterium | reverse complement strand
CGCAGCAGCCGGGTGGTGTGGGTAATCAGCAGGATACCGGTGCCATATTCGTCCCGGACTCGGTTGACACCATCGGAAACCACCTTGAGGGCGTCCACGTCAAGACCGGAGTCGGTTTCATCAAGCACCGCAATCGCCGGCTTGAGCAGCTCCAACTGCAAAATTTCGTGGCGCTTGCGCTCACCACCGGAGAACCCCTCATTGACATTGCGGGCCGCGAAATCCGGATCCACATTGAGGTCGGCCATGGCCTGCTTCATGTCTTTCATCCACGTGCGCAGTTTGGGCGCCTCCCCACGCACCGCCGTCACGGCTGTGCGCAAGAAGTTCGATACCGACACGCCTGGCACTTCCACCGGGTACTGCATTGCCAGGAAGAGCCCGGCCCGTGCCCGCTCGTCCACACTCATTGCCAGGATGTCCTCACCATCCAAGGTGATCGATCCCTCGGTGACGTCGTAGCGCGGGTGACCGGCAATCGAGTAGGCCAGGGTGGACTTGCCCGAGCCATTTGGCCCCATGATGGCGTGGGTTTGGCCGGAGCTGATCGTCAGATCCATTCCGCGCAAAATTTCCTTCGCACCGGCGTCGGTGACGACGTCCACGTGCAGGTTTTCGATAGACAGAGTAGCCATGGGTGCTCCTTCTAGCTCAGACCGACCAACACCCGGGCGTCATCGCCGGGGCCGTCGAGTTGGGTGGGGTAGGTGGCAATCGGGGTGTTGGCGGGCAGGGACATCGGTTTGCCGGTGCGGACGTCGAACTGGGAGCCGTGCAACCAGCATTCGATGAAGCAGCCGTCCACCTCGCCCTCGGACAGTGACACCTCGGCGTGCGAGCAGATATCACTAACGGCGTACACCTGAGATTGGTCCCGCACCAGGGCAATCGGCACACCTTCGACGACCACCCGGGTCGCGGTGTTTTCGGCCAGGTCACCCCAACGGGCGACGTCGTGGAAGCGCTCGGTCATTGCGCACTCTCCGCACTTCCCGCCAGGCCGCCGAGATCGGCTTCGATCGCGCTCTGGAGCCGTTCGGCCAAACTGCGGTCCGGGATGCGTTCCAGCACATCAAGGAAGAAGCCCATCACCACAAGACGGCGAGCAGTGACGCGATCAATCCCGCGCGACATGAGATAGAACAGCTGCTCGTCGTCAAACCGGCCGGTGGCGCTGGCATGTCCCGCACCTGCAACTTCCCCAGTCTCGATCTCCAGGTTGGGGACCGAATCCGCACGGGCCCCGTCGGTCAGGATCAAGTTCCGGTTGAGCTCGTACGTGTCAGTGCCCACAGCGGCTGCTCGGATCAGCACATCACCCACCCAGACGCTGCGTGCATCCGCGCCCTGCAGAGCGCCCTTGTAGGACACCCGGGATCGGCAATGCGGCACCGCATGGTCCACAAACAGTCGGTGTTCGAAATGCTGGCCGGAATCAGCGAAGTAGGCACCGAACAACTCGGCGTTTCCGCCCGGAGCCAGATAGTCCACAGTCGGGACAATGCGCACCAGGTCACCGCTCAAGGTGACTTCCAGACCCGTGAAGGTGGCGTCGCGCCCGACGGCTACATGATGGTGCCCAGCGTGCACTCCACCCGCTGACCATTGCTGGACTGACACCAGTGTCAGCGTCGAGCGATCACCCAATCGCACCTCGATATTGCCAGCGAACTCACCTTCGCCGGTGTGCTCAACGATCACATTGGCACGGGCGTCGGCGCCCACGTCAATAAACATGTGCCCGTAGGACGTACCCCCCTGACCGACGATCGACACGGTGACATCCGCTGATTCTGCAGCCGGAATCGACACGACCAGAGCTTGTTCCGAGTGGCTCGTGGCCATGGCGGATAGCCGATCGACCGGGGTCAGCACCGAGTTGATGCGCGGGTCGGCAACCGGCACCCAGGACACGTCTGCGCCACGGGTGTGCCACGTGGTGCTCACCGGCACACCGCTGGCGGGCGACGCGTCAAACAATGGGGCGAGCGGAGCCAGCGGGGTAAATCGCCATTCCTCTTCGCGGCCGGTGGGGATGGGGAAATCAGCCGCCCGGTTGGCTGCAATCGAGGCAGCGTGATCAGTGGGCGGGATAAAGGTCATGGTGGCCGACATCAGCCGACGGCTCCTTCCATCTGCAATTCGATCAGGCGGTTGAGTTCGAGGGCATATTCCATCGGCAACTCACGTGCAATGGGTTCGACGAAGCCGCGGACGATCATGGCCATTGCCTCTTCTTCGGTGAGGCCGCGCGACATCAGGTAGAACAGTTGGTCTTCGCTGACCTTACTCACCGTGGCTTCGTGGCCCATCGACACGTCGTCTTCACGCACGTCCACGTACGGGTAGGTGTCGGATCGGGAGATGTCATCAACCAAGAGGGCGTCACACCGCACAGTGCTGGCCGAGTGGTCGGCGCCTTCCTGCACCTGCACCAGGCCGCGGTAGGACGTGCGGCCGCCGCCGCGGGCCACCGACTTGCTGACGATGCTCGACGACGTGTGTGGGGCTGCGTGCACCATCTTGGCGCCGGCGTCCTGGTGCTGGCCGGCGCCGGCGAAGGCGATCGACAAGGTTTCGCCCTTCGCGTGCTCCCCCACCAGCCAGACCGCCGGGTACTTCATGGTGACTTTGGACCCGATGTTGCCGTCGATCCACTCCATCGTCGCGCCCTGCTGAGCTACAGCGCGCTTAGTGACCAGGTTATAAACGTTGTTCGACCAGTTTTGAATCGTGGTGTAGCGACAGCGGGCGTCCTTCTTGACAATGATCTCCACCACCGCTGAGTGCAAAGAGTCTGAGGAGTAAATCGGCGCCGTACACCCTTCGACGTAGTGCACATAGGCACCTTCGTCCACGATGATCAATGTGCGCTCGAACTGGCCCATGTTCTCAGTGTTGATCCGGAAGTACGCCTGCAGCGGGATGTCCACGTGCACCCCCGGCGGCACATAAATAAACGAGCCACCTGACCAGACAGCGGTGTTGAGTGCAGCAAACTTGTTGTCGCCCGGCGGAATCACTGTGCCGAAATACTCCTGGAACAACTCCGGGTGCTCGCGCAGGCCGGTGTCAGTGTCGAGGAAGATCACGCCTTTCTCCTCGAGATCTTCGCGAATCTTGTGGTAGACCACCTCAGATTCATATTGAGCGGCGACTCCGGCCACCAGGCGCTGTTTCTCAGCCTCGGGGATGCCCAACCGGTCGTAGGTGTTCTTGATGTCCTCGGGCAGATCTTCCCAACTCTGCGCCTGCTTCTCGGTAGAGCGGACGAAGTATTTGATGTTGTCGAAATCGATTCCTGAGAGGTCGGACCCCCAGTTCGGCATCGGCTTCTTGCCGAACAGCCGCAGCGCCTTGAGGCGCATCTCGAGCATCCACTCCGGCTCGTTCTTCAGGGTGCTGATGTTGCGCACCACAGCTTCATTGAGACCGCGTTGGGCTGACATCCCGGCGGCGTCGGCATCGTGCCAGCCGTATTCGTAGGTACCGATGCCATCAAGATCGGGGTGCGCGACGCTAGTCATGAGGGGGTCCTCTCGGAGTCAAGGCCAGACATGTGGGACGTATCGGTCGATGCAACAGATTCGATGTGTGCCGCGGTTGCGGTCGTGGGTGAGGGCGTGGTCGACAGCACCCGCGCCCCTTTCGGTGCACGCGCACCCGGTGCGGCATCGTGCACCAGCGTGGTGCATACGCCGCTGCCGCCAGCGATGGTGGACAAGCGAGTGACGTGAACGCCCAGTACATCGGCGAACGCCTGCCGTTCTGCTTCACAAAACTGGGGGAATTCGCCTGCCACCTCGGCCATCGGGCAGTGGTGTTGGCATAACTGGGTACCCAACGGGGACTCGGCTGTGTTGGCGGCGTAGCCATCGGCCGTCAGTAGGGCAGCCAAGGCGCTCACCCGCTGCGTGGTGTGCGGCAGCCCGGTGACTTCGGCGTAGTTTGCGGCCATTGATTCGGCTCGTTGGCGGGCAAACTCGGCCACACCTTCTTCGCCCAGATGCTCAGCCACAAATTTCACGGCGGAAATGGCCACGTCCGCATAGGAGGTTTCAAACACTCCCCGACCGGTTGCGGTCAACGAATAGAAGCGAGCCGGGCGTCCACGACCACGGCGACGCGCCGGCCCGAAGGGTTGCTCGTCACTCGCTGTCACGTAGCCCCGGTCGATCAGCACGTCTAGGTGACGTCGCACGGCAGTGGGGGTGAGGAATAACTGCTCGGCGAGGTCCACGGCGGTGGCAGCGCCGATCTCCATCAGCACCCTTGCCACACGTGCCGTGGCGTCACTGAGACCTTGGCGACCCGATAGCGCGGGCGCCTCATGAGCGGTATCAGTGGATTTCACAACACTATTGTTACCTATTTCGTCCAGTCTGCACATCGGGGGTGTGCTTTAGGTCAATGTGCAGGTGTTGAGGAGCACGATCGCGATCAATCAACAACCGTTCTGAATGTGCCCTAGTGTGTCATTTGAGCGCACTCAAGTCCGACAACGGAGGTCCGCCATGTCCGGCGACAGCTCTCCCGCCACGCCCGCAACCAATGAGCCGGCCGAAACGCCGATCCGGCCGAACGCGGGTGCACTGTTTAGAGCCTTCCTGAATTCCCCGCTGGCTGGACTGGCGCCTTGGATCGTCATGTCGATCCTCTCCGGACCGGGTCGTTTTGAACTGTCGGTGCTGGTGGCATTGGCCCTATCGGTGACTTTTGTGGTCGCGGGCCACCGACGGCACTCTCAATACAAACTGATGGAAGTCTTCGACCTGATCTTCTTCGCCGGATTCGCCTTGATCGGCATCCTCGCCTCTCCGGCGCAAATCACGTGGATGGAGACCTGGGCCGGTGAGATCACCAACATCGTGCTGACCCTGTTCGTACTGTTCACCATCGTCATCCGCAAGCCGTTCACCATCGAATACGCACGTGAGCAGACGCCGAAAGAATACTGGGACACCCCGATGTTCATTCGCATCAATTACCAGATCACGTGGATGTGGTTCGCCGCCTTTGCAGTGCAAGCGATTTCCGGCGCCTACGGCGACGAAGTCCTACGCAACAACAACAACTTCTGGACCGGATGGGTGATTCAATTGGCGGCCGTGGTGTTTGCCGCTGCCTTCACCGAATTCTGGCCCGACTACGCCTCCGGCAAAGCTCAGGGCGAACCCACCCAATCGTTGTGGCACCTGCTTGACTGGTTGCCGGTGTTCATTCTGATCACCGGAGTGGCGGGGTTGATGACGGACGGTGTGCCGACGGTGGTGGGAATCGCGCTGGTGGTAATTGGAGTGATCGGAATGTTTCTGCTGCGCCGGTTGGTACCCGCCGACTCATGAGCCGAGATTTTCAGTGGGAGCAACGTCCCAGCCCGGAGTCGGTATCGCGACTGGTGAACTTCACGGATGCCGTGATTGGAATCGCGGTCACGCTATTGGTTTTACCGGTGGTGGAAATCGAGCCTCCCGAAGCCGGCGAAACGCTGTGGACAGTGATGGCCGAGAATCGTGGGACGCTGTCGTCCTTCGTGTTGTCGTTTGCCATCACACTCATGTTTTGGCGTCGTCACCATCGCATGTTCGACGGCATGGAGGCGTTTTCGCGCACCCTGATATTCCTGAACGGTGCCTGGCTGCTGGCGTTGGTATTTCTGCAATTTCCCACTGAAATGCTGGGGCGCAGCGGTCCCGAGGGTGGCACCTTCACCGTTTATTCACTCACACTCGCGGTGCTGTCGTGGATCGGCATACTCATGCTGTGGGAGTTGCGCCGAACAGAAGGTTTGGTGCCGATCGAACGCCAGGTGCCGTTGTATCAGGCCAAATGGTCGGCTGTGTCCGCCGCCTACATCTCGCTGCTCGTACCCGTGAGCTTGTGGTGGCCGGACGCAGCATTGTGGCTCCTGCTTGGTCTCGTCCCGCTCGGCTGGGCAGAAAGTTGGGCGATGCGCCGTCGCCGCGCTTCCCAGCCCGAGCTCTAGACTCAACGCTGTGAGTCAACCGCCACCGGACCCTGCGGCCGATGCCGCGCACACGTCTGTAACCTCCCCAGCCACCCAACTCGGCTTGGATGTGCGCGACCTGTATGTGCGGTACGGGGACGTAACCGCGGTTGCTGGCCTAGATCTGACCGCTCCCTTGCGGGCCATCACCGCCATAGTGGGGCGCAATGGCCAAGGGAAAACCACCACCGTGGAAGTCTGTGAAGGACTCCGGCGCGCCAACTCCGGGGTGGTGCGGGTGCTGGGTCGTGATCCTGTGACCCAAGCAGCGGAACTGCGCCCCCGGGTTGGCGTCATGCTGCAAGACGGTGGCATCCCCACGATGGCCCGGCCCCGCGAGTTTCTGCGCACTCTGGCCGCCATGTACAGCCACCCCCGAGATGTCGATGAATTGCTGGCGTGGCTTGGAATCGCAGATACCCGCACCCCGTATCGGCGACTGAGCGGAGGCGAGCAGCAGCGGGTGAAGCTCGCAGCCGCCTTGGTGGGTCGTCCGGAATTGGTATTCCTGGACGAGCCCAGCACCGGCCTCGATCCGGCTGCCCGACGCGGCATGTGGGAACTGCTTGACGCCCTCCGACGTGACGGTGTCACGGTTGTGCTTACCACCCACCAGATGGTGGAAGCTGAGACGCTCGCCGACCACATTGTGCTGATCGAGGCGGGGCGGACCGTGGCTGCGGGCTCGCTGCAGGACTTGGTCGGCAGCGGGCATGAAGTTTTAAGTTTCGGTGGACCGTTACACCTGCCGCTTTCCACCCTGGCAGGGGTGCTTCCAGAGTCGGCCACCATCTCCGAGAATTCCCCTGGTCGCTACCTGGTGACCGGAGTGGTGACCCCGCAGGTGATCGCCACCGTGACCGCGTGGTGCGCCCAGCACGGTGTCACGGCGCGGGACTTGCGCGTAGGCCGACGAAGTTTGGAGGATGTGTTCTTGGAACTCTCGCACGGTTCTTCCGCGGAGAGCACGATCAACCCCGACCAACCTCCGAACTCATGACCATCAATACCGAATATCCACCCGCAGCATTCACCCCGCAGCCAGGTGCGGCCAACACGTCTTCCCGTGTGCGTGCGCAAGCACTCGCCGACGTCCGCAGCACCCTGCGAAACGGCGAACAACTGCTGCTCACGCTGGTGATCCCACTGGGCTTGCTCGTGGCACTGACGTGGTTTGACTTCGGCGGCACGGCGGGTAACTCGTCGATCGAAACCGTGGCGCCCGGCGTGATCGCTCTAGCCGTGATGTCCACAGCTTTCACGTCGTTGGCGATCGCCACCGGATTCGATCGTCGCTCCGGAGCATTACGGCTGTTAGGCACCACACCCCTATCCAGAGGCAACCTACTGCTCGCTCGGGCGCTGAGTGTGGCTGTGATCGAGATCATCCAGATCGCATTGATCCTGGCAACTGCGGCCGCCCTCGGCTGGCGACCCGAAGGCTCGCCATTGCCAGCTGTCGTTCTCGTGATACTCGGCACGGCCGCTTTCGCCGCGTGGGCATTCGTACTCGCTGGAGCACTGCGGGCGGAAGCGACACTGGCCGTGGCAAACGGCATCTATCTGGTGTTGATGCTCGCCGGTGGCGTGGTCATACCCGCAAGTTCACTGCCCAGCGGCTGGGCCACCGTCGTGAACTTGTTGCCCTCAGGTGCCCTGGCCAGCGGGCTGCGCGACGTCTTCGATCCCGGTGCAACTATGCCGTGGGCGGCCGCTGCGGTGCTGGTGGTGTGGGCGGGGGTGGGCTTCGTTGTCGCGTCCCGCACGTTCCGCTGGGACTGACACTTTCCGCTGTGTCTGATCCGCGGAGTGCACGCACGCTGCGCGAGACGGAACAATGAATATGGGCATAGGCAAACTGCGCAGACGCGACGTCTACCATCAAGGAATGACAGCCACGCACAATGACGCCACCCTCGAACCCGCATCTGCAGATGTGGTCGGCCGCGCCCCGCGCTGGCTACGCGGCATATTTATGGCCAATTTGGTAGCGCAAACAGCCATCGTGGTGACCGGCGGAGTCGTGCGACTCACCGGGTCCGGGCTCGGCTGCCCCACGTGGCCGCAGTGCGCTCCGGGGTCCTTTGTGCCCACTGAAACCCAGGCCGAGTCCTGGCACAAGTACGTCGAGTTCGGCAACCGACTACTCACATTCGTGCTCGGAATTCTGGCCATTGCGGCGATTGTGGGTGCCATTGCCGCCGCCCGCCGGATGCGTGCCGCGGGCTATCCCGCGCGCAAACCAATCCTGATTCTTGCCGCAGTCCCGCTTGTCGGCACGCTGGTCCAAGCTGTCTTGGGCGGCATTACGGTTCTGACAGGACTGCACCCGGCGACCGTCGCATTGCACTTCCTGGTCTCAGCCGTGCTCATCGCAGCCACACTGGTGCTGGTCTGGCGGGCTCGGGAAAACGCGGATCGTCCGCTGGTCAAACTGGGCGAGCCGGCCGTCCGCATCCTCATGTGGGTGCTTGTGGCTGTGGGCGCAGTTGTGATGGTGCTCGGCACTATCGTCACCGGCTCTGGCCCGCATTCCGGTGATGCCGAGGCGCCCAACCGCTTCAATTTGGACCCCGAACAGATGTCGTGGTTGCATGCCGATGCGGTGATTCTGTTTATCGGTCTGATGGTGGGGTTGCTCGTCGCTCTCACTCTGACCAAAGCGCCCACTCGCGCCCGTACCGCCACATGGATTCTGTTGGGTGTGTCACTGGCCCAGGGTCTCATTGGCTATGTGCAGTACTTCACCGGCCTGCCGTGGGTGCTGGTGGCATTCCACCTGCTGGGTTCCACATTGGTCTGGATCGCACTGCTGCGCATCCCACTCACTATGCGGACTCGCGGAATTGTGACTGATCAGCCGACGAATGGATCAATGCCGATCGCCAAGAAGAGCAGCGCCAAATAACTGATGGAGCCGTGGAACAACCGCATGGGTTTCACATCCGGTGAGCCACCGCGGGCAGCTTTCCGAATCCGATGCATAAGTGCGTGCGCCTCATAGAGCCACAACACACCCAGCGTGACCGCCACAACGGTGTAGACCCAACCCATCGGCGCCACCGGAATCAACAACAGCGATGCTGCCACCATCACCCACGAATAGCCGATGATCTCCCAGCCCACCCGGGTCATCGATGCCACCACGGGGAGCATCGGGACGCCGGCTGCGGCGTAGTCGTCGCTGAAACGCAATGACAGCGGCCAGTAGTGCGGCGGGGTCCAGAAGAAGATCACTAGGAACAGCACCCCGGCCGCCCAGCTCACGGTGCCCGTGACGGCCGACCAGCCAATGAGAACCGGGAAACACCCCGCTGCGCCGCCCCAGACAATGTTTTGCGGCGTACGCCGTTTGAGGCCCATGGTGTAGATGAGGACGTAGAAAGCGATGGCACCCGCGGCGAGCGCTGCGCTGAGCACGTTGGTCGTGAAGCCGAGCCACAGCACCGAGATCACGGAGAGCACCAGGCCAAAGATCAGTGCCGGTCGGGCGGCCACCTCACC
>CAZVKB010000080.1:0-3653 GCA_964627505.1 uncultured Actinomycetes bacterium | reverse complement strand
GGCCGGTGACCGGTTCGGGCCATCTTGGAGTCGATATCGCGGTCATAGACCGAATTCAAGGTATTGGCTCCACCGGCGGCCAACGCCCCACCGATCAGCGTGGCCACCATGGTCCACACCGGCGGAAATCCATCCGCTGCCAAAAACATCGTGGGCACTGTGGTGACCAGCAACAACTCAATGATGCGGGGCTTGGTGAGGGCCAGATAGATCTGGAACGTACTGCGGGTGGGGGCTGGCGTCACCGCGGAATCAGAGTCCAGCGGTTCAGCGGCTGCCACAACCACCCTTTCTACACTTCGAGCCGAATCATGGATGAACACACCACCAACGTTGTCCGCCAGTGTATTGCGACGAGTCGGCATCCTTCAGGCCAGCCCTATAGGCTGCCGGTGCGATCAATGTTTGCAGCCCTCAATGCGCACCACTCAATGGCCTGCGCACAGGTAGATGAAGGGATTGTGCTGTGGCACTTGAATGGACCGAACTAGACCGACGCGCGGTGGACACCGCCCGAGTGTTGGCGATGGATGCGGTACAAAAGACCGGCAATGGCCACCCCGGTGCTGCCATGGCGCTCGCCCCCGCCGCTTACCTGCTCTACCAGAAGGTGATGCGAGTTGACCCTGCCGACCCGCACTGGCTGGGGCGCGATCGGTTTGTGCTGTCGAACGGCCACTCCAGTTTGACCCAGTACATCCAGTTGTACTTCGGTGGCTTTGGGCTGGAACTCGCCGACCTCGAAGCACTGCGCACCTGGGGTTCACTGACCCCCGGTCACCCGGAGTTCCGCCACACAGCCGGCATTGAGACCACCACCGGTCCCCTCGGCCAGGGCATCTCCACAGCTGTGGGTATGGCGATGGATGCCCGTTTCATCCGCGGCATGCTGGACCAGCCGGCCGACCCGGGCACCAGCCCGTTTGACCACCGGGTGTTTGTGATCCTCGGCGACGGATGTCTACAGGAGGGCATCACGTCCGAGGCCAGCAGCCTCGCCGGACACCAGCGCTTGGGCAATCTGATTGCCATCTACGACGACAATCACATCACAATCGAAGGCAACACCAACCTCACTTTCACGGAGGATGTGCTGGCCCGATATGAGGCCTACGGCTGGCATGTGCAGCACGTCGACATGCTCTCAAACGGTGAAGTAGACGTTGAGGGATTGTATGAAGCGATCCGGAATGCCGAGGCAGAGACCGAGCGCGCAAGTATCATTCGAATGCGCTCGATCATCGGCTGGCCGGCCCCGCATCTGCAAAACACAGCCAAGGCTCACGGCTCCGCTCTGGGCGCTGCAGAAGTGGCTGCCACCAAAGAAGCTCTCGGTTTCGATCCAGACAAATCCTTCGAGGTCGCCGACGAGATCATCGCGCACACTCGGGAACTGCGCGACCGGGGTGCGGCCGTGCACGCCGCATGGGATGCCAACATGGCCGAATGGCGCGATGCCCGCGCAGACAAGGCGGCCTTGCTCGACCGTCTGGTGGAACGTCGACTGCCCGAAAATTTCCACGAAGCGATCCCCGTGTTTGCCGCCGGCGACAATATGGCCACCCGTTCTTCGTCCGGAAAGGTGATCAACGCGATGGCTGCGGTGCTGCCCGAGTTGTGGGGCGGCTCGGCGGACCTGGCTGGCTCCAATGACACCACGATCATCGGAGCGGCGTCCTTTGAGCCGGAAAGCGCCATGGCCAGCGTGCCAGGGGCATCCTCCTTCGGCCGGCTTGTGCACTTCGGAGTCCGCGAGCACGCCATGGGGGCGGCGCTCAACGGCATGGCGCTCACGGGTCTGACCCGGCCCTACGGTGGCACTTTCTTCACCTTCTCGGATTACATGCGCGGTGCAGTCCGACTCGCAGCGATCATGGACATCCCCGTCACCTACGTCTGGACTCACGACTCGATCGGGGTCGGCGAAGACGGACCCACTCATCAGCCCATTGAGCACCTTGCCTCGTTGCGCGCCATGCCCAATATTGAGATTGTCCGGCCCGCGGATGCCAATGAGGTGGCGATTGCGTGGCGGACCATCATGGAGCGCAACAAACCCACCGGGATCATCCTCTCCCGGCAATCTCTGCCGACGATCGACCGTTCTGTGTACGGATCGGCCGAAGGAGTTGCTCGCGGCGGGTACGTTGTCCGGGACACCGAAGGCCTGCCCGATGTGCTACTGCTCGCCACCGGTTCGGAGGTGGCGCTCGCGTTGGGTGCGGCGGATGCTCTGGCCGCTGACAACATTGCCGCGCGCGTGGTGTCCATGCCGTGTTTCGAATGGTTTGCCGAACAGTCCCCGGAGTACCGCGAATCCGTGCTCCCGCGCGCAGTGCGGGCTCGAGTATCCGTCGAGGCAGGCGTGGCGATGCCGTGGTACGAGTACCTCGGCGATGCTGGCCGTGCTATTTCCATCGAACACTTCGGAGCTTCGGCCGACGGCAACCTGCTGTTTGAGAAGTTCGGCTTCACCGTGCCCGCAGTCGTGACCGCTGCCAAGGAATCCATCGCCGCCGCACAAGGATAGTCCGCCACCACCACACCATCGCAAAATTCGACCTCTGCGCAAGGAGCACCCATGACTGACCGACTCGCCGAACTATCCGACCTCGGAGTATCGATCTGGCTCGACGATCTCGATCGCGGTCGCCTCACCTCTGGTGGGCTAGCCGACTTGATCGCAGGTAGCCATGTCGTCGGGGTCACCACCAACCCGGCGATCTTCGACCACTCGATCACGTCCGGTGCGGCCGCCTATGCCGATCAGGTCAGCGACCTTGCCGTGCGTGGGGTGGATGTGGGCGAGGCCGTTCGAGCGCTCACCGCGTTCGACGTGCGCTGGGCCTGTGATCTGATGCGCCCCGTGTATGACCGCACCGGGGGCTCCGACGGTCGAGTATCGATTGAGGTGGATCCCCGACTCGCCCGGAAGACCGCTGCCACGATCGCCGAAGCGAAAGCGCTGTGGTGGCAGGTGGACCGACCGAACCTGCTGGTGAAAATTCCGGCCACGCTCGAGGGGCTGCCGGCAATCACCGAGGCGCTCGGCGCCGGCATCAGCGTGAACGTGACACTGATCTTCTCTGTGGAACGCTACGCAAAAGTCATGGATGCCTACATGGCCGGATTGGAATTGGCTGCTGCCAATGGCCACGACCTAGCCAGCATCCACTCGGTGGCATCGTTCTTCGTCTCCCGGGTGGACTCCACGATCGACGCCGCGCTCAACAAGATCGGCACCCCGGCAGCTGCCGCCCTACTTGGTCAGGCGGGTATCGCCAATGCCCGGCTGGCATGGGCGGCGTTCGAGCAGGTCACTGCCAGCTCACGGTGGTCTGCGCTCGCAGCCCAGGGCGCCAATCCGCAGCGCCCGCTCTGGGCGTCGACCGGGGTGAAGAATCCGGACTACGCCGACGACCGATATGTGGTGGAACTGGTCGCTCCGGATTGTGTGAACACGATGCCGGAAAAGACCCTCGACGCCGTCCGCGATCATGGCAACGTCCACGGCGACACGGTCAGCGGCACCGGACCCGAGGCACAGGCAGTTTTTGATGCCCTGACCGAGGTCGGAGTCGATCTCGACGCAGTGTTCGCGGAACTTGAAAGCGAGGGCGTCACCAAGTTCATCGACGCATGGGAGAACTTGC
>CAZVKB010000079.1:0-13219 GCA_964627505.1 uncultured Actinomycetes bacterium | reverse complement strand
CGAGATCGTAGGTATGCGTCACAATGCCGTCCACCGGATACGCCGGATCGGCCAGCCACTCCACAACCTGGGCCATTGTGTGCGTGCCATTCAGCGCTGGCTCCGGCCCACAGTTGATGGTGCCCTGCACGGTGAGTTGACGGTTCCACACCAGCGACCAGTCCACTTCCTGTTTTCCGGCACTCCCCACGAGCACCAACATGCCGGTGGGGTGCAGAAGATGTAACGCCAGGTCGATGGTGTCGGGGCTGCCAACGCAATCGAACACGGCATCCACACCACGTTCCAGGATCGGCAGAGCGGTCAAACGTGCTTTCAGCACCCGACCACCGTCCGAATCGGCCAGGCTGGTGATCGCCGCCGCTCCGGTCGGCAGCGTACGACTCGCCCCCGCGGCCATCGCCGCATCGGCCCCGAACTCCCCTGGTGCCACCACGGCCACATCCAGGTCCGGATGCAGCATGCGCAAAGCGGCGGTCACCAGCAGTCCGATGGTGCCTGGACCGATGACTACCGCGCGGTCGCCGCGGCGGCGCCACTGCAGCGCAGCGTGCAGCGCGATGGAGGCTGGTTCAGCCAGAACTGCACGGGTGGCGGGGATGTCCCCGACGAAAAAGAGTTGGGATTCGTGGGCTACAACTTGTTCGGCCCAGCCGCCACCTAGAGCAGCGTCGAACCCCTGCGTGGGTGAGGCGCAACCGGTGACTCCAGGCAAGTCGAAGCGCTCACACACGTAGGGAAACCCTTGCCCGCAACTCCGACACGGCGGGTCGAAGCCGCGCTGTTCGCAGGCGAGCACCGGATCCATCACCACTCGATCCCCGGGCGCCACGCGCGTCACACCTGGCCCGACCTCCGCCACCGTGGCCACGATCTCATGTCCTGGGATCTGGCGCTCCGCGCGATAGAACGCACTGAGCACGAACGAGGATTTAGCGTGCGCCACGGCCACATCGCTGCCGCAGATACCGGCCAACTCTGGCCGCAGTCGCACCCAGCCCGGGGCATCCGGCAGCCGAGGTTCCGGATAATTCGGTACGAGCCGAAGCAGTCCGCCGCGTTGCCATCCGGCCTGCTTGCCCAACCCCCGCGGCACCTTTTGCGCAGCGGCGGTCCATAGATACCGCGGTGTCGAGAGGTCAGCCAGGACGGCGCGCATGTCAACGCAGCCCGGCGAAGGGACGAGTGAGACGAGTGCGCAGACTTGGCTGTGGTGACTGCAGCCGTGCTTCGATCAGAGCCCTGCGGTAGCGCCAGAAGTCCACTTGCATCGTGTGTCTGGTGGAACGCACGTAACGCGCGGCTAGCCGCTTCTGATCCGCTGCGATCCACTCGCGCATGTCCGCGTCCGAGGGCAGCACCGCCGTACCGGTGAGCAGATCCCCGACCCACTGAGCCTGCAACTCCATCAAGGGGATACCCGATCCGACGGTCTGAATGAACCCGATGAAGAACAAGCCGGGCCTGTCTGGGGTGAGCACGCGTTGGTAGAGAGGCATCGAGTTCCCGCGCGGTTCATACACTTCAGGAGCGAAGAACGGCAGCGACACCTGGTAGCCGGTGGCGTACACCAGCAGATCGATCTCGGCACTGGAACCATCGACGAACTCCACCCGATCGCCGTCGAACCGCGCAATATCGGGCTTCATCTCGATGTCGCCGTGACCCACCCGGTCATACAGTTCCGAGGACACCGTCGGGTGGGCATGCAGCAATCGGTGATCGGGCTTCGGCAAACCGCGGTCCTGCGGTCGACCAGTACTCAGCCGCAAAATTCCCTCGTAGATAGCCCGTTCCACCGGGAATGGCAGATACGCCACCAGTGGATTGCCGAACTGATCCACCGGACGCCCGAATGCGTACTTGGGAATCACATGTACCCCGTGGCGGGTGGACAGCAAGACCGACTCGGCGTTCTTGGCCGCGTCGCAGGCGATATCCATGCCAGAGTTGCCGACGCCGATCACCAGCACGTTGCGCCCGTCGAAGACCGACGGGTCGAGATAGTCGTGGGCGTGGAAACTATCCCCGGAGTAATGACCGGGGAATTCCGGGATGTTGGGCACCGAGTGATGTCCGTTGGCTACCACCACGTCCTGATAGTGCCGCGTGTCACCAGAACTCAACTCCACATCCCAACCTGCCGACCCCGGCTTCCCACTTGTCGGCACCGGTGTCACCGAGGTCACGGACGTGCGAAAAGTGATGCGGTCGAGCAATCCGTTGGCTTCGGCGAACGACTGGAAGTAGGTGGCCATCAACTCGTGCGAAGGGTAGTCCGGCCAATCGTCGGGCATCGGGAAACTGGGGTACTGGGTGAGTGGGCGGGAACTGTTCAGGTGCAGCGTGCGGTAAGCGGCCACCGCATCATTGTCATTGTCGATCTGCCACAGACCACCTACATACGAACCCTTTTCGAACCAGTCGAAAATAATGCCCCGGTCGGCCAGGGCTTTGCCCGCGGCCAGTCCGGAGGCACCCGCGCCGATCACACACACCTGTGGGGTGTCGCCGGTCGCGTCAGCCATTTGCTGCACCCATCATCGCCTCGCCTCCTGGGGAGCGCAGGCACGCGCCGCTAGCAGGCGCGCCGCGTCCATACTCCTTGCGCCGGATCGTAGCCGGTCAACCCGAGTAGATGTCTTCGATGTCGCGCTGGAAGTCTTCCGTGATCACCCCGCGCTTGAGTTTCTGGGTCGGTGTGAGGTGCCCGGAAGCCTCGGTGAGTTCGACGTCGAGCAACCGCCATGCGCGGATCGACTCGGCTTTGGACACCGCCGCGTTGGCATCGTCCACCGCCGCTTGAATCTCCGCGTTCAGGTCGGGATCGTCGTGCAATTCAACCACTGTGCGTCCGGTCTTTCCCTTCGCAGCGGCCCAGGTGGCCAGGGCCACCGGATCCACCGTCACCAAAGCACCGATAAACGGGCGGGCTTCCCCCACCACGATCGATTCACCGATCAGGTGGTGGGCCTGCATCCGGTCTTCCAACACTGCGGGAGCCACATTCTTGCCGCCCGCGGTGACGATGATCTCCTTCTTGCGGCCTGTGATGCTCAGGTAGCCGTCGGCGTCCAGGGCGCCGAGATCGCCGGTGTGGAACCAGCCGTCGGCGTCGATCGCCTCCGCAGTGGCAGCGAGATTATTGTGGTATCCGGCCATCACGTGCGGGCCGCGCAGCCAGATCTCACCGTCTTCGGCAATCCGCACTGCAGTCCCGGGCATCGGCTGACCCACTGAACCGATCCGCGGCGACTGCGCCCGATTGAAGGTGCCGGATGCGGTGGTCTCTGTCAGTCCATAACCTTCCATCACGGTCAGCCCGATGCCCGCATAGAACATGCCGAGCCGCTCCCCCAGGCTCGCTCCACCGGTGATGGCGTACCGCAGTTGCCCGCCCATTGCCGCCCGGATCTTGCCATACACGAGCTTGTCGAACACTGCGTGCTGAATCCGCAGGGCTAGCGAGGGTCCACCGTTGTGGGAGGCCCGGCCATAGTCGATGGCCACCGCTGCGGCCTTCTCGAAGATCCAGCCCTTGCCGCCCGCGTGGGCTTTCTGCTGGGATGCGCTGAAGATCTTCTCGAAGATTCTCGGCACCCCCACCAGGAACGTCGGCGAGACGCTGATCATGTCGGCGGGCAGTTGTTTCGGGTTGGGACAGTGCGCCACTTTCATGCCGCCCTCGGCGCAGTACAGCTGTGCGCCACGTCCGAGTACGTGCGCAAGTGGCAGGAACAGCACTGTGGTGGCATCGGGAGTGTCCACCACAGGCCTGGTGGTGGCTGCCAGCGTGCGCACGACGAACATGAGATTGCTGTGGGTGATCACACACCCTTTTGGCCGGCCGGTGGTGCCCGAGGTGTAGACGATCGTGGCCGGATCCGCCGGCGTGGCGGCCGCGGCACGCTGCGCAATCACCTCATCGTCGACATCGGCGCCGGCGGCGGTCAACTCCGCGAGCAGGTCGTCTGCCATCACCCAGATCGGCGGCGGCTGTTCAGTCGCTGCACGCACCCGATCCGCGGCGGCCTGCGAGTCAGTGATCACAGCCATCACTGCACTGTCTTCCAGGATCCATGCGATTTGCTCGGCTGAGGACGAGTCATAGATGGGCACGGCGAAACTGCCCACCCGCCAGAGCGCGAAGTCCAAGACGGCCCATTCGTAGCGGGTGGGCGACATGATGGCCACGGGAGTCCCGACCGGCACCTCCCACGCCACCAAGCCGCGCGCGACTGCCTGAACTTCGGCATCGAACTCGACGGCGGTGACATCGCGCCAGCCATCATCGGTACGCACGGCGTACATCGGTCGATGTGGGAAACGTGAGGCATTCCGCCCCGGGATTGATCCCAGCGTCTGGGTGATCGGTAAGTCGATTTCTGCCGGGAATTCGAGTTCATGCGCCATCGGGGGTCCTGTCCACAAAGGTGAGATCTGGTTGTGCGGCCGATCTCAAGGTGTGTGCGACGTTCGCAGTCACACGTTCATTACCATTTCGCCGCTTTCCAGACTATGCCCCGCCAGGCCGGCGGATGGTCGAGAACCTCACATCCAACCCGAACGGAGGTGGGCTACGGCATCCCCACCGAGGTCACCAGGAGGCGCTCGAAATCCCACAACCGATCGACCTCGGCGCCCAATGCGTCCCGCGCTGCACTCAACTCGTGGGTGTCGCCGATCTGGGTTGATTCGTCCGCGACCATCGAGGCACTCGTCGTGGTGCTGCCCGAGCCGCCGTACAGACGATTAGTGGTGGCACCGTGATGCACAGCTTCGGCGCACCGCTGGAGCGCAACGGGGTCGCCTAGGGACTCCACCGATTCGGATACCAAGCGGCTCAGACCCTGCACGAGGTGCACCTGCTCCAAGACGTTCTCCGGCAGGCGATCGAGTCGGATGCGGGTGAGCATGGTGCCGATCCGCAGGATGTCGTCGACCATCTGCTGCAATTGGTCCAGCAGCACGCGCAATTCCGCCGCACTCCAACCAGCTGCCGGCGGCGCCGGGTATGCCACCACGTGTGACAGTTCGCGGTGTTTGGCAGTGGCCTCTGAACAGACCTCGGTAAGGACATCGAGTTCGTCTTGCCGATCGGGTGATTCCGCTTCCCCCAGGGCCGCCAACATGTACGAGGCCTCGTAGAGCAGAACACCGTAATCTGCGAGCAAGTCGCGTAGCGCGGCTCGCTGTTTGGCGGTCCTCATGGCAACCTCGCAATTGGCCGGGACCTACCCAAAATAGGACCCACCACAAGGCTAATCCGCGAAGTTGGCCGCTTGGGGGCGCGCGGGTGAACAGTAGGCCAACTGGCGGATGGCTTGCAGATGCACACGTCCGAACGGGTGAGGCAGGGGCGTCGCCAATCCGCCCGGCTGCTGGTCCGCTGGGCTGCCAGGCCGCTGGGCTGCCGTGCTGCTGGGCCACCGTGCCGCCAAGCCGCCATGCCGCAAATTCGCCTGAAAACCGCACAATCGCCCATTGGTGTTTGGGCGATTGTGCGGTTATTGGGCGATTCTTCGGGGAGGACTTGGGGCAGTGGAAAAATCCGGGGATCCAGTAATCCGGGGATCCAGTAGGTTGAGAGGTGTCCAACTTGACGCATGCGCCTCGCACGGATGCCGAGCTGCCCGCATTTCTGGCGGCGTTGGGGGTGCCGGGACTTGCCGACATCCACATCCACTTCCTGCCGGAGTCGATGCAGCAGAAGGTCTGGGCGTACTTCGATGCTGCGGGTGATAACTACGGACGACCGTGGCCGATCTATTACCGAGAGGACGAGGCCACTCGAATCGCGATTCTCAGCCGTTTGGGTGTGCAGGCAATTCCGGCTCTGACCTACGCCCATCGCGCCGGGATGGCGCAATGGCTCAATGAATGGTCGGCTGACTTCGCCGCGCGGATCCCGCAGGCTGTGCACTGCGCGACTTTCTACCCGGAACCAGGTGTAGGCGCCTACACCGCTTCGGCGATCGCGACCGGGGCTCGGCTGTTCAAGATCCACGCCCAGGTGGGCAACTTTGCCCCTGACGACCCGCGGCTCGAAGCAGCGTGGAACCTGTTGGCACAGCACCAGTTGCCGGTAGTGGTGCATTGTGGTTCCGCGCCACTACCAGGTGAGCACACGGGCCCTGCGAGCATCGAACGACTGCTGGCCCGGCACCCGGATCTCGTGCTGGTGATCGCTCACCTCGGGATGCCCGAATACGACGCTTTCGCCGACCTGGCGGCAGCGTATCCGGGAGTCTATCTCGACACCACCATGGCGGGCACGGACTTTGCCAACACGTTTGCCCCCATGAGTCGGAGCTACATCGATCGGCTGGGAGGGTTGGCCGACAAGGTGGTGCTGGGTTCAGACTTCCCTAGCATTCCTTACCCCTACGCCGAACAAATTGCGGCCTTGGCTCGGTTCGGCCTCGGCGACGACTGGCTGCGGGCGGTGCTGTGGACCAACGGCGCCCGCCTACTCGGCTTGGCCGGCGACGAACCATGACCGCCGACGTGACGCTGCGTCGGCGTGGATTCCCGGTCGGCCTCGCGCTGGGGCTGGTGAGCTTATCGGGAGTGATCGCCGACATCGTGGCGTGCAGCCAGATCCTCGTGCTCGGCGGGGCTTCGTCATTGTTGTGGTTCTACCCCATTTCCGGAGTGTGTCTGGCGATCCCGGCCATCCTGCTCACACCGGTGATCGACCGCTGGGCGCGGTTGGCCATGTTGCGCACGGTCGGTTTGGCGACGACGGTTGTGTACGCGTTCGCCTTGGCGGTGTTTGTCGCGGCCTTGGAATGGTGGCCGACAACCCCGGTCGCATTGGTAGCCGTCGGGGTCATATGGATTCTCGCCGCGGTGCAGAACTACCTGTACCCCATGCTGTTGTGGAGTCTGGCGGCCGACCTGTTCAATGTCAGTCAGAGCCGGGCGATCAACGGTTGGATTGCCAGTTGGGCGTATGTCGGACGGTTGGCTGCCCTGGTAATCACGGTCGTCAGCCCGGCGCTTCTGGCAGCCGTCGGGGTCTCCTTGGTGTGGCTGTTGGCAATCCCACCCGTGCTGACTCTCGGCATCTCCCTGTGGCTGCCGATCAAGTTGCGCCACGCGGGTGCGGCAACCGGGCTGGCCGTGCCGGAAGGGGTCCGGGAGTCGTTGACCAGTGGGTGGCGATTCGTGCGCGAGGTGCCGGTGTGGTCGTGGCTGTTGGTTGGCTCCGCATTTACGTTCACCGCCGGCTCCGCGATCTCGCTGGGAATTTCCGCGGCGTCTGATCTGATCATCGGATCGGATGCCGGTCGGTTGCAGGCCTATCTCGCAGGTGTGCAACTCGTCGCGACCATCGCGTGCCTGGCTGCACAGCGTTACCTCGCCGAGCCTGTGAATCGTGCGATTGGGATCAAAGGCACGCTGCTGGTGCTTCCGATCAGCCTCATCTTCTCCGGATTGTTGCTCGGTGCGAGTCTGCTGTGGAGTAGTTTGTGGATCTTGGCCGCTGCGACCCTGCTATGGCGCGTCCCGGCGTGGAGCGTGGATCAAAACGCTCGCAGCGCGGCGCTCGGTTTCGTGCCGGATCAGAGACGGGCACGCGTCTCACTGATTCTCGTGCTCACCATGTATGCCCTCACCTGGGTGTTGTGCGCCGCAGTGGCTGCGCCAGGCCTGCTCACCGGTGAGACGTGGCTGCTTGGCGTACTGCCGGCACTCGTGGCAGTCATAGCCATGGTGTGGTGGGTGAAGGTGTATCGGCACTGGGACGCAAGCATGTTGAATTGGCACTTGCGAAGACGCAAACGCAGCGGGTTCAGTGAACTTCCTGGATTGTGATGGCAGCGCTGGCACGCGCATGCGCTCAGTTGCGCGTGGCCACCCAGCCGCACTGGGTGTCGCGGGCGCCGCGATAGAACTCGTTCACCTGCGCAAATCCGGCATCGCGCGCCCAAACGGGTTCCACGTCCACAGCTTCGGGAAAATCGAAGCCTGACACGTGTTCCATGATGCTAGCCCGGCGCGCGGCACCCACCGGCCAGTCCGCCACGAAGGCCGCATATCGGTCGAGGTACTCCGCACGTGTCTCGCCAGGTAGCCGCACCACGTCGATCAGCAACAACTCACCACCCACGGCCAGGATTCGTTGCACTGCACGCAAGAACTCACGTTTCTCGTTGGCCTGAAAGTGGTGCAGCGCAAAACAGGCGACCACCACGTCGAACGTCTCGTCGGTCTCGGCGACAAACGACATGAAGTCCGCCACCCGCAGGTCTACCGAAAACGACACGTCGGCCAGCACCGCACGCGCTGCGTCCAACGCCGGGGCAGCGCAATCAACTCCGACGTAGGTGGCCACTGCTGAGCCCACCAACGCCGGTTTGATGCCAGCCGCATCGCCACACCCGAGATCGAGCAGGCGGAAAGGATTTTGCCGCGCAGCCAACACTTCTCGCACGGCCGAATACACCACCGTGTGCTCCATGCAGTCGTGTTCGATCACTGCGCGATAGGTGGACCAGGTGCTGAAGAACTCAGCCACTTCGGGTTCGGCAGGCATGGGAACATTTTGACCTACGCGCTTCGATGGGCTGCACGCACGCACCAGTCGTGCTCAGGCGGCGCCTGCGGAGGTTCGGCTTCGCACCGCCATCACGACGGCACCTAAGGCCACAATCGCCGCATTGGTGAGCAATGTGATCGTGAGCCCGACGGTGTCGAAAAGGTAGCCGATTGCCAGGGCCCCCAACGCCGTGGTGGCGGTGACAAGTAGGAAGAACACGCCCATCATGCGCCCGCGGATGTCCGCCGGAATGTCCAGCGCCACCGTCCCCTGACCGCTGACGAACACAAATTCCCAGCCGAAGCCGACGGCCATCACGGCAATGACGTCGATCAGGATGCCGTTGTTCGGCGTCACGGCAAGCAACACCAAGCCCACAGCGGAGATGGCCAGGCCCACCGCCATCAGCCCTTGCCTGGCAGATCTCGACCGGTTGCGCTTGCCCAGCAATGGATTGGCCACAAGTGCGCCCACACCGATGAAGCCCACCAGGACACCTACGGATGTGGCGGTCATGCCGTGTTCCCTCGCCACTGTGGGCATGAGCTGTTCCAGCGGGGCCACCAGGGTGAAGAAGAGCACCACAGATAGCGCCACCACCCGCATCAGGGGGTGTCCGAGCCCCTGTCGCATCCCAGCTACGACCCCAGTTGTGCGCCGGACCGTCAACGTGTCATCCGGACTGATCAGCAGAGTGGTGCGCCACAACACCAATGTCACCAGCACATAGGACAGCGCATTGATGCCGAAGGCGGCCGCCACGCCGACGGCTGTCACAAGTACCCCGCCGACGAATGCCCCCAGCAAGCGGGTCACATTGAAAATCATGGAAGCCCGGGCCACTGCGGTATGCCGGCTCTCCTCGGGCACGGTGTAGGGCACGATCAGGGTGATGATCGGCTGATTGATCGAGAACGGGATGGCGCCGGCAAACACGCATGCATAGAGCAGGCCCACAGTGAGATGGCCGGCCAATTCGAGCACCACCAACGCCATGCATGCGAGCGCTTGCAGGGCGCTGAGCAGAATCGCCAGGCGCCGCGGGTCGTAGCGGTCTGCGAGGACACCGCCGATTGGCCCGCCCACCAGCGCGGGCCCCAACGCAAGTGAGGTGAGTACGCCGACTGCAATGGCACTGTTCGTGAGGTGGTACACCAGCCAACTTGCAGCCACCACTTGCATGTACGAGCCGGCCGATGACACTGCCCGAGCGAAGAACACCCGCCGATACGCCGGAAAGGCCAGTGGACTACGCGGCTCGGTCTGCACGGACACGCGGGTCATCGTAGAGGTCGGGAGCGGTTGGCAGCTTCATGCGGGATGACTACTCCAGGTCGGCTTGCTCGAAATATGCGCTGACCTGGGCCACTACGAAGGGATTGCCGTCTGCAAGCACCACGTGCCAAAAGTGCGGTGGCCAGTAGACTCCCCGTCCGGGCTCCACATCGATCTGAATGGCGTCCGTAGCGTGTCGTTCGATCACAGCCCGGTCAGGCCTGATGAGATCGGGATGGCCCGGAGCGAAGTAGTCCGGGGGCCACAGCAGGTAGGTGCGCCTACCCCAGATCGAGAACGAGAATACGCCGGCGTTATCGCGGTGGATGCCCAGTGGAGTGACCGGGTAGGAACCTGCGAAGACGTCCAGTTCCCACTTGCGCACTGGTGGAGTGCCCGGAACACTGCCAAGTTGCTGACCGAATACCGCCGTGGTGGCGAGGAGGGCTGGGTTTCGTCGTCCGAGGTCGTGAACGTTGAAGCCGAAAGACACTCCACGTAGCCGCTCGAAGTACCCGGCGAAGTCCCCGTCGGCAGGCGCAGGACCGTAGCGCCGGAACGAGACCATGCGGTAGTCGCGCACGTTGCTGGGGGTGGTGCTGGTGGCCAGTTGGATCCAGTCCAGCGGATCGTGCGGCACGTCTGCGGTGAGGGCCGCGAAAACTGCGTCTGCGGTGAATGGTGTGTCGACAGAAGCGCAGGTGAAAGCCAGGGGCCACCGTTGCCAGTTTTCGTTGGCCACTCGATCCCAAAACTCGCCGTCAGACTGGTAGCGAAGGGTGCGTGGCGTCTCGTTGTTCGGCCCACTCGTCATGTGGCTGAGCGTAGGCGTCTCCGGCTGGGCGCGTGGAACCAACCTGGGACTCATGCCCAAATCGCCTGGTCTCGGCCCACAGACAGCGGCTGATGACTCTGTTGCCGAACGATGCTCAGGCGTGTTCGCCGCCGCGATCAAGCCGATCACAGACGAGGTTGGGCCACACTTCCTCGGTTGTCGGATGACGTACACCCGTCCAGGGTGCGGGGGTGGCATAGACGCGATCCGCAATGGCGTAGGCGTTGTGGGCGTACCGGCATCTCAAGGCACTGAACGCAGCCCACGCAGCGTCCATATCTGGGCGCACCGCCAGGCCCGCCATCGATATCAAACCGCAGGCATACTGCCACTCTTCTCGGGTGATTCCGGGATCACTGTTCGGCTCGATCGCGCCACCAGCATTGGGGCCAATCAACGAAGCTCGAGCGTCCGCGCTGATAGCGTCGATCACCACAGATTCACCCCTGGTGGCGCTCGACAGCGGTAACTGCGTATTTGAGTTGTCTGCGGTGATGCTGTTGACCGCGTGCCTGGCCGTACTTGGGAGGTAGGCAGCGTTCAGCGACGAGAGCGTCTCGACACCTTCCGCCATCACTCGCATCAATGCAGACCGATCGTCGGTCCGTTGCAGAGTGGTGAGTTCCAATGCCGCTGCATCCAGGATCGCCAGCAACGACACCAGCCAGTGCCGCCTGGGTTGCACGGAACGAAACATGTTGAGCACCGGATAGAGGTCGTGGTTGAGACGGACATCCGACATCCAGCTGATCCAAGAGGTGTAGATCGGAATCCGTTGTGTGTGTGGCAGCAGCGAGGCTCGACATAGGAATTCCGGACCCCAGGCAGGTTCACCCGCGAGCAGACCTAACTCGGCCACCGCGCTCTCACGCTGCGAATAGGCCGCGTAGAGGGCGAGGAGATAGCCCACCAGCACCGCGATGAGCACAAGGCCGACGAATGCCGTCACGAGGCCGACCGTCACCGCGCCTGTGCTCGCCGGCTCCACGATGCCGAGAGTGAGCAACGACGAACCCGCTTGATACAGAGCCGCGGGAAAGCCACTACTCGATACGCCATAAACCATCAAGGCAGACGCGAGGACAAATAGTGCTGCGAATACTGCGAGTTGCGCAAGCACAGAGACAGGCCCGCTTACCGCAAGGACGCTATCTCTGGCTGCAAAGGTCCCACGTCGAAACGCCAGCCAGCGGAAAATCATTCGACTCGGGGCGTTGGCCAACGTGCCGATCACAGTGCTGCGGGGTCGTGGCACCAGCATGTTGATGAAGATGGCGTGCACCGTGGCGGCAAAGAGGGCGGAGCCCGCTATCGCCGAGAGCACCCGGATCGCAGAGTCCATGTGTTCCTTCGCTTCTCGCTGCCAGATTCAACCACCAGGCGCACCAGTGCTGCCCAGTATCGCCCCACCATCTCTGATCTGGCTGCGGATTCAAGGATTGCGGTCGCTGGGCCTGACCGAGCGACCGATCAGAGTTCTGGCTTCACCACCCGCAACTTCGCATCTTTCGGCTCACGACCATCACCGCTGGAGGTTCCCCGCAGGCGCCGGCCGAGCCACGGCACGAGGAAGGAGTAGATCCAGGCGAGGTCCGCAGCGACAGCAGTGCGACGACCAACGGGTTGGGAAGGTGGTAGCGGCTCCTGCCACCAATCGGGGTCTGCACTGCCGGCGTGTGGGTGATCGGTGTCCGGGCGTTCCGTGTGCGGACTCGCCGAGCCAGTTGGCTGCGGCACGCTCACGAATGCTGCCGTCTTGCCCGATTGTGGCAACGGTGAGGCATCAAGTATCAATTCATGATTGCGGTTCATCGACCCACCCACCTTCCCCAGAACCGCAGCCGCCACTCGGGCGTGTCCGGCTGCGTTCAAGTGCAGACGATCCGTGTGCCACAGCCGCCGATCCGACAACACTCGCACCGGCTCCAGATCCACCAGCGTGACACCTTCGGCAGTCGCCACCGCTCGAACGTTGTCGTTGAATCTGGCGAACCTGTCGGCTACTCCCTGCGCCACCCGTCCCGAACCGCCTGCGCGTCCAATCGAGGTGAAGAGCACCACCTGTGTCGCCGAGGCTGCGACATCGCACACTGCTCGGTGGTAGCGGTCGAAAAGATCGGTCAGATCGGTGCGCGGTCGCAAAACATCATTGGGACCCGCATGGAACGTTGCGATGGTGGGGCGCATCGTTGCGGCAATCGGGAGTTGTTCGGCGACAACTTCGTCAAGCAGTTTTCCGCGCACCGCGAGGTTGGCGTATTCGACTGTTTCGTCCCGTTGCGCGTTTTCGGTGGCCAGCGCCAACGCCACCCGGTCGGCCCAGCCGAGGTAATGCCCGTCTGGGCGCAGGTCGTCGCACATACCTTCGGTGAACGAATCCCCAATACACACCAATCGCACAGTCATGGCGTGATTGTGCTCCATCGACCTCAGGCCCGGGCAGCAGGTTGCCCCGATGGCTCCCCCCGCCTTGCGGCACACCCCCCCCTTGCAGCAAATTCGCCCATAAACCGCAGAATCGCCCGTAGGTGTATGGGCGAGAACACGGTTATCGGGCGATTTTG
>CAZVKB010000078.1:3154-13318 GCA_964627505.1 uncultured Actinomycetes bacterium | reverse complement strand
CCAACGTGAGGTACGAATGGGCCGATCTGAACAACTACGACCCAGCCATGTTCGAAGGCCGGACCAAGGCGTATGCGATTGGGAGCATGCTTTATCTGAAATCCACCGAACATGTGATGAACCTCGTCGCCGAACTGAACAAGGGCGGTTGTGACGTGATGCTGCTGGACCTGCCAGACGCCGAGATGGAGGATGCTCGCGATCGCGCATATGACCGTGAGACCTATTCCCACCTGCATTTTCGGGAGCGGGATTTCCTCGATGCCTATCCCCAGAGTCGGATTGTGCGGGGACGCTTCCCGGAGTACGTCAACGATGCGGTTCGCTTCTCGGTTGTAGTCCCGGCATCATGAGGGCTCCCCAACGCGCGGCGCTGTGAGTCCGTGAACAATGATCTCAGGAGGGCATCCTTGAAGGCCTTGGTTCTTACCGCCGGACTGGGTCGTCGGATGCAACCGCTGTCCAAGAATCAGCACAAGACCCTGCTGGAAATTGCTCCTGGGCAGACCATTCTGGGCCGCATTGTGGAGAGCTTGGTCGCTGTGGGGATCGATGACATTGTTGTGGTCACGGGGTATCGGGCCGACGAGGTAGAGGCGTACCTGCGTACCCACTTTTCTGGTCCATCTTTCACTTTTGTTGAGAACAGTCGGTACGCAGATACGAACAACATCCATTCGATGGCTCTAGCCTTCGAATCTGTGTCCTTCGACGATGGTGTAGTCCTCGTCGAGTCTGACTTGATCTACGACAGTTCTGTACTTGCCACGCTGTTTGAGAGTCCCGAAGACAACGTCGCCCTCGTCGACACCTACCGACCCGGGATGGATGGAACCGTGGTCCGGATGGACGACGAGGGCATCATCGTCGATGTGGTACCAGGCAGCCGGCAGGGTGCCTACTTCGACTTCTCCACCACTTTCAAGACTCTCAATGTCTATCGATTCAGCGGGGAGTTCTGCAACTCAACCTTTGCGCCTCTGCTCAAGTTTTATGCGCGTGCCATCGACGACAACTGCTACTACGAGCTCATTTTGGGCATGTTGATCTCCATTGGGCACGCCAAAATCCACGGCGTCAAAGTGCGGTCGGGGAGTTGGGCCGAAGTTGACGATCCGGTGGATCTGCACCATGCCAGGTTCATGGCCGATCCCGCGCACCGCCGGGAACTCCTGGACCGGGCGTGGGGTGGTTACTGGGGCCTTGAGATGGTTGATTTCGCATTCATCCGCAATATGCACTACCCCACACCGCAGGTGCTCTCCGAACTACGCTTGCAACTCCCGGAGTTGCTGTTCAACTACGGTTCGTCGCAGGCGATTCTTGATCAGAAACTCGCTTGGTTTCTGCAAGTTCCAAGCCGCAATGTGGTGGCACTCAACGGTGCCGCGCAGTTCTTCCCGTGGGCCGCGCGTCGGTTCGCCGGGCGGGTTGCCTTCATTCCGCGCCCGACCTTTGGTGAGTGGCATCGGGTCGTGCCGGATGCTCGCGCCTACCGTGATGACGGGACTGGCGTTGTCCACTTGCCGACCGAGGTCCCTCCCGGCTCTGTCGTGGTGGTGGTCAATCCGAACAACCCCACCGGTGCGGTGACCCCTACCGCTCACATTATGGAGTTCGCGCGCGCCCACCAGGACTGCATTGTGCTGGTGGACGAGTCGTTCATCCACTTTTGTGATGAGGAGTCGATTATCGACTCCCTGGAAAGCGATCCGCTGACCAACGTGGTTGTCTTGCAGAGTTTGAGCAAAGCGTTGGGCGTGCCGGGTGTGCGCATTGGCTTCGTCTACTCGCAGGACACCGATCTCCTGGACGCGTTACGTTCCGATCTGCCTATCTGGAACATGAACAGCGTGGCCGAGAAGTTCGTCGAACTCCTACTCAAGAATCGGACCGCCTTGCAGGAATCATTCTCGGCGACCATCGAGGACAGAGGCGACTTAGCCACTCGACTCCGCAGGGTCCCTGGCGTGAAATGCGTCTCGCCTAGCGGGGGCAACTTCCTGCTGGTTGAACTGGCCGTTGACGCCGC
Organism: uncultured Actinomycetes bacterium; assembly: GCA_964627505.1. Lineage (GTDB taxonomy): Bacteria > Actinomycetota > Actinomycetes > S36-B12 > UBA10799 > JACJWR01. The sequence continues at coordinate 11,286 of CAZVKB010000078.1, read as the reverse complement.
CACGTCTGCTCGCCTGGCTGATGCGCTTCTCGCACGCGAAGGCTTCTATGTCAAGGACGTGTCGGCAAAGTTCGACGATGGCCGCGGCCGTTGGCGGCTGGCCGTACGCACACCGGCCGACCACGCTCTGCTGGTGACGGCCATGACGAATCTGGCTATCGTCCAGTAGGAGAATTCCGGTCTGGACGTTATCAGTCTCGGCTCGGCTGGTCTGGAACCCCGGCCCACAGTAGATGGGGTTTGCGATCCTCCGGCGGCGGCTGGATCCGCCAGTCTCCGTAGATCAAGCGCAAATATGCGTCGACGTCATGGGGGGCGGAAAATTCGTGACCTTCGAAACCAATTGTTCCGAGCGGGTAAATCACGTGCGGGTCCAAGTATTTTGGCCCGAATGAACTGCCTAAGCCAAAAGGATGACCAACGAACCGGCCGGAGCTGGCTGGTTCATTGCGTTCGACGGCCCGCCGCGGCCACGTGTACATCACACTGAGCGGGAGCGCAGACATTGCGCGGAGAGCTTTCGACTTTCCTGGTTCCTCTGCACGTACTCGGCGCCATTGGGTTGCACTGGTGGAATGGATCATGGACACGTACGACGCCTGCTGGATGAGCTTGCGCATTCCCATTGGTCTACGCAAACTCACCAACGGAAAAATGTCGATCCAAAGTTCTCCATTCGGTGCCGAAGTGTCTAGTAGAGGTGAATCTTCGATCACCGCAGTGCCCTCGATGACCACCTTGATGAAGCGCAGCCCGTAGGCCCCCGTTTCGACCCGCAACCCGGCTGGCAGAAGGTTCGGCGCCGCCGCGATGAACCTGGGGTAATCGCTCCCAGAGATGGTGATGTCGATGTCATCGTCCCACGGGATGAAGCCGCCGTGGCGGCGGGCACCGAGGAGAGTTCCATAGTCGAGGAAGTATTCGATCCCTAGACGGTCGCACACGTTGGTGACTTCTATCAGGCAGGCTAATTCCCTGTCCTGCACTTCGCGCAGGGTCAATTCGCGCATTGGACCACACCTCTCAGCCGAAAATGCGGGGCAGCCTGGTCGATTGGGAGCATACGTCAGACGGTCACCCGCGTCCCGTCGAAATTTCCGTCAGGTGTGCCCCACACTTCTTCTTGGCTGCCAGGTGTCAGCCTGCAGTTTGCACGTGGCCAAACGGCTACAGTGTCTTGGGTGAGCGCGTCCGAACTCAAGGTCACGGTCATCTCCACGTTTGGAGGTACTGCGGGCGGTGCCGAGCAGTGGTTGGCGTCCGTCCTTGCTCATTCCCGCGGTTTGCGCGTCCGGGCCATCATTCTGGAGGCCGGGCCACTCGCAGATGTCCTTGCTGCCCAAGGTGCCGAGATTCTCGTGCTGCCGACGGGAAGTTCGGCCAGGGATATGGCCAACACCGCCCGGCTGCTGTTAGCCGACTTGCGAGCACACCGGCCAGAAGTCATCGTTGCCAATGGCGTGAAAGCAATGGCCGCCGTGGCCGGCCCTGCGGTCGCACTGGGGATACCGCGAGTGTGGGTCAAGCACGACCACTCCTTCGATGCCAGCCTGGCACGACCGCTTGGGCGGATCGCCACTAAAGTCATCGCCACTGCGCTGGAAGTGGGAATGCCGACTTGTCGGAAGGATCTCGTCGTCATTGAGCCGGAGCGGCCTGCGGACCCCGAATCGCGGAGCTCGGCACTGGCGGCATTAGCCCAGCTTGGGTACACCGCCACCGATCAGCCAACTTGCGCCATCATTGGCCGTCTTGTGCCCTACAAGGGCGTCGATGTGGGGATCGCCAGCCTCGCCTATGCTCCTGCGCGGCGGTGGCGGCTAGTTGTGATCGGGGCTGCTTCCCCTGCGACCCCCGATGAGCTCGAGCGACTCACAGCACTCGCCGCTGACCTAGGCGTTATCGACCGCGTGGATTTCCTGGGGTCCATACCCGGCGCCGGCAGGTTGGTGAGTGCATTCGATGCCCTCGCCGTGCTCACCCGGCCTGGCCAGCCCAATGCGCCCGACCGCGAGGGCTATGGCATCACCGCGACGGAGGCCATGCTGGGTGGCATCCCCGTCGTGATCGCCGGTCCCGGTCCGGTGGCACGAAGGCTGCAAACTCCAGCCGGACCCGCCGGCATCATGGTGGCGCAGGCAGACCCATATGCCGTGGCAGAGGCGTTGGCCACGTTGACGGATCCTGATAGCCGTCTGAAGATGGGGCAGGCAGGTCGGAATGCAGCGCTGTTACAACCCGACGCCCAGCAAGTGGCAGACGAGTTTGTCGGCGTGCTCCGGACAGCCAGCCGGCGGTGAGCGCAGACATCAGTGGCGGTTCCCATGATCTCGAAACCGTCGACGTGCGCAGCGCATAGGTGAAGGGCCACTCGGACCAAGAAGTACTCGGGCGCTGGGGCATCGCCGGCCTTTACATTAGGTAGGTGCTATGGCCACGCACCTCCCCGCATTAGCCCACTCGGGTTCCGAGTCATCACTCGATGAGGTTGCCCCCACTCGCCGAGTTCGATGGCATGGTTCAGGTAGATTCGCTGGAAGAGGCCGCCGATTCCGCGTTGGGAGCTAGCAGCGTGACGCCAGCATCACTCACCGACGCAGCTACCTGCGACCGGGCCGTGGACCGCACGCACCAGCCCTACCATGGTGCGTCAGGATGACCCAGCTCCTGCCCGTCATCGGCCTCGTGGTGATTATCGGTGCGCTTCTTCTCTATTACCGCCCGACCTGGGTGCCGTTGCTTTTCGGTTTGGCTGCACCCTTCGGGCTAGTAGCGTTGCCGGGCGGTCTGCAATTCGTGACCGCGATGTCGTTCCTACTCGTCGCCACGGCAGTGGTGGATCGGCTCCAGCGTGGCTTACTCCCATTGCCCCGCAATCTGCCAGCACTGATGGCCGTGGTGTGGTCCTTGGGCATCATCCTGGCCATGGTGCAGAGCCCAACCTTGTTCACCTCGGCAAAATTCGGGCTATGGCAGATCACTGCTGCTCTCGTGGCCCTCTCCTGGGCCGAACTCGCTGGTCGCCCACGTGCGCTGCAACGGGCATTGGTGGCGTGGCTGATCGGCGCGATTGCCGTAGCCCTCACAGGCTTCCTGTTCGCCAAGGGAGGTTTGGAGGCGTCCTTCGACGGTGCCGTCGTGACTGGCCGCCCAACCGGAGTGTTCGGCCAACCCAACGAATATGGTCTGTACTGCATGTTGGTGTTCGTTTTCACTGTGGGGTTGTGGGGCCTCACTGCCGGCCGACTGAGATGGCTGCTGGCTGCAACGGCAGCGATCTCAGGGCTGGGTATGGTGCAATCACTTTCGCGCGGGGCTTGGTTGGGGGCTGTTGCCGGACTACTGGTGCTGTTCCTCCTCGTGCCGCAATTGCGCAAGCCATTCCTGGTCGCCGCCGGGATCGTGGTGGTGCTGGGAGCAGCACTCACTATCTCACCGGTGCAGATCCCAGGCGTCACGTTGGTGACAGAGCGGGTGTTGAGCATCGCCGATCGTGGCTCCAACCCCTATGACCGGCGGGAGAGCTACCGAGCTGAGGGCATCCGCGAGTGGCTGGCTGAACCCTGGCTGGGGCAGGGGCCCAACACTTTCCCGGAACTTTCCACACAGATCAACTCCGAGGCACGTCCGGGGGGTGCCGAACATCCCCACAACTTCTTCATCGCGGTAGCCGCGGAGCAGGGGATTGTGGGAATTGTGGCTGTGGTGGGCTTTGGTGTGGCGGTGATTTTGGCAGCCAGGATGGGCCGAAGACAGGTGTGGGCCGCTTACCGGGCCAAGCGGGGCCCGCCTTCGGCGCAGAGTGGGGTGGCGCGTGTGCTCCCACCCTTGAGCGCCGCGCTCACCATGGCAGCGGCAGCTGCGTTGGCAGCGTTGATGGTGGAGGGATTCGCTGATTACCCCATGCGCAATGCCCTCTCCCGCACCACGGTGTGGCTAATGGTCGGATGGGCGTTGGCGGGTCAGCGTGTCCTCACCATGCAATTGCGGCGGCAACGCGCCGATAGCGAAGATGCGGCCGAAGCACAACCCCTTGACGCACGTTCGGCCTAACTTTTCGGATTTTCCTCAAGTCTTTTTCTTTCTACCTCTCAAGTCCGCCGCCGCGGTGGTCGAAGCACCCACCATGAGCACAGCAACCCTCCCCACCCGCACACTGCGCATGGTCGCCTTGACGGCAGTCAGTCTGGTCCTGGCTCTCGTGGGTTCGCTGGTTCTGCACGTGACGAACGCAGCCCCGGCCGCCGCTGCCACAGGCAATGCCCCGGTGGTGGGAGTGCAGTTCCACGGCACCTGGAGCAACTACACCGACGCTCAGCGAGCCATGGTCCTCGACACACTGAAGGCCAATGGGGCCTCCGCGGTTCGGATCGACGTTTCCTGGCGGATGCTGGAGCCGGTGAAGTCGGGCACCTTCGACGCGTGGGGGATGTCGATGGTGGACAACGCGATCAAGATGGCCGCAGCCCGTGGACTCAAGCCGATGGTGACGCTGTGGATGGCGCCGAAGTGGGCCAACGGTTCGGATGACGAGCGGGTAGCCCCCACCTCGTCGGCAGGACTTAAGGGTCTCACCAGCGTGAGCAAGCGGCTGGCGATCAAGTACAAGGGTGTCGTGGAGGGGTGGGAAGTGTGGAACGAGCCGAACAGCGACGACTTCATGCGCGGCGCCAGCCCGGTCACGTACGCGAAGGTGCTTCGTGCGGCATACGCGGGATTCAAAGCCGGTGACCGTTCCGTGAAGGTGATCTTCGGCGGCACGATGTTCGTCGACGACCAGTGGGTGGCCAAAGCACTGGCAGCTGGAGCGGCTGGCAAGTACGACATCATGGGCGTTCACCCCTACCAGGGTGTGGCCAACGAAGCTCCCGGCCTGCCGGACAACGGCACGATGTGGCGACTGCACCACCTTCCCAGCCTGATGGCCGTAATGGCCCGATACGGCGACGGTGCCAAGCAGATTTGGTTCACGGAGTTCGGCTGGAGTGCCCACGAGACGGCGCCCGGAGCGGCCAACTGGCAGTTGGGTGTGACTCCCGAACAGCAGGCTGCTTACCTGGCAGAAACCATCGACATCGTCCGCACCACCTACCCGAACGTCACCCGGATCTTCTGGTACAAGGACCGGGCTGAATCAGCAGACAAGAACAATGGCGGCTACGGATTGGTGTTCCCCGACGGTTCAGTGGCCCCGGCTCTCGCCGGTCTGAAGACGATGCTCGCCACGGCATAAGATGCACTGATTGCCGGATGAACCTCAGCGCAGGTAACTACCTAAGTTGCCTGCGCTGAAGTGTGTCGCGCAGCGCAGATTCCACGGCCGACACGGTGGTATCCAACGCAAACTCTGCCTGAGCCCGCGCCCGGGCTTGTGCGCGCACTACCGCCTCCTCCTGCGGTGCCAACGCTAACCACTTAGCGAGCGCAACGGCCAGCGCCTCGGGATCCTCCGGTGCCACTACGGTCCCCACCGGTTCCACCACCGCTTCGGCCACCCCAGTGACGTCGCTTGCCACCACTGGGGTACCAGCGGCAAGCGCCTCCAACGGCACCAAAGCCATGCCCTCCCAGCGCGACGGCACCACCACGATGTCAGCGGCAGTGAGCCAAGCCAATGCGGTGGTGCGATCAACACCGCCGGTGAAACGTACGGTGTCATCACCGTCAGCTTGGGCGTGCAGAGCGGAAGCATCTGGACCGTCGCCGACGATGACCAAGCGCTTACCGGGAACTCCACTCACCTGCGGCCAAGCCGCCAGCAGCACATCCTGCCCCTTCTGTCGGGTGAGACGTCCGACACACACCGCCACCCGGTCGTCGGCCGCGAGGTGCAGAGCCGCGCGTACTTGCTGGCGGCCATCGCCAGCGACAGCCGCAATCGCCTCCACATCAATGCCATTGCGTGCCACCTGATAGGTGGCCGAAATCCGGGCAGAACGGCCGCGCAGATATTCCGCTGCACTCACACACACGATGGTGTCGGTCCAGCGTGCTCCCGCCCAGCGTTCCCACCACAGGGCTCCATGCGCAGCCGGACCGGTGGCGGCGTCGAAGGACCACGCGTGCGGCACGAACACGGTAGGCAGCGAGCCGCGCAGCGCCAGACGACCATCAAGTCCGGCTTTGCTGCTGTGCAACACCACCACATCGGGTCGGGTGGTTCGGATGATCTCCGTCAAAGCCGAGGTTTCACTGCGGACGCCCGAGGTGGGTGAACGCACAGCCTCCCATGCCACAGTGGGGATGCTGGCATCCCCGCACCAGGCTGTAAGGTTTTCGTCGCTCGGGCAGGCAACAGTCACCTGCCATCCACGGTGCAGCAATCCCCGCGACCAATCAAGCACGCACTGCGCCACCCCTGCCACAGTAGGTTGGCTGACCATGAGCACGTGCTTCATGGTGAGCGCTCAAGCATCTGATCTACGAAAAGCGTCACAAGTGCGGAAGCAACTGCCGAGAGCAGCACCACTGCGGCCAGGAGAACTACGGTGGGGATTCCGCCAACTGCGACTGCCGATGTGGGCGACTCGGTCTGTAATGCTTCCAGATAAGGGTCCGTGTCGTTGGCGGCTAACGCGCTCAGGTAGAGCGACTGCGAAGCGGCCATGGCTTGAGTGGCATTGGGCAACGTGACAGTTATCACCATGTTCAGAGTTGAAGGCTGAACCTCCGAAGCCAGCCCAGCTGATACTTCCGAGGGAGTCACGCCTGCAGCGATCGACGCTTTTCCAACCGCAGTCTCACTAGCCACCACTGCTGGATACCGACTTGCCAGCAGAGCAGTGAGATCTCGACCTTCGGATACCCCCTCGCGGGGCTGGAATGACATCACCCCGGTGGCGGTGTACTGCGTGGGAATACTCAGCGAATACGCCGCCCCAAGCCCTACGAGCACTCCGAAGAGAACAAGAGCTAGCACGATGCGGCGACGTACGGTGTCGAGCAGTCGGCGCCAGAGCGGCGGATCGGAGGATGTGTCCACGGATTTACTGTTTCGTCGTGCTTTCGCGGCGCACCATCGTCCATCCCAGGCCCACCAGTACCGCGATGCCCAGGACAGCCAGCAGCCACACCCACCACGGCGACCCCGGAGTTGCGGCGCTCGCGGGTGGCGGTGGCACTTGGGTCAGGTCCAGCAGTGTTGGCCCACTGGTCTCGGTAGCCACCAGCAAATCACCGCCAGAGGTCTCGAACCAGCCGTCGGGAGCGGGCGCCAGGAAGTCGGTGATCACGCTCTGCAACGCTTGACCAACTGCGGAGTCGCCGCCGTTGAATGAGCCGAGCATCAAGACATCTCGACCGTTCTGGTCGAAAGCTTCGAAAGCCGCGTATGGGGTATCCGTGGTCACCGTGAATAACGGCGGTACGGTGACGGGGGCACGGGTTGCCCCGAACACCAGCGGCGCATCCAGACGGGCGCTCTCCTCCGGACCAGCGTTGACCAGGAGGCCACTGAGCTTGGAGTCGAAAAACTCCGACGCCGAGGGCACGGAGATCAATAATGGCGAAGTTTCCTGGCGGGAAACCGAGGCCACAACGGTGACTGCATTACCTACGTCCGCAGGTGTGATGCCTTTGGCAAAAGCCACCGGAAAACTGTGTCGGAGTGTTTGCGGAAACCGGTCGAACCCCGGATCCAGGCTCTGCCCGGGAGTGGCGGAAATAGTCGACGTAACCGCATCGAGATCCACGCGGGCTGGAAACGATGGGGACGTACACAGGCCACCGGCCGGCGCTGCCACCATTTGCACAGTGATCTTGGTGGTGCGCTTGATCCGCTCGGGCGTGACCGTCGCCGTCAGGGAGAATCGATCGGAGTTGCTCAGTTGGCTGGAGGCATACAGTTGATCGTCTATGTATAGCGAGACGTAAGCCGTGGCCCCTTCAGGCGTGGGAATGTTGGTGCCGTTTATGGTGATGTCGAGTTTTTCCACCGGTTGACCGAACCTGGACTGTGCCACGAAGATCGTTGCGCTCTGGGTACCCAAACCGGTGAGAGCGGGTGTGGAACTGCCGATGTCGGCCCAGGTGAGAGTCAGATTGTCGGGTGCCTGGCCGGATTGAGCGAGGTCCTCGGTGGTGTCGGTACCAGCGGCGAGTTCGAGTTCTGGCGACTGCAACGCGATGGCCGC
>CAZVKB010000078.1:0-3054 GCA_964627505.1 uncultured Actinomycetes bacterium | reverse complement strand
TGCGCCGATACGCTGGCGAAAGCCGTGCCGGAGCGCAACGTATAGCTGCCTTCGTAGGATGTGGGGCCTGTGCCGCCCACAATCGTGGCGGTTAGGGAGACCGGTGTGAGGCCGGGAAGCACCGGAATTGAGGTGGATGAACTGCTGTTGGGTCCGGTGACCGTGAGGCTCAGCGGCACTTGATCGGTGAACGTCTCTCCCTCGGCCCGAGCGGGGGCGGCGGCGAAGGCAGCCAAGGCAGCAACCAACCAAAGCACTAAGGTTGTGCGCCACACTGCTGCTCTCGGTGGGAGGGAACTCACCATGTGGGGGGTAACTGAGCGACGGTCCACCGTCGTGCCCTTTCAGTTGACAGGCGATCTAACCTCGTAAGGTATCTCCAGACATACTTACTTTAGTCGCTTGTGGAGGCCATGATGCAGTGCCCATGCAATTCGCACGGGCTCGCCGGTGGGGCCCACATCATCCACGTCACGGGTGGCTTTGGCCCTGGCGGCGAATGCGGGATTATGGAGACCACGACGTGACCGAATCAACGGACGGACCTCTGCAGGTGTCCACATTGTCGGAGGCGAAGCAACGAAGATTCGGTTTCATGCGCCGACACGGAGGACTCGTCCTGCTGATCGCGTTTGATGCCGGCACGCTGGCAGTGCTCTCGTGGGCTTTGTCCTTCTGGAGTTTCGGGGTGTTTGTTTTCGTCGTTTTCTACGTGTTGGGACTAGCGCAGGCCGGGCTGTACCGCAGTCGATTTACGCTGTCCGTGCTCAATGACCTGCCGGTGATCGCGAGTCGATTCCTGATCGCTGCCGCACTGGCTTACCTGGTTTTCGCCACGTTGGGCAACAACGACTTGCTCAACACTCCCGTGCAAGCGTGGGTGGTGGCGTTTGTGGTGCTGGTGCTGAGCCGGGCAACTTCCTACGCCTTCATCCGCTATATGCGGCGCAATCGGCTTCTGGGGAAACCGACATTGATTGTCGGTTGTGGTCGGGTGGGCATCGCGTTGGCGCATGCATTATTGCGGGAGCGGGATAGTGGTCTTGAGCCGCTCGGTTTCGTGGACTCGCCTCCGCCAGAAATGACGTTGGAGCGGCCTTTGCCGTTGCTTGGGCCCACTGCGGACTTGGTGCCGCTGATCGAGGCGTACGACGTGTCGTACGTCTTGGTGGCTTTTACCCACGTGCCGGAGTCGGAACTCGTGGGAATCATCCGAAGTGCGGATCGGCAAGCTGCGAACATTGCCGTGGTGCCCAGGTTGTACGAGCTCACCTCGGCCAGAGGACAGACCGATGTCATTTCGGATATCCCGCTTACCCGCTTGAGCCGGTTGGCTTTCCGTTCCCCTCTGTGGCGTGTGAAACGGCTGCTGGATATCGCCATCTCACTCTTCGCGATCGTCGTGCTTTCACCGTTGTTGCTGATGCTGGCGTTGGTGAACCGGATAGTCGACGGCCCGAAGGTGATCTTTCGGCAAGAGCGGGTGGGGGTGGACGGGCGGACCTTCAATCTCTACAAGTTCAGGAGTTTGCGACCGGCAGACAGTACTGAATCGGCCACCAAGTGGAACATCAGCAATGACGACCGGGTGAGTTGGTTTGGCAAGATCTTGCGGAAAAGTTCGCTGGATGAGTTGCCTCAGTTGGTCAATATTCTGCGCGGCGACATGTCGATCGTGGGACCGCGACCGGAGCGGCCGCACTTCGCCGAGCAGTTTCAGGCCATGTACCCCTACTACGACAGTCGGCACCGGGTGCCGTGTGGCCTCACCGGCTGGGCTCAAATCCATGGATTGCGCGGCGATACTTCGATCGCCGGACGTGCCCGCTACGACAACTTCTACATCGAGAATTGGTCGCTGTGGCTCGACTTCAAGATTGTCCTGCGCACGGTTTTCTCGCTCACACGTGGCGCCGGCTGAGACCTCGCAGACCATCGACCACCAAGCCCACGACGAAGGCCGCGACGGCAGCGACGAACAGAACCGCGGCATAGAGCAACATGGCCGGTGGACCCGTCGTGCCCCATCCGCTGGGCTCCGACACCGTCACGGCGCGCAGTTCGACGTCGGACTCATTGGCCGAAAGCACACTGCTCTGCAGTGATTCCGCGGCCGCGTAGGCCGATTCTGGTGTGCCGAGTGTGGCTGAGAACACGAGATTCAAAGTGCCGGGTGGCATGTTGGCGGCCAGGCCGCTGCTCACTTCAGAGCCGCTGGCGCCACTTGCTTCGGCTGCCGCAGCGATCGCGGCCTCGGAAGCGACGACTTCGGGATACCTGGTTGCGAGCAGTTCGGCCAACGACCCGCTGATGTCGTTGCCTTCGCGCGGCACGAACGACATCACCGCTCCAGCCCGATACTGCGTTGGTGTGTTCATCACGAACCAGCCGCCGGCCACCACGATTACGAGGAATACCGAGACCACCCAGCGCCACTCTCGAGCTGCGGCCACTACCGAGTCGCGCAGGCCGCTGTCGTCCTCATCTGGAAGATCGAGGTAGGCGAGTGGCTGTGCGGGCACATTGATCAGCGTACTGTTCCACCTGCGGCGGTTTCTTGCATAGGCGGACTTCGAGCGCTCGCTGGGCTACGACGAAAGGCGGTTGCTGATGGTGGGTGCTGATTTCGACACCTCGGTTCCGGCGTTGCTGCTCACGATTGGTGCACACGAATGGGATTACGGTGCGCTGGCCACGGTGCGGACCCTGGGACGGGTGGGTGTTCCGGTGTGGGCCACTGTCGCCCGGCCATACGTGCCATTAGCGTCATCTCGATATCTCGCGGGTGCGATTCCGTGGCCCACCGCGGGTGCTGAATCTGCAGCGGCACTCATCGCGGCGATTGACGGAATGCTGCAGCAGATTGGGAGGCCGACTGTCGCCATCGCGGGTGATGATGAAACAGCGGTGCTGCTGGCCGCGCACAGGGAACACTTCAGCACCCTGATGCTTCCGAAGGTGGCCCCTGATTTGCCTGCGCGCTTGGCAAGCAAAGGTGGTCTGGCGGAACTGTGTGCTGCACATGGCACTCCCACACCACGCACGGCAGTGCCG
>CAZVKB010000077.1:0-13398 GCA_964627505.1 uncultured Actinomycetes bacterium | reverse complement strand
TTCGCATCGGCGGCGCTGCCATCGGGCTTGTGACCTACGGTCTGGGCAATGCCGGCATCGGATGGGGAGTGCCGGGAACCCGGGTTCCGTCGACGATGAGGAGACAAACATGACCACCATGGCAGGCAACCCCCGCTCGCCACGGGCTGCGGCCGATGCGCTGCGCGCCGCCGCCGATATTGCCCCGCAAGTCGCCATCGTGCTCGGTTCTGGACTGGGTCCGGTGGCCGATCTGGTGGTCGACCCGGTTGTGATCTCGTACCAAGACATTCCCGACATGCCGATGTCCGCAATTCCCGGACATGCGGGAAACGTCATTCTTGGGTACATATCAGGCGTGCCGGTCATTGTGTTTTCTGGCCGAGTACACCTCTATGAAGGGTGGTCGCCAACAGATGTCACCTTCGGGGTCGACGTTGCTGCCGAACTCGGCGTCTCGACATTCATCGCGACCAACGCGGCGGGTGGGGTGAACCCGGAATTCCAGGTGGGACAACTGATGGTGATCGAAGATCACATCAACCTCTTGGGCTGCAACCCGCTCGTTGGTCCACTGCCGCCGGACACTCCGATTCGTTTCGTGCCGATGTCGCGGGCTTACTCTGCAGCCTTGCGGCAAAAGGCCCTGGAGGTAGGTCACGCCAACGGCCACAATGTGGCATCTGGGGTCTACCTGGCGGCCTTGGGTCCGACCTATGAGACCGCGGCGGAGGTGCGTATGCAGCGCACTCTAGGCGCCGACGCCGTGGGTATGTCGACCGTGCCGGAAGTCATAAGGGCAACGTGGCACGGCATGGACACGCTCGGATTGTCGACTATCACAAACATGGCTACGGGCATCGCTACCGTCGAACACGACCACTTGGCGGTCGCCCGTGCTGCTGCGGCGGCAGCCGATGCGGTCGTCGTTGTAATTGCCGGTGTGTGCGAGTACCTGGCGTCTTCCGGCGGGCCCGCGGCTCCCTGAATATGTGTGGGCCAGGGGTTGTTGTCCGCAACCTCGGCAGGTGCGGGTGCCCGCGCAATTGGACGGTGTTACTGACCCACGTACCTTGCGGTCGGCGGTCTATTCCGAGCGCATGGTGGCCAGGGCATCGGCGATGGTCGGGTCTGACCATTCGAAGCCCGCGTCCGTCAACACAGTCGGTACCACGTTCTGGCTGGCGAGAATGTCGTCAGCGAACTCGCCCAAGGTGGCCTTGAGCGCGAGCGCCGGGACGGGCAAAAACGCCGGACGCCGGACGAATTCCGACATTGCCTTGGTGATGTCCCGGTTGGTGACCGCATGCGGTGAGACCAGGTTCACGGGACCAGAAATTTCGTCATGGTCCAGACAGAAGCGAATCGCCTCCACCTCGTCGCGAAGCGAGATGAAGGACCAGTACTGGTCACCGCTGCCCACTCGACCCCCGAGTCCATATTTGAAGATGGGCAGCAGACGGCCGAAAGCTCCGCCCCGGGGACTCACCACCAGACCCGTGCGCAGCGCCACCACTCGGATCCCAGCGTCGGTGGCCGCGGTGGTGGCACCTTCCCAAGCCACCACGACATCAGCCAAAAAACCGCTGCCGGCGGGGGAGGACTCAGTCAGCGGAGTGGTTCCGGCATCTCCGTAGTAGCCGATTGCCGAACCGTTGAGGAATACCCGTGGACCACCCTCCAACGCGGCCATAGCAGTGGCCAAAGTTGTTGTGCCCAATACGCGACTGTCCAGGATCTCCTTCTTGTAGGCCTTGGTCCAACGTTTGCCGCCGACATTCGCGCCGGCGAGATTGATCACCGCATCAGTATGTTCCAAACCGGGGCCGACGCGGCCTTCAGCCGGATCCCACGAAATTTCGCCCGGACCTGAGGCTTCGCGACGAACCAGCCGCACGACTTCGTGACCATGTGCCTGGAGCGAGGCGGTCACAGTTGATCCGATGAGGCCGGAGGAACCGGCAATGGCAATCCGCATAGGGGACATTCTGTCCGATCCGGGCTGTGACGACACGTGGGGTTAGAGCTGGTTGAGGAAATCGCCGCTTTCCAGCCGCGCCTTGACCTCCGAGAGGTAGCGAGCTGCGTCTGCACCGTCAACCAGTCGGTGGTCATAGGACAGTGCCAGATACACCATGGACCGCACACTGATGGCGTCGTTGCCGTCCGCGTCGGCGACCACCACGGGCCGCTTGACCACTGCTCCGGTCCCCAAAATCGCCACCTGCGGCTGATTGATGATCGGAGTGTCGAACAGCGCACCCCGACTACCCGTGTTCGTCATCGTGAAGGTGCCACCAGTCAGATCGTCTGGGGACAGTTTGTTGGCCCGGGTGCGGGTGGCCAGATCGGCGATGGCCTGCGCCAAACCCGCGATGCTCAAAGATCCAGCATCCCGGATGACCGGTACCAGGAGGCCGCGTTCGGTTTCCACAGCCATGCCGAGATTATCGATGCCGTGGTAAGTGACCGTGCCGGATTCCATGTCGAGCGAGGCGTTCACTTCAGGGTGGGCTTTGAGTGCTTCGACAGCGGCATAGGCGAAGAACGGCAGGAAACTCAACTTCACACCATGCCGGGCGAGGAAAGCGGCCTTCTGTTCTTGCCGCAAGTGGGCAATCCGCGTCACGTCGGCCTCAACCACCGTAGTGAGTTGAGCGGAAACTTGCAGTGACTGCACCATGCGTTCGGCGATCACCCGACGCAGTCGCGGCAGCTTCACTTCTGTGCCGCGTAACGGTGACGCCACAATCGGGGTGTGGCTGACTGGCGGAGCAGCGGTCGCAGCAGACGCGGCTGCAGCAGGAGCGCTGACGGCGGCAGGTGGTGCGATGGCCGTGGGAGCCGACGGCGCCGCAGGGGTGGTGCCAGTTGCGGCGGCGGCGACATCTTCGCGCCGGATCCGGCCGTCGACGCCCGTGCCTTTGATGGTGGTGAGATCGACGCCTGCCTGCTTAGCCATCTTGCGCACGATGGGCGTGACATACGGCATGGATTCGTCGGCTGGCACAGGCATATCCACCGGTCGCACAGGAGCGGCCGCAGGCTCGGCAGCTGCAGCGGGCGGAGGAGCGGCAGTCGGAGCGGCCGCAGGTGCGGCAGCGGCGGGTGGAGCAGCGGCCGGCGTGGCAACCGCGCCCGCCTCGCCCACCACGGCGAGCACCGCACCCACTTCGGCGGTCTCGTCTTCCTGCACCCGAATCTCCAGCAGCGTGCCGGCGGTCGGCGAGGGGATTTCGGTGTCGACCTTGTCGGTGCTGACCTCGAGCAGGGGTTCATCCATCGCCACGTCGTCGCCGACGCTTTTCAGCCAGCGGGTGACAGTTCCCTCGGTCACGCTTTCGCCCAAAGCCGGCAGGGTGATGTCGGTCCCCGAGGCAGCAACCGGCGCAGCGGCGGTTGCCGGAGCGGTTGCGGTTGCCGGGACTATCGGCGCTGGCGCCGGCGCAGGCGGAGCTACCGGAGCGCCGGGCGGTGGCGGCAGAGTACCCATGGGTGCACCCATCGGCGGGGGTGGCGCGGCCGCTGCGGGGGCAGCAGCGGCCATCGGTGCAGGTTGTGCAGGTGGTGCTGGTGCCGCCGTCGCCTCGGAGGCGTCACCGATCACTGCGAGTACCCCACCCACTTCCACGACATCGTCTTCGCCCGCGCGAATCTCTAGCACCACACCGGCGGTAGGCGCCGGGATCTCGGTGTCAACTTTGTCCGTGCTCACCTCCAGCAGCGGCTCATCCATGGCGACGCTGTCTCCGACATTCTTGAGCCAGCGCGTCACGGTGCCTTCAGTCACGCTTTCGCCAAGAGCCGGCAGCTTCACTTCAACAGACATGGCGGAAGCCACTCCCTCTCTGTTCTCCGGTGGGTGCTTGTGGTGTGCGGTTGTGTGGTGCTTTGGGTGAGACGTTACCGCTCTTGACGGAAATTAGCCGTGTGCATGCAGCGGTTTTCCGGCAAGCGCCATGTGGGCCTCTCCCATAGCTTCATTCTGGGTGGGGTGGGCGTGCAGGAGGACGGCCACATCTTCCGGGTAGGCCTCCCACGAGAAGATCAACTGGGCTTCGCCGATCTGTTCACCGACTCGGGATCCCACCATGTGCACTCCCACCACCGGTCCATCCTTTTGTCGCACCAGTTTGATGAAGCCGGCAGTGCCCAGGATCTGGCTCTTGCCGTTGCCGCCGAGGTTGTATTCCACACTCTCGATGTTGTCCGCACCGAAGTGTTCCCGGGCCTCGTTTTCGTTGTAACCCACACTGGCCACTTCCGGTTCGCAGTAGGTGACGCGCGGAATTCCCTTCTCGTCCAACACGGCTGGGGCGAGTCTGGCGACCTCCTCGGCCACAAAAATGCCTTGGGCGAAACCGCGGTGCGCCAGCTGCAGACCGGGCACGATGTCACCCACGGCGAACACCCCGGGCACGTTGGTGCGCAGTCGTTCATCTGTGAGCACAAACCCACGATCCATGGCGATGCCCTGCTCCTCGTAGCCCATGCCGGCGGAGTTGGGTCCGCGGCCGACGGCCACGAGCAGTAGCTCGGCGTGATAGGTGTCGCCGGTCTCCATCGTGACGTCCACACCCTGGGAATTTTGACTCACCGACATCACCCGCACGCCGGTGCTGAATTTGATACCACGCTTGCGGAACGCCCGCTCCAGAGCCTTCGAAGAGGAAGCGTCTTCCGATGGCACCAGACTGGGCAGCGCCTCGAGGATGGTGACCTCGGAACCGAAAGAACGCCACACGCTGGCGAACTCCACCCCGATCACGCCGCCGCCCAGCACGATCACCTGATTCGGAATCCAGTCGAGTTGCAGAGCCTGATCGCTGGTGACCACCAGCCCGCCGATGTCGATTCCCGGCAGAGTGCGGGCATAGGAACCCGTAGCCAACACGACGTTGCGGCCGACGTAGCGCTGTCCGTTGACCTCCACAGCGTTCGGCGCGACGAGACGACCGGTGCCAGCGACATATGTGACCCCCCGGCTCGCGACGAGCCCTTGCAGGCCCTTGTACAAGCGCGCGACCACGCTCTCCTTGTACTTGTTCACCTTGGCCATGTCGATCCCGCTGAAAGTCGACGTGACCCCGACATGGTCGCTGCCGCGCACCTCGTCAGCGACCTCCGCAGCGTGTAGTAGGGCCTTGGTGGGAATGCACCCGCGGTGCAGACATGTACCGCCAAGTTCCGCCTGTTCGATGAGAGCTACCGATAGCCCCAGTTGCGATGCCCGCAAGGCGCAGGCATAGCCACCGCTGCCGCCGCCAAGGATGACAATGTCGAATTCTGGTGTGTCGGACTCGCTCACGCCGGTGTCCCTCCAACCGATCTGCTTGTTCCCGACCTCAGTGTCGGGAGATCTTTGCGCTCATCCTTCCACCTTTGCCCCCATCTGGGCCACCCACAGGCAGTTCCTTGTGGATAACTTTGGACAAACGCTGTGGGTATCCGCGTCGCGCGCGGTTCAACTGCTGCGTTCGGCGATTTCTGCCGCAAGTGCCACCAACGTGCGCACCGCGAAGCCGGTGCCGCCGCTAGGGGTGTACCCGCGCGGTGCCTGCTCGTTGAAGGCGGGTCCCGCGATGTCCAGATGCACCCAGGGTACGCCGGGGGTAACAAACTCCTGCAGGAAGACGCCTGCGGTCAGCATGCCGCCCATACGTTCGCCGATATTGGCGATATCAGCAATCTTGGAGTCCAACGAAGGCCGCAACTCCACCGGCAAGGGCATGGGCCACATGAATTCACCGGCGGTGTGCGCGGCCGCAACCGCCTGTTCGCGGTGCCTGTCGCTATTGGCCATCACCGCACCCACGTGGGTACCGAGTGCGACCACTTGCGCACCTGTGAGCGTAGCCACATCCACGATCAAGTCGGGCTCATCCTCACACGCGCGAGCCAAAGCGTCGGCCATAATCAGCCGTCCTTCTGCATCGGTGTTCAGCACCTCGATGGTGGTTCCGTTGTAGCTGGTGATGACGTCGCCTGGCCGCTGCGCGGTCCCACTCGGCAGGTTTTCGGCCAGAGGCAGATAGGTAGTGATGCGCACCGGTAATTTCAGGCGTGCAATCGCCAGCGTGACCATGGCCATCGTGGCAGCACCGGCCATATCGCTCTTCATTGTGATCATGGCCGTGGGTGATTTCAACGACAGCCCGCCGGAGTCGAACGTCACTCCCTTGCCCACCAGCGCCAGATGAGATTTTGCGCGCGGCGGACGATACGTCATCCGCACCAGGGCCGGGGGATGGGTGGAGCCCTGACCAACTGCTAGCAACCCGCCGAAGCCAATCCGCTCCAATTTGCGGACATCCCAGGTCTCCACCCGCACCGGTGTGTCGGCGGCGGCTCTGCGCACGTATTCAGCAAGGGCGACCGGTGTGAGATCGCCGGGTGGGGTGTTCACCAGATCCCGCACGGCGGCTACTGCGTGTGCTGTGAGTTCCGCGGTTGCCACAGTGTCCTTGACCACTTGTCGTCGGGTAGCCCCCGTGAGCACAGTGAGGTCGGTGAGCGTGGTCTGTTCGGCGGCCGCGGTTTTGTAGGCGGCGAAGCGATAACTACCCAGCAGTGCCCCCATGGCTGCGGCCGCAGTGTGAGCAGCACCGGCACCCGGACTCAGTACGGCGACGGACTCGCGGTCCGCCACAGCCCGCACCGCCACTCCGGCCGCCTGCCGGATGGCTTCGTCGGTGAGTTCGGCAGCCAGGGCGAACACCACCACATCGGCTCGCACCACATCGCCAGCAGGCACCACTACCGCCGTCGGCGGGGTGTGGCCGCGGCGTACCGGATTCAGCAGTTCGTGCAGGGCAGCGGCGGTTTCCTCGCTGAGCAGGCCGTCGTGGCGGATCTCATATGCGTCCCCGTGCGGCACGGTGAACACCACCAGGGCGTCACAACGACACGTCTGCGGGGAAGTGTTGGCAAGTTTCAGGTTGGTCACAAATCCTCCGTGGATTCCGGCAGTGGAGAGCCTGGGCGCGTTGCTTGCCACCCTAGTAGCGTGAGGGGCATGTCTGAATCAGAGCCTGTCGATCGCTCCCCATTGCACGCTCGTCACGAGGCGGCAGGCGCCAAGTTCGCGCCGTTCGCCGGTTGGTTGATGCCACTGGAGTACACCGGGGTGCGGTCTGAACACACCGCCGTGCGCACCGCGGTGGGACTCTTCGACGTTTCTCACCTGGGCACGGTGGCGGTGCGCGGGCGCAACGTGGTTCCAGCGCTGAACGCGCTGTTCACCAATGATTTGGAACGGATCGACGTGGGTCAGGCGCAGTACACCATGCTTTGCGATGAGTCCGGTGCAGTCGTCGATGACCTCATCGTCTACCTGTTGAGCCCCGAAGAAGTGCTGCTGATTCCGAATGCGGCCAACAGTGATGCGGTGACCGCAGCAGTGCGAGTGGCGGTCGGTGCCGATGCGCAAGTAGCGGACTTGCATCGCGATCGCGCGATCATCGCGGTGCAAGGTCCCCGCGCTGGACAGTTGCTGACCGATGCCGGCATCGACTCGGACCTGGGCTACATGCAGGTGACGCGCGCACAGGTGGACGACGTGGACGTGATCGTGTGCCGCACCGGTTACACGGGTGAACTCGGATACGAGCTCGTCGTGTCGGCAAGAGACGCAGTTGCGGTGTGGGATCGATTGGTCGTCGCGGGCGGACCTCATGCTGTTGCGATGTGCGGACTCGGGGCCCGCGACACCCTGCGCACCGAGATGGGCTACCCGCTGCATGGCCAAGATCTCGGCGGGGAATACGGGCCCGTGGAAACCGGCATGGGTTGGGCTGTGGGTTGGAACAAGGAGCATTTCCCAGGACGATCGGCGCTGCTGTCGCGGCGCGAGAGTGGATTGGCGCCGCGGTTGCGCGGGCTCGTCCTGCTGGAGCGCGGAGTGCCACGCGCGGGGATGGCTGTGCATCTCATGCCGGACGGACCCCGTGTGGGGACGCTCACATCAGGCACGTTTTCGCCGACGTTGGGCGCTGGGGTAGCCCTCGGTGTGCTCGATCGGACACTGAGTCCCGGAGACGAGGTCAGCATCAATGTGCGCGGCCGCTGGTTGTCGGCGCGGGTGACGGCGACGCCGATGGTGACCTCCCACGTACGCGACTGAGTGCGGCGGGGAACTGCGAGGCCACAGTCGGCTAACCTGCGACGGCCAGTACCGCCAGCATCGTCGTGGCAGCTATTTCGATACATGCGCCCAAAGTGTCGCCGGTGAGTGCACCCAGCCGGCGGATCGCCCGCCGCCGTAGCCACGTTGCCACGCCAACGCCCAGTACGACCGCAATCGCGCTCACCAGCGCCGTGTTTACCGCCATCCCCACCGCGACTGCCCCGATCAGCCACACCACCAGCACCCCCGCGGCCACCGCCGGGCTGAAGGCCCCAACCACGCTGCTTCCCAAACCGTCCGCCGACTGTGGCGTCCCGCGGCGGGTCCACCAGGCCAGCGGTGCCCGCGCGGCGATGGCCACAGCGACCAACAAGGGCAGAACGGTGCCGCGCTCAATGAGGACGGCTATCGCGGAGGCCTGCACGCTCAAAACCACCACCAAGGCCAACGCGCCGAACGCCCCGATCCGGGGATCGCGCATCACGGCCAGGGCAGACTCCGCAGGTTGTCCACTCCCGAGACCATCGGTGAGATCTGCCAACCCATCAACATGCATTGCCCGAGTTGCCCACACTAGGCATCCGACTACGAGCCACCCGACGACCATCGCCATGAGCATCGTGCGCTCGGTGAAGTGTCCCACCAGCCACCACGTCACCCAGCCGACCCCGCCGCCCACCAGCCCCACGCCAGCCCCAACTGCCGGCGCCAGCAGCAATGACCATCGCACGCTACGGCTGTTCACCTGCGCCGGTGGCGGTACTCGCAGTGCGCTGAAGGTGCCGACGGCTAGCCGCAGTCCGTTGCTGAAGCCGTTGGATGTCACGGTGAGGCGGTGTCGGCCAGAGCCTCATCGCTGGCTGCCGTTGGTTGTGCTGGGCCGTCACCTCCCGACACCCCGGCAGCCGCAAACGTGGCCATGTCGCGCAGCAATTCGACCGCAGACACCACGATCGGCAGGGCCACCAGCGCCCCCGACCCTTCTCCGAGCCGCATCTGCAGATCCACGATGGGTTCCAGCCGCAGTCGGGCCAGGGCAGCGGTGTGAGCCGGTTCGACGGATCGATGGCCGGCCACCCACCACAACCGTCCGCGATACGAGACAACCGAAGCCACTAGCGCCGCCGCCCCCACCACCGCGCCATCGAGCAGCACTGGAACACCTCGGGCTGCCGCCGCCGTGAGGAACCCGGCCATGGCGGCCAAGTCCGCGCCTCCCGCCGCTGCCAATAGGCCGATCGGGTCCGCCCGCAGATGGCGGGCGCGAAACATCGCATTGCGCACCGCCGCGGTCTTGCGCATCCAGGTGTCGTCGTCGATTCCGGTGCCTCGGCCCACCACCTCGGCGGCATTGAGTCGGCAGAGCACTCCGGTCAATGCGGCCGCCGCGGTCGTGTTGCCGATGCCCATATCGCCGGCGATCAACAAATCAGCCCCAGCATCGACCTCCTCCTCCGCGATCTGGATGCCAGCGCGGAACGCGGCCCAGGATTCCGCTCGTGTGAGCGGGTCCACCTGGTCCAGCGGGCGCGAGGAGCGGCGGACTTTGAACCGCGTGAGTTGTTCAGGCACCGGTATTCCAGCTTCTTCCCAATCAACGTCTACCGCGACATCAACCACCCGGATGCCCACGCCATGTTGGCGCGCCAAGACATTGGCGGCTGCGCCCCCCTGGAGAAAGTTCCGGACCATTTCGGCTGTGACCGCCGAGGGGTAGGCCGACGTGCCTGCGCTGGTCACAACGCCGTGATCACCGGCAAAAATCACCAACCGCGGGCGGGTGAGCGCACGAGGTGGGCATTCGCCCTGCACACTGCAGATCCAGGTTCCCAGGTCTTCCAACCGTCCAAGTGCGCCCACGGGTTTGGTCAGCGAGTCCCATCGGGTGTGGGCGGCGGCTGCGCTGCTTTCGTCCGGCACACCCACCCGGCTGGCCAGATCAGCTAGGTAGTCGGCGACCGGATCGGTGGCCGCTTCGGTGGTGTCCCGCTCCTCGTCGACACTCGGGATGTCACTACTCACGGGTCCTCCCGGCAGATTGGTTCGCATGTGGTTGCTGGCGGGCGATTGCTGGCGATAGGCGCAGCACACGCCCCGCGACAGCCAGCAGCACCTCATCGCACTGGGAGGCGATCGTGGCATTCGTCTCACCGAGTACGTCTCGGAACAGCCGACCGGAGGCGGTCTCCGGCACGATGCCCGCCCCCACCTCATTGGTCACCAGGATCACCTGGGAGGCAGCCGTTGCTGCGAGGGCATCGAGCAACTCGGACACGGCTGCTCGCACTGCTGCGACCGCAGCCGTGGGCGAGTCCCATGCCGCAGCGTCGTCGATGATGCCCGTGACCCAGGTGGTCAGGCATTCCACGAGCACCGTGTGACCGCGCGGCACCGCACGCAGCAGTGCGCTCACCTCGCGGGTTTCCACGGTCTGCCAGGAGGATGGTCGGCGCTGTTGATGCGCATCAACCCGCGCCACCCACTCAGCGTCATCACGATCAAACTCCGATGTCGCAACGTAGGTCACCTGCGCCTGGCCGGTGCCAGTAGCCAGCCGTTCGGCGGCAGCCGATTTACCTGAACGTGCCCCACCCGTGACCAACACCGTGTGCGCCCGTCCCCGGTCGATCCAAGCACCATCGGGGACTGTCCGGACACCCCATTCCTGCAACTTGGGTTCCAGAATGTCCGGGCTGGGTAGGTGATGACTCATGTGCATGGCGATCACGTCGGTGTCCGCGGTGATCGCCCCGACTTCCCGCATCGCCGCTAAAGCAACGGGGAACGTCTCCAGGTCCAGATGACCGGGGTCTCGCACGCCCGTGGTACCGAATGTCAGTTCGAGCATGACGAGGTCGAAGGCCGCCGCGCGCATCGATTCCAACATCGCCGGATCGGGTAGCCCGGTGTCACAGGCATACAGCAGCGAGCGCTGGTGCGAGGTCACCGAATACAGCACGGCCTCGACTGCCAGCGGGTCGACGGGTAGTGCGGAGTCGCCGCGGGTACCGTGCGTCGCGGGGTGCACGACGATTTCATGCGCACCCGCCACCACCCGCATCCCGGGTGTGGCAACCAGCAGCTCCACGGCATGGTTCGGGGGCAGCCACTTGCGCGCCTCCGCGATCACAGCGGCCGGGCCCAGCAGGCGCAGCGGTCGCTGCCCGAGTTGCCACTGGCGATGCAGCAATAGCGCCGGGAACCAGTGGTCGCTATGGGCGTGGGTGACTGCGATGGTGTGCACGGCCGCTAGCGACGTTCCCGCGCGCGCGGCCGCGAGCCCCACGCCAGGAGCTGCATCCAGCAGCACGACACCGTCGATGAGCACCCCGCCGGGGCTGCGATGCTCCCCTCGTTGACGGGCATCCAGGCAGGTTCCACACTCGCAGAAGGGCTGTGGAACCCCGTCCGCCGCACCCGTTCCCAACACCACGACGCCGGGGGCGGCCCCGGCGTGCGGGGAGTCCGCGCTCACCGGGTGGCGCTTTCAAACACCACAGGCTGTTCGAACGAGGCGCGGCGGGTAGCGCGACGAAGTGCATTGAGCACCGGGGCGGAGGCCATCAACAACAGCCCGGACACCACGATTGCCCGTGGAATGTCGTACCCGAGTGAAGTGGCGAGGTTGAAAAGTAACCATCGGTGGAGGTTTTCGGCGATGTCCGCGCCGGGGACAAACGACAGTTGGGTACTTGTGCCCGCTCCCCAAGGCCAGAACCACAGGTTGAGCATGAACCCGTAAGCGATCGACGCCACGACACCATATGCGGCCATCATCACGGGTTCCCAGCGTCGCCGCACGTCAGGCAGACACCCGGCGAAGAACCCCAACCAGCCGGCGACCACCATCTGGAACGGTAGCCAGGGGCCGATTCCACCGGTTAGCAGCGCTGAGGCGAACATCGAGATATTGCCCAGCAGGAAACCAAAGCCAGGCCCCAAAGCGCGGCCGCCGAGAATGATCACGACCCACATCGGTTCGAAACCCACCGATCCCGCGCCAATCGGCCGCAAAGCTGCAGCCACTGCCGAGAGCACTCCGAGCATCGCGATACCGCGGGAATCCAAGCCGCCGTCCGCCAACTCAGCCAAAACCAAGGCCAACAGCATGGGCAGCAGGAGGGCAAAAAGCCACGGTGCGTCTCGCGAGTGGCCCAAAATGGCGCTGCCGGGCTGAGCCAGGAACGGCCAGCAGAAACCCACGAGGCCGACCGCGCTGACCATCCCCAAAACGATTGCTGACCTGCGGTGCAGTCTCCCAGGGCGGCTGGCGGTGACGGCCGATTGAGCCGCTGTCAGGGTCGAATGCGGGCTGGTCATGCGAGCGCTGCCAGAGCTTCGGTGACTTGGCCCACCGTGAGGATGGGTTCCGGGGCCATCACTTTGGCGACCTGTGGAGCAAACAGGGGTGAGGCAGTCACGATGTCGGTTGTGCTCCCGCAGGCCACCACTTCACCCTCGGCGATGATCGCCACCCGGTGGGCGACTTCGGCGACAAGTTCCACGTCGTGCGTGGCCATGAGAATGCCGGTACCGCTGGCCGAGCGCCGCCGCAAGATGTCCACCAGCCGTGACTTCGCGGTGTAGTCCAGACCACGGGTGGGCTCATCGAGCAGCAGCAGCGGCGGATCGTTGACCAGCACGATGGCCAAGACCAAACTCAATCGCTGGCCTTCGGAGAGATCGTGGGGATGCTGTTCGGCGCTGATGTCTGGGGCGAGGTCAGCCAACAGCGCAGCCGTCGTGCCTGCGGCCACGCGTGCGTCCGAATCCGCCGTGACGCACTCTTGGGCTACCGAGTCGGCATACAGCAGATCGGTGGGCTCCTGCGGCACAAACCCCACCCGGGATCGCAGGGCGGCGCCCCGCAAACCCACCGGATCCACTCCGGCGATGCGCACTGTGCCAGTGGTAGGGGACAGTAGACCGACCGCGCTCTTCAGCAGTGTGGACTTGCCAGCACCATTTCGGCCCATGAGTGCCAGCACCTCCCCGCCATGGACGTCGATGGTGGCTCCTGTCAACGCCGTAACCGACCCATACTGCATGCCCAGATTTCGGCATTCCAGAACGGTCGGGGTGTCCGGGGCTGCGGCGGCGGTGCTGCTGGCCGCGGATGTCAGGGTGCCTGGAAGAGGCACACTGGCCGCCTCGCGAAGAGTGCTCCGCAGCGAGCGCGCTGCCCGCCGAGCGTCGCGCACAGACACCGGGAGGGGATGCCAGTGCAGGGAACGACCGAGGTGCACCACCGGCGGGGCGACCGGTGAGGAAGCCATCATTGTGGCGGGGTCGCC
>CAZVKB010000076.1:0-13481 GCA_964627505.1 uncultured Actinomycetes bacterium | reverse complement strand
GGTCTGGTGATTTGCCGTCCTGTGTGATGGTGGGGCCAGCCGATACGTCCCTGATCCTGACCGGTTTGGTTAACGGCACCGCCTACGATGTGACAGTGACGGCTGGCAACGCGGACGGCAACTCCACAGCGGCGGCTGCGGCCAACAACCCGATCACCCCGTCGACGGTGCCGGGTGCCCCCACGGGTGCGACCGGAACGCCGGGGGATACGACGATCGCGGCGACCTGGACCGCCCCGGTGAGCAACGGCGGCTCGGCGGTCACGAATTATCGGGCGTTTGCCTACGAGGCCAACGACCCGTTGAAGATTCCGGTCTCGGCGTGCCAATCGACCACCGGGACCCCGATCACGCCGGGCTGCACCATCCCCGGACTGCAAAACGGTGTCACCTACCGGTATGAGGTCCGCGCCGGCAACCTCAACGGCCTCTCAATCCCCTCCACCCCATCCGGAAACCTCACCCCCGTCGGGCCGTAACCACCCGCGGGGTCGCGTGCCGCCCGTGATCGTGCTCAGAATCACCGAAACTGCCTGCGCAAGGGGCCAGCCCGGACTCGGACAAGGTGACGGGTGATTTGAGTACCTCTCACGGTTCCTCAGGTGACGCGGGCTGAGGGCTCACGGCCAGCATCGCGGTGACGGTAGTTCCGGTATCTCTCCGATCGGTCGACACCTCCAGCGTCAATGCGTGGAGTATTTCGGAACCCATACCTGCGGGGCCGAATTGGCTGCGGCTGTTGCCGTTGTCGGCGACGATCAGGCGGATCAGTCGCGGCGAAGTCAGTGCGATCTGCGCGGTGATCTGGGTCGCGTGGGCGTGACGCACGGCGTTGCCACACGCTTCGATGATGATGTCTACAACAGCGGCAGAGCATCCGCTGTCAGCCTTGAGGCTATGACGGGCTTCATCAGAGATGTCGATTTCTATCTCGCACACCCCCCGCCACATGCCGATGAGTCGCGCAAGTGCCGTATCAAACTCGAGTGGCGCTGTGGTTGTGGTAGCGCTGAGAAGAGCGTCGGAAATCAACGAACGCGACTCATCCAGCAGAGCGATACTGACTTCGCCACATCGTGCTGCCTCAGTGAGTTTCAGCGCCGCAGCCATGACAGCACTTTGAACGGGACCGTGCAGTTTTCTGGAGAGTGATTGCTGCTGCTCTCGCAGACCTTCTCGCGTGTGGGCGACTTCCCAACGTAGGTTATCCGTAAGAGCCACCATCGCGATCTCACTACGCTCGCGTTGTAGAGCAGCTGCTCGTGCAGAGGTCAGCAGAAGAGCCATGACGGGCGTGATAAGCGCGGCAAGGTAGAAAGTTTCGCCATACTGCCAGTCAGAACTAATCAACTCCAGAGCCACGGCTTGAGTCAGAGTCAGAGCGGTAAGGAGAGCTATGGCTAGAATTGTGCGCCAGATTTGATTGAGAGCGCGGACAGCCAGGATATAGATGGCGTTGATGCTGAAGGAAAGAAGAACAAGTACCGCAAAGTTCAAAACGGCTAGCTGGAGGGCTTGGATGGGAGTGAATGCAGCGAGTCCATAGAACAAGGACAATGCTCCCATCACACTGCTGAGCTGGATGGTTCGAATCAGCGGCGGCGTTGTGACGTCGACGAGCCACTGTCGCCAGTCGAAGCGAACGTCGCCCTGGCTTTCAGTTGCCACAGCTAGGTCTGGCAAGGTCGAGCCAAGAGCATGACTCACTGGTCTTATGATCTCGTTGCCTACGTACCGTAGCTTTCCGGCGGAGTCTTGCGGGTTGGCAGCGGCGGCGTTCAATGCTTGATGCAACTCCTCGGAGATGCTTTCGATGATCAAGGCGTTGCGAGCATCTGCTTCCCTGATCATGGTGGTGCGAAGTTCGATTAACGCATTGTTTTCAACGGCGAGTGTTCGCAGCATCTGGTGGTGTGCTCTCGTGGCGCCAGTGGTCTGTGTGGCGATCACCAAAGTGGTGGTCATAAGTACCACCCAGATAGGCACACGATCCTGCAAGCCCACGTTTGGTGATAGTCCCAGGCCAACACTTGCCACGCCTTGAGCGGCTGCCGACATAGCGCTCGCGAGGACGAATGATCCAACTGTTATCCACGATTGCCAAATGGGTCTGCCGCGACTTCCCGCCAATCGGTCGGCCACAATCAGGGATGCGAACAAAGTCAGTTGACCCGCCAGGACAGCGATAAAGCGAGTGACTGGATCTTCGGCAGCCAGCCCGGGGGATCCGGCGATCGAAGCAACAGTTCCTACGATCAACGTAATCCAGAACACCGGTTGGCTGACGGCGTTGGAAAGTCTGAGGTGGGTGACCTTGGCCTCGGCGTGATGCGCCACACGCACTCCTATGGCGGTGGAATCGGCCCAGTGGGCACACCAGCCAGTTCAATATACGTGCGTATGGCCACCGCTCTGGGGTTCAGGTCGTCCCGTGAAGGTACTCCCAAACTTTGCAGGGCTGAGTGCAGGAGCAATTCGACAGCGCGCTCGCCAGTGCCACGCCGTCGCGCGATGGCCGCATTTGTGTAGCCGAGTGCTGCCAGATGCAACACCTCACGCTGGGCGCGAGTGAGTGCAGCTAGTGGTCCGGTGGGGTGCAGGTCATGCCGCCATCCCCCAGGCTCGCCTTGCAGTGCGGCTTCGATTCCGGCCACGAGAGTCGGAATTTCAAAAATTGCGTCCTTATCCAGATAGACGCTGCCGGGCGGAACTCGGACATCGCCTTGGCCGGCTGCGCTCGGGTCTGGGTATTTCGTCAGGAAGATCGTTGCGACATCCGGGTGTTCAATCTGTAGGCGCAGGGCAAGGTCCAAGCCGGTTGGCCCGTCCCCCAAGTCGATGTCGATCACGACAGCATCCGGGTCGAATTCCGCCACCGCGGTGACGGCGTCCACCACATTGCTGACCGTGATGGCTTCAAAACGGTTCGTAGTCAGAGCCTGCACCAACAGCGAAGCCATCAGTGGGGAATCCTCCACGATCAAGATCCGTCGGACCCAGGCTGAGGTCACTCTACGAATCCATGTGACATGTGGGCACCAATGAGGCTGAAGCGAGATGTGAGCAGGCGATCGGCACCATGGTGCAAAGTTTCCCTCAACATGAGATGGCTGGATCGATCAGACCGATTGACGGCGCGGTGTAGATGCAGTGTTAATGAATGGGCTGACGTGCAAGGGAGAAAACTTCGGATATCCGAAGTTGTTCGACGTCGCGTGTGAGGACTTTGACCTGGCTGACAGCAACGGTCCGCTCGTGCGGACAATCACACTGAAGGGTCCTGAGGCGGCTTGGACTCGCCCTCGGATCGACCATCATGGGTAGCGAGGAATTGCTCCACCGCCGACACCAGATCTTCGGCGTCCGCGAGGTCGTCGCTGCTGGCCGTCCCGTCCCCACCCGCCATGAACGTGGCCATGAACTCGTCGTACTGCTCTTCCAGCATGCGCACGGCTTCGATGTGCTCAGGGTCGGCCGCCACTTGGCCGGTGACTTCGAGTTCGGAAGCGTCGGCCTGATCTCGCAGTTCGGACAGGGGCAAAAGGAGCCCGGTCTGGGATGACACAGCCTCCAACAGCGCCACAGAAGCCCGCGGGTGCTCGGCGTTGGCCAAGTAGTGCGGAACGTGGGCGGCAAAGCCCATCGCGGGGATCCCCACTTCGCCCATCGTCACCTCCAGCAGTCCGGCAGCGTGTGCCGGGACCTCGATATCGCCCACGAACTTCGGCCGGTCGGCGATCAAGGTCGGGTCGTTACCGTGGGCGCTGATGTTCACCGGTCGGGTGTGGGGTGAGGGCCACGGCACGGCGTGAATGCCGAGCACCAAGGAAACCTCCAACGACTTGGCCAACCACGCGGTGTCTGCCGCGAACGCCTGCCACCGAAAGTCGGGTTCAGGGCCGTGCATGAGCAAGAAACTGCTGCCCACCGAGTCGGTCATCTTGGACACTGTGAGAGTCGGCATGTCGATTTCCCCGTAATGATCGCTCAGAAATGTCATCCGGGGACGTCGAGCGCGATAGTCGAAAAGCAGGTCGAGGTCGAACTCCGCGACTGTTTCGTGGGGGAGCACATTCAGCAGATGTCCCACCGCCAAGCGTCCGGCAGAGCCAGCATCCAGGAAACCCGAAAGACTATGGATCAAGACCATGGGTTCGGGCTGCCCATCATCGAGCAGTCGAAGGATGCCGTGGGGGCCGACGCGGACCATTGCGTGCTCCTGAGGTTGATGCGGGCTCGGCTCGCAGGCCGGTGCAGACGGATCGGTAAGTCATAGCCATCGGGGCCGTGTGACCACTAGTGTGGGGCCGTGGCTAAGGGTAGCGAAAGCGTTGTTCGCGACCGGCGTAGCCGGACCGGAGCGACTCGGCCATGATCCAGGCGAGCGGTCCGGAACTGCCGGATGCCACTGTTGACCCCGCTCCCGCGGCGGCGGATGCCAGGAGTCGGACTTATTTGCTGCGGTTTGTCTACCTGTCCATTGCGGCAGCTGTCTTCACTGTGGTCCTCAAGTACTCCGCATATCTACTCACCGGGTCGGTGGGCTTGCTGTCGGATGCGATCGAATCGATCGTCAACGTGGTAGCCGCAGTCATCGCCCTCATGGCATTGAAAGCAGCGGCCAAGCCGGCCGACGGCACCCATCACTTCGGCCGTGGGAAAGCCGAATACCTGTCCAGTGGCATCGAAGGATTCATGATTTTCGCCGCCGCAACGGCGATCCTGGTGACGTCTGTGCCGCGCTTGTGGCGCCCGGAAGTGTTGCAGGACCTCGGGGTTGGCCTCATGATCACGGCCGTGGCCACCGCGATCAATCTGGTGGTGGGACTGGTGCTGGTACGGGCTGGCCGCAAGCATCGCTCGGCCACATTGCGGGCTGACGGCCACCACCTGCTCACTGATGTCTGGACTTCGGTGGGGGTGATCGTCGGCGTATTCCTGGTCCTGCTCACCGGTTGGAACATTCTTGACCCGTTGATCGCGATCGGGGTGGCCATCAACATTTTGGTGGTCGGGACTCGACTCATCAGAGAGGCGCTGCGGGGACTGTTGGACGTTGCCCTGCCGGCGAGCGTGACAGCGCAGATCGTGAACGTGCTCAATCAGCATGCGCATGATGGCGTGAGTTTCCACGGACTGCAGACCAGGGAGAGCGGCAAGGACCGGTTTATGAGCGTGCACATGTTGGTGCCAGGGGACTGGAGTGTGCGCACAGCGCACGACGCTGTGGAGGACGTGGAAGAGCAGTTGCGGGCGACCGTGCCCGACCTCTCCATACTCACGCACATCGAACCGAAAGAGGATCCGCGGGCGTACGGCGATTATGCCGCCGGCGTGGACATCGAGTCCCCCCGCACTGAGCCACAGGCCGGGCCGTCTGGCGGTAAGTGAATTTCGAGCACTGCAACATCCAGGCTCGGGTCAACCCGGCGGTGCTGGTTGGTCTCGGGTCAACCCGACGGTGCTAGTCAGTCTCGGTTTAACCCGAGAAGGGTGGGCGTGGCTCCAGGGCGCTGGTGAGTCGACCGGTGGTCCGCCACAAGCGGGCGACCGCATCGGAATCCGCTTCGGTGACGAGGTTGCCCATCAGGCGCAGCGCGATTTTCATCAGGCTGCGGGAACGCATGCCCCACGGCCCAGCGGCTGTGAGCAGGTGCGGCCAGGTGAGCAGGCCGGCCAAACGTCGAGCAATCGCGAATGACGTGCCGTATTGCGCCCCCAAGACTGCGGGCCAGTGTTGGGGGTCACCGCGGTCGGCAAACAACTCGGCGGCCATCCGTCCGGTTTCCAACCCATAGTCGATGCCCTCGCCGTTCAGCGGATTGACACATCCCGCTGCGTCCCCGACCAGTACCCAGTTCGCACCTGCGACCCCGCTGACCGCCCCACCCATCGGTAGCAGCGCCGAAGCAGTATGGCGAACCTGGCCGGTCAGCCCCCACGATTCGCGCTGACTCTCGGTGTAGTGCTCCAGCACGGTCCGCAGCCGGACATCTGCTGGTCGGCGGGCTGTGGCCAAGGTACCGACGCCGATGTTGACCGTGCCGTCGGCCAGCGGAAAGACCCAGCCGTAGCCACTGAGGATCTCCGCGTCGGCGCCCCGCAATTCCAGATGGGAGGAAATCCAGGGATCATCACTGCGGTTGCTGTCGATGTAGCCGCGGGCAGCCACCCCGTAAGCAGTGTCCCGGTGCCAGACCCGTCCGAGGCGTCGACCTAATTGGGATTTGGCGCCATCGGCAACCACGAGCCGTTCACATGAGATGCGTTCCTCGCCGGCGGTGGTCCGTACGAGCACCTCCGTGACGCGCTCACCGCGGGATTCGGCTGACACGGCTCGGCCGGTGATGGTGCGGGCGCCAGCCTGTACCGCCGCGTCCCGAATGCCAGCGTCCAACGTGAGCCGCGGCATCGCACCTCCGAAACTGGGAAACGAGCCACCTGGCCAGGGCAGATACAACTCCCGTCCGAATCCCGCAGCCCGCAGGCCCCAATTCCGAGCTGGTCCAACCCAATCCAGCATGCCGAGGTGGTCGAGTTCGGCAATCGCGCGGGGTGTGAGGCCATCCCCACAGGGTTTGTCGCGAGGAAACGTCGCGGCATCAGCGAGGAGGACGTCAATCCCGGCCCGGGCCAGGCCGATCGCAGCGGCGGACCCGGCCGGACCTGCTCCTACCACCAGGACATCGCAGCGATGGTCGGGTGCAGTCACCTGCACATTGTGGGGCAGGCAACCGAGCGCCGCCACAGCGCGGCACCGGTTATCGGAACGGCGCCGTGCGGAAGCGGAGTGGTGTTGCGCCGACCCCATGGACTTTCCTGCTAGGTTCGCGGCGAAAGACCACCTGGGTGTGCGCGCCGCGCCGAGGCATGCCAGCGAAGGTGGCCCTGTGGAAGAGAGCGAGCATTATGGCCAGGGCGAGGGCTCGTGTGTGGCTGCCCGTGCTCACAGTGCTGGCCTTGTCGGCCTGTGGCGGGGTCACCTCGGTGGATGACAACAGAACCGTGGTGTGTGACAAAGTGGCAAGTATCGAAGGAGCGATGGGGCAGGCGGTCGCGCTGGCCAGTCCGGATGTGCCGATCGCCACAGGTCGCGAAGGCGTGCAAATCGCCTTGGCCCGCTCCGATATCGCAGCTGGGGCGATGTCCGCGCCGCAACGGCAATTGCTCGACCGGTACACCCGCGCACTCACCGACTATGACAACGCGATGGCAGCCCTTCCGGATGGTGCAACGTTTGGTGAATACGACACCGGGCTGGACGCATACAAAGCAAATGTGCTGGTGACCTACGGCACCATGCTGACGACAATTGGCTGTCCCTTGCCGGCGCTGTACGACAATTTTCCCCGCTCTGCTTGAGCGTTTAGCGGCGCTCTGAGGTGGCTAGCAACCGATCCGTCTCACCGTGTACCTCCAGGCACGCCGCGTCGGCGGTGTCGGCGTAGACCACCTCGCGACCGACCCGCAACGTCACCTCCACCCGGGAGTTCATGGTTTCTTCCACGCGCTTGTGCATCTCGGTGCGGATCGGGGCGTGTAAGAGGCCCCCACTGCGCCGCTCGGCCTGCAAAGTCAAGGTGGTTCGGGGTCGCCCAGGAATACCCAGGCGGGACCGCAGCGTCCATGTGAGGTGGTCGTCGGTGAGTTGCAATTGTTCGCTGCGCGCACCGGTGTAGGTGGCGAAGCGGTGCAATCGGCCGGACTCCCGCAGACCCACGATGAAACCGCGGAATTCCCGACCGCGCCATGGAATCAGCGCCACCGAGGCCATCAAGGAGGCGTCGGAATTGGCGAAGGTATTGGCGTGCAGCCACAAGTAGCCTGCTGGAAAAGCTTGCCCCCAGTCCTTCTCCATGTACCCGCGGCCGCCGGCAAAATCCGCCACGTCGCCCTCGGCCAGGCGCACCGAGCCGGCTAGTGCGTGGCCAAACGAGCACACGCCGTGGTAGCACTCCATGCTCGGTACCCAGGAATACCACCCCATCACGCCGGGTGAGAGGGGAGTGATCGGCCACGGGTCGAGTGGACTGGTAAATCGCACCTGGCCAGCAAACTCCGGGAAGTCCACAGTGAAGCCAGTGCTGCTGAAGTGATGCGGACCCACGCGGATGTCCACGCCCGTGGCAGCGGCGGAAAACTCGGAGGCCGGAAACCGGTGATACCAACTGCGCCCGTTGGTGCCGTCGAGCACCTGCACGAACGCTTCGTCAGCGCCGTCCACACCCCGGAAGATTCCTGGGATGAGCGCCCACTTGTGACGAAGATCACTCGAGACCACTTTGAAGTACCAGCCCTCGAAAGAGCCGGCCCCCAGGGCGTGACCCCCTTCTGGGTGCCAAACGGTGCGGAGAAACGTTGCCAACTGGGTCATATGCACACATTAGGGGGTACCCCAAACCCGCCCAAGAGGATCGCCCCGCGTACCGTCTATTAGTTGTGAGGCTATTTGTACCAACGGAAATCACCCCGGGCGAGCGCCGAGTCGCAGTAATCCCGGACACTGTGGCCAAACTCAGCAAGTTTGGCCTTGACATCATCGTCGAATCGGGAGCCGGGGCGGCATCCTTTGGCTCGGATGCGGAGTACGAAGCCGCCGGTGCCAACATCGTGGCGGCCGAGCATGTGGCAGCCGCATTTAGCGCTGCCGATGTGGTGGCCACGGTGCGTCCGCTGTCGCCGGAGCAAGCCGAACTGCTGAAGGCCGGTGCGGTCGCGGTGTCGTTCCTGCAGCCTTCGGGAGATCGGGCCACGATCGAGGCTATCGCCGCCCGCGGCGCCTCGGCGTTGAGTTTCGACCTGCTGCCCCGCATCAGCCGTGCCCAGTCCATGGATGCGCTCACGTCGCAGGCGCTCGTCACCGGATATCGCTCAGTGCTGGTGGCCGCAGCCCTGTCGCCCAAGTTCTTCCCGCTGTTCATGACCGCGGCTGGCACGATTCCGCCGGCTCGAGTGCTCGTGCTGGGAGCAGGTGTGGCCGGTCTGCAGGCGATCGCCACTGCCAAGCGGCTGGGTGCGATCGTGTCGGCATACGACGTCCGCGCTGCCTCGGCGGATGAGGTGCGCTCGATGGGCGGCACGTTCATCGAACTCGAACTTGAAGCGCTAGAGGCCGGTGGCGGCTACGCCAAGGAGATGGGCGAGGAACGAGCGGCCCGTCAGCGCGAACTGTTGACGCCGTACATCACAGCCGCGGATGTGCTGATCACCACGGCAGCGGTGCCGGGTCGGCGCGCGCCACTGTTGGTGACCTCGGACATGGTCGCCACGATGACCCCGGGTTCGGTGGTCGTGGACCTCGCTGCCGAAACCGGTGGCAACGTCGAGGGCTCTGAGGCCGGCGCCACCCAGGATCGTGACGGCGTCAAAATATATGGCGCGCGCGACGCGGCTTCGGCTATGCCCATGCACGCATCCAAGTTGTATGCCATGAACGTGGTGGCCTTGCTGGGGCTTGTGGTTTCGGACGGCGTGCTCACCCTCGACACCGAAGACGAAATTGTCGATGGCTGCGCCGTGGTCCTCGACGGCAGCATTCGGAAGGAGGCCTGATGAGTGAGTCAATCGCACTTCTGACCATCTTCATCCTGAGCATTTTTGTGGGATTTGAAGTGGTGGCTAAGGTCTCGGCGGTGTTGCACACCCCGCTGATGTCCGGGGCCAACGCCATTCACGGTGTGGTGCTGATCGGGGCGATCATCGTGACCGGGGCTGCCGATGGTGGTCTGAACCTCATTCTGGGCTTGATCGCCGTCGTGCTGGCCACGATCAACCTGGTGGGTGGGTTTGTAGTGACCGACCGCATGCTCGACATGTTCAAACCCAAGAAGCCCGGGAAGGACGCAAGCGCATGACCTCCACCCCGACATGGGTGCAACTTGTCGAACTTGTTGCGGCTGTGTGTTTCATCCTGGCCCTGAAGGGGCTGTCGTCGCCGAAAACGGCCCGCCGCGGAAACCTCCTGGGTGCCTTCGGTGCGTTGATCGCCGTCGTGGTGACGTTCCTGGCCGGCTATGAACTCAACAACCTGCTGCTGATCATTGTGGCGATCGTCATCGGAACCGCAGTCGGATGGCCGGCGGCTCGCAAGGTGAAGATGACGCAGATGCCGCAACTGGTGGCGCTGTTCAACGGTGTGGGCGGTGGGGCTGCTGCACTTGTGGCCACCATTGAGTTCCTCAATCTCACCGCGACCAAAGAGGACGCCGGCGTACTCGCCGCCACGGTCTTCACGGTGCTGGTGGGTTCGGTGTCGTTCAGCGGCTCGATCATCACCTTCTTGAAATTGCAGGAAATCATGACTACCCGGCCGGTGGTGATTCCGGCTGGACGCTACGTCACGATCCTGGTGGCGGCGGCTTCGCTGGTGGCGGCCGTGTGGCTGGTGGTTTCCCCGTCCAACCTGGTGCTGATGGCGCTGCTGCTGCTGTCGCTGATCCTGGGCATTCTGCTGGTGCTGCCCGTGGGTGGCGCGGACGTGCCGATCGTGATCTCGCTGCTCAACGCGTTCACCGGTTTGTCGGTGGCAGCCAGCGGTTATGTGCTCGACAACGTGCTGCTGATCGTGGCGGGCACGCTGGTGGGTGCCTCTGGAACGCTGCTGACCCGGGAGATGGCCAAGGCCATGGGGCGGCCGTTGACGAACACGCTCTTCGGGGCGTTCACGGCCAAGGCCAGCGCAGCGGTGTCCGATGGCAGCGACCGTCCGGTGCGTTCGTCGTCGCCGGATGACGTGGCGATCATGCTGGGTTATGCGCAGAAAGTGATCATGGTGCCGGGCTACGGTTTGGCCGTCGCGCAAGCTCAACACACCTTGCGTGAACTCGTCGATCTGCTCGGGGAGCGGGGCATCGAGGTGTCGTATGCCATTCACCCGGTGGCCGGTCGTATGCCGGGACACATGAACGTGTTGCTGGCTGAGGCGAACGTGCCGTACGACCAGCTCAAAGAGATGGATGAGATCAATCCGGAGTTCTCCGCCACCGATGTCGTGCTCGTCGTGGGCGCGAACGATGTGGTGAACCCCGCGGCCAAGTCTGACCCGACGGCGCCGATCTACGGGATGCCGATTCTCGACGTCTCCGATGCCGGGCAGGTGGTGTTCCTCAAGCGATCCATGCGGCCAGGGTTCGCCGGTATCGCCAACGAGCTGCTCTACGACCCCAAGACCACGCTGCTCTTTGGTGACGCGAAAGATTCGCTGACCAAGGTGGTCGGGGCCGTCAAGAACCTCTAGGCCTTGATGCGTCCCCCCGCACCGGACGTGTTCGCCATGCGCCGGGCGCTACAGGTGGGTGCGCGCGCGGTCGCCACTGGCGACGTGCCGGTGGGCGCGGTGGTGCTCGATGCCGGCGGGGCGATCATCGCCGAGGCCTGCAACCGTCGAGAAGCTGATGGTGATCCCACCGCGCATGCGGAGATCTTGGCCTTGCGGGCGGCGGCTGCGGTACATGGTGATGGGTGGCGGCTGACGGGTTGCACCTTGGTGGTGACCTTGGAGCCGTGCACCATGTGTGCCGGCGCAGCGGTGCTCGCGCGGGTGTCCCGGCTGGTCTTCGGGGCGCACGACGACAAGGCCGGCGCGGTCGGCGGGCTGTGGGATGTGGTGCGAGATCCGCGGTTGACACATCGACCGGAGGTGGTGGCCGGTGTGCTGGCAGGGCGCTGCGAGGCTCAACTACGGGACTTCTTTGCCACCCTGCGCGATCCGGACGCCGACCTCGAACACTGATCCGGCGGACTAACCGCGCATCCGGGTGCCCAGGGTGGTGCAATACCGATCATGGATACCCACGAATACCCAGAGTTCGACGCGACCGCCCTTGCCGCCCTGGTGAAATCGAAAGCAGTTAGTGCCGAGGAACTTGTCGCCACCGCTCTAGCCCGTGTCGACCGCTTCAACCCGGCCCTGAATGCGGTGGTGGAGCGCCGTGATGCCCATGTCACCGCGGAGGCGGTGGCACCGCCGCGGGGTCCGTTCTCGGGTGTGCCGTTCCTGGTCAAGGACATGGACGGGGTGCTCGGCGGCGAGCCCAACACATCGTCCTCCCGCTCCTTGGTGTCGTGGCGGCCGGCGGCGGACTCGGAACTTTTCGCCAGATTCCGACGCGCGGGCCTGCTGGTGGTTGGCAAAACCAACTGCCCGGAGTTCGGCATCATGGGGGTCACCGAATCGGAGTTGCGGGGGCCCGCGCGCAACCCTTGGAATCTCGGCCACACGCCGGGTGGTTCCTCTGGCGGGTCCGCGGCAGCAGTGGCGGCGCGGATCGTGCCCATGGCCCACGGCGGTGATGGCGGTGGTTCGATCCGGATTCCCGCGGCGTGCTGCGGGATTTTCGGCCTTAAGCCCACCCGGGGCCGGCAACCCCTCGGGCCATACGTGGGTGAGGGGTGGGACGGTTTGGTGGTGCCGGGGGTGCTCAGTTTGACGGTGCGCGATACTGCGGCCGCTTTGGATGCCACCCACGGCATGGACCCCGGAGCACCTTACGCCGAGCCGCGGGCACCGCGGTCGTTTACCAAGGAGGCGGCAAAGGAGCCCGGTGCATTGCGGATTGGCTTCACCACCAAGGCGATGCTGGGCACGGCTATGCATGCCGACAACGTCGCAGCGGTGCTGGAAACGGCGACGTTGTTGGAGGAGCTCGGACATGAGGTCGTCGAGGTGGATTTACCCATTGATCCGGTGGAGTTGGCGCGGACCTACTTGGTGATCGTGGCCGCCGGAGTCGGAGCGGCGATCGAGGAGACAGAGCAGCTGACCGGCCAGGCGCCGCGGGCGGGTGACTTCGAGTTGCCCACGTGGTTCCTCGGCCAAGTCGGACGGGAACTCTCAGCCGTGGAGCACGTCCAGGCACGGGCAGTGGTCTTCCGCACGGGGCGTGAGATCGCCGATCTCTACGATCGCCACAATCTGGATGTCCACCTGAGCTCGACCTTGGCCTATCCGCCTTCCCGAGTGGGGGAACTGCAGATCGGTGCCGCCGAGCGAGTTGCGCTGTCCACGCTGCGGCGGGCATCTACCGGTCGGGTGCTGCGGATGGTGCTGGACCAGTTGGCGGCCGACTCGTTGGCCAAGACACCCAACACGCAACTGTTCAACATGACGGGGCAACCAGCGATGTCGGTGCCGCTGGTGTGGAACGCGGCCGGGTTGCCGATCGGGCTGCAATTCGCGGGGCGCTTCGGCGATGAGGTCACGTTGCTGCGGCTGGCCACCCAACTCGAAAACGCCCGACCGTGGTTCGACAAGGTGCCGCCACTGGTGACTGAGTGACGGTGCCGGACCCGTTGCGGTGGGCGCTTCCGCGGGCGACTGCGGTCGCGCTGCGCGCATCCGTTGGGTGTGAGGTGATGTGCTGAGGTGGACTACGGGGATATCGCGCAGACGTTCGCGGCATTTGTGATCCTCGCCGTGGTGGCGCTGGGTGTCATGACCCTCAACGGTGTGCAGGTCCGGCGGGACTACCTGGGTGCGGCCG
>CAZVKB010000075.1:10404-13624 GCA_964627505.1 uncultured Actinomycetes bacterium | reverse complement strand
TGCGCGGATAGCACCAAGGCAACCCACTTGATCTGGGACCGCACCGGTTCAGTGACCAACGCGGGAACGCAGCTACCGCAGCGACTGCTCGATACTCGCAATTGAGTTCGTCAGCACATGCGCACGTAGCCACTGATCCACTTGGGGCTCAGGCATCGGTCGGGCGATCCCGAAACCTTGGGCGGCGTTGACGCCCAACCGGGCGAGTTCTTCTGCGGCACCAGGCTGTTCTACTCCTTCAGCCACCACCGAAAATCCGACGGCACCGGCCAATCCAACGGCCGCTGCCACCATGTCTGACTTCAGTGTCCCGTCGGGTTCCACCACAATCTCGCGGGCCAGCTTCACCCCGGTCACGGGCAGTCGTTCCAGAGTCGAAAGGTTTGACCAGCCGGTACCAAAGTCATCGATCCAGATGTCGACGCCACGGGCCCGCAACGAGTCCAACTGCCGGCGCGCCTGTTCGGGGACCAATGCGCGTTCGCTGATCTCTAGAATCAGACTGTCGGCCGGCACTTGGGCGTGCTCGAGGCAGCCCAGCAACCACGTCTCCAAATCCGCATCCAACAATGCGTCGGCATGCATGTTGATCGTCAACGACAAGTGCGACTGCATGCGGCGCCAGCGCGCCAAACTGGTCAATGCCGGCGGCACCAGTGTCCGCAGCATGCTGGTGAGTTCGCCGATCGACTCCGCCACCGGGATGAAGGCATCCGGCCGCTCCAGTTCTGCCCCCGAATTCCAGCGCATAAGGGCTTCCATGGCCAGCGGCACTTCCGACGGCAACGCCACCACGGGTTGAAAGTCGAAGTGGAAAGCGCCAATCCGTGCCGCCGTGGTCACAGCATTGGCTTCGCGCAGTTTGCGCACTGCCCCATCGCGCAGCGATTCTCGGTAGGTGGCGATATTTCCTTTCCCCCGGACCCGTGCATGATTGAGTGCGAGGTCAGCCGCCTGCAGCAGCAATTCCCCAGACTCGCCTGCTGCCGGGGCACATGCGATGCCAGCAGACACGCGCATGATCACTTCCACATCATTGACCACCATCGGTCGGCCCACTTCGGCCACCAGATTCACCGCGAACCTGGCTGCGTCATCGGCGTTCCAACCATCGAGCACCACTGCAAATTCGTCCCCCCCGATCCGAGCCACCACGCCACTGGCTCCGACCAATTGGGTGAGTCGGGCCGCGATGCCCTGCAGCACACCGTCACCGAAGGTGTGGCCGAGCGAGTCGTTGACCACTTTGAAGTCGTCCACATCCAGCAGGATCAGGGAGGTGATGTGTCCCTGCGTCCAGCCGTTGGTCAGTTCCTCGAGCACCTCATGCACTTGCGCACGATTGGCCAATCCGGTGAGCATGTCATGGAGGGCGCGATGTTCCAGCGCAGACGCCAGGTCCACCAATGCCGCGACGTCGTGCACGGACACGATGATGTCTCCGGTTTCAGTGCGGGTGATCGTGACTTCCACTTCGCCGCCACTGCCGGAGAGCCGGGCGCGGAACCGCTGCCGAGGGGTGCTCGTCAGTTCGAGCCGGCGTGCCAGATCGGTGCTGTCGATCAGCGCATCCACGGGCTGTCCCACCCAGTCGGCTGCGGAGCGGCCGGTAATGTCCAGGACATTTCCCAAAGCAGATTTGATGCGGTGGTCCTCACCCAACAGCACGACTGTGTCCTGACTGCCTGCCATCAGCGAGGTCAGCCGCGCGGATTCGGCAGCCGCCGCGTTGGCTGCGTGCAACCGCAACCGTGCCATGGCGTCAACCGCGCGATCTCCGAGTGTTTCCGCCGCATGCCAATCCAACGGATCAAGCAGTAGCGGGGTGTGCAATTCGATGAACAGCAACTCTCCTTCCGAGGCACACACAGCCCGATAGTGGTAGCGATCAGTGTCCTGATTCGCCACAAACAGGTCGTTGCCTTGTGATCCCGCGGTAGTAATACCGTCGCTCGTCAACAACTCGGCATCGGGATAGTTCGCCGCTTGCGCCCATCGCCAGGCGATGTTTTCCTTGGGAAGCAGGGATTTCAGGGCCACTTCGAGCGCCTGCTCGATGGCTGTTTCGTCCTCCGCCTCGGCCACCATTTCCCCGGCCAGTCGCAGCGACTCCTCGCGGACGGAAGCCTGCCGATAGGCAGCCACGAGCGCAGAACTGCGCAGAGCCAACAAAACCGCCATGATCACTACCCACACGCTGGGGACAACCCAGAGCCACACCGACACACCGCGTTCCAGTGCCGCCATGACGATCCCGGCGATGACCACAGTCGCTGCCGCGACGGTGGCCGAGCGCACCCCAGACAGTCGGCCTTCGTGCGGAGTCCGGCTCGGCGGATTGATCGATGACGGATGCAAGGCGCCCGCGCCGAGCAGCGCCATCACCATCACGTTGCACGCTGCCGTCAAGCCATCGAGCGCACCGGTCTGGCGCCCGCTCAATATGAGGGACGTTGTGATGGCGTCCACTATGCAGAAGATCAAGGCAGCCGTAATCAACATCCGCAGGCCGGTATTGATCCCAGGCCGCGTAGCCACCAACAGCCGCGTCGCCAGCGTCGCAATCAGGGCATTCACCGTGAGGTAGAACGACTGCACCATAATCACGCCTGGGGCGGCGTCGGCAAGGATCAACAGATCGACGATCGCCACGGCGCCGAGTGCCCAGAAAGCTGCGAACACCAGTGCCGCATCGATCCGCCAGAGGCGTTCTGGACGGCGATGCACATGACGCACCATCGAATACATGCTTCCCAGCCCGAGCAGATACGCGAAGGTGAAAACTCCATCGGCGACGCCCAGCCCAGACAGGTCCGCCGATCGCAGGCCGCCTTGCGCAATAGCCCGGTATGCCATGCCCAGCAGGTGCAGCGCCATCACGGCGGCGAGCAACGCCCATGCCGTTGGCACCCACACCCGCCGCCGCGCCACCGCCAACACGACCATGATCAGCACCAGGATCCCGAAAATCACATAGGCAAACCCGTGCGACCCGGCGATCCCCCGCGAGCGGGTGAATCCCACTTGCACCAGGGCCACGACGATCCCGAGCCCGATCATCGTCCATGACAGTCGGCGCCAGGCGACATCTTCATTGTGCGCAAGCACAGGAGCACTCATCGGCTTGGCGCCAAAGCGAGGCAACGGTGCATATCCACATGGTGAATCTACCTGCGCAGTCCTCATGGCACCAACCTTTTCCAGATGAGTGTGCTCCGCG
>CAZVKB010000075.1:0-10304 GCA_964627505.1 uncultured Actinomycetes bacterium | reverse complement strand
ATCTACCTGCGCAGTCCTCATGGCACCAACCTTTTCCAGATGAGTGTGCTCCGCGGCGTCCAGATGGGTGCGCTTCGCGCCGGCCGCCGAAAAGTTGGGACCGCGGCGACTTTGCCGCCATTACAGTGATGGCTATGCAGGCTCAGGAATGCAATGGCCGTCAGACTTCCGACTTCACACTCGCCGACGCGCAACACCGCGCAGCCGACTCACCCTTCGTCTGGATCGATGTGCGAGCTGCCAGCCCGACGGATCCCGAGGTTGCGCCGCTGTTGACAGCCCTGGGTTTTGACAGGGTCGTCTGCTCACTGGCCATGCGCACCAATGTGACGGGGATGTTCGCTGAATTTGGCGGCAATATTGCGGGTGTCACCTGGTTGGGAACCAGCGCTGACAGCGACCCTGCGGAACTTCATTTCTCCTGGAATCCACGGATGCTGGTGACCGTGCGATTGGGCGGAGATGGCGCCATCGCTGAAATCAACCGCTTGCTCCTCAACCGGGGCCCGGGGCTGTTCGACCAACCCACCGTCATGCTCGGAGTTTTTCTGCAGATGGTCTTGGCGAGCGTGGACCGGGAAATCACTTCCCTGGACGAGCAGGTCAGTGCCATCGACACCGACATCATCGAAGCCGTGCGCCCAGAACAGTTGGCGCAACTGCGTGCACTTCGGACACGGGTCGCACCGCTGTCTCGTCGTTTCCCCGGGTACCGCGATGCCGTTCGGGAGGCCTTGGTCGATCCCACGAGTCTTCCCGGCATGGATGCCCCCGGAGCGTCACACCTGCAAACGTATGGCGCGCACGTCGGCGACGTCGTCGGACGCATCGATGACCTCATGGATGCAGTGCGCAGCGCCGCCCAGGACTACCAGTCGGAAGTCGGGAACCAGCAGGGCAATCGGATCAACCAACTCACCATCGTGTCGGTGCTGTTCTTACCGATCTCATTTCTCACCGGCTACTTCGGCATGAACTTCCAATGGCTGGACAATCAACTGCTCTCGATGTGGACCTGGGTGGCTTTTGGTGTGGTCCTGCCGGTTGTGACTCTGCTGGCGTCGATCGCGATACTTGGTCGCCTAGGCTACGTGCGTCGCCGACGAGCTCGCTTTGCGCGTGCCGGAGCAGATTCGGACGCTTCACCCGAATCCTGAACGGTTGGTGGGGTGTGGCAGCGGGTCACGAGTGAACGTGTCTTGTGGCCCAACAGAATGATGATGGCAAGCCTTGATTTTGTATAGGAAGGGATGTGCCCTCAAGGTGCTCTCGGACTTTGTACGCCTAGCTATCCCGGTCACGATCCGAGCGGGGAGTAGGCCCGGCACTTCGCGTACCGCGACTGAGGTAGTCCCGCGTCGTCGCCAGACCCCATTCGTCTAGCCCATTGATGCGATCACTCACCGAACGCAGCCCGTCCACGGAAGCCACGTGAGCCGCCCAAGTCTCGCGCTCGGCCACCTCCTGGCGCGCCAACAAACAGTCGGGGTCGTTGCGCCACAAGACCATGTTCTGCCACTGCCGGGCGCGGCCGGTCATGATGGCGCTGCGCTGGCCGGGTGAGCTCAAGTCGCCCGACATCGGTTCGACGTAGGGCGCGGTATCCGGACTCACCCGCATCGCATCCACCAGCCCGACGCTGGCCAGGGTGGGCGCCCCGCAACCAACCAGGTAAGCCTGGTCGCCCACCGCTGCGCGGATCACCCGCAGCCCGTCGCGGTAGGCGGCGATGGCCGCGGTAACCGAGCGGTGGTCACCTGGGATCGCCCCGGCATAGAGGAAGTCGAGTTTGAAATAGTCGATTCCCAGCCCCGCCAACGTCGAGAAAACGCGAACAAGGTGCTCGTGCACCGCGGCGTTGGCCAGATCGAGTGCGGCCAACGGTTGACCCCAATTCCACCCCGGTTTCGCCCCCGGCACGAGCCATTCAGGGTGTTCCGCGGCGACTCGGGAGTGCTCACCGACGAGGAAGGGCGCGACCCAGATGCCGGCTCGGCGGCCTGCAGTTCGGATCCGAGACACCAACGCGCCCAGATCTGCAAACCGCTCAGAAGGCTCAAGCCAATCGCCGATGTCGCGCTGGTAACCGTCGTCTATCTGCACCACGTCGATCGGCAGGGCACGTGCATCCATCGCCGCCAGATTGTCCACGATGTCGGCTTCGGTGACGTCGGTGAAGTACTGGTACCACGAGCACCACACCCGCGGCGCTGGTCGCACCGGACCTATGCCGGCGCCAGCGGCGAACTCCACTGCCCAGGATCGAAGTGCTGTCGGAATGTGGTTGGTGCCGGTGGCGTGCTCCACCACCGGACCTTCGGCATCGAGTAGCAGCAGATCGTCTTCGAGCACAGCGCGGATCGGGTGGATTTCCAGCGGAGACGGCGCAGCGAAGAGTCGAATCGCCTCGTCGTGCGCCGGGCGCACTGCTAGCAGGCCGGAACCGATAAATCCGGGACCACAAGCCCCGGGCCCATACCCCATGAGCCGATGCGCGTCATCCACCGGCCGGAACGGCTCGTCAGCAGCGCCGTACGTCGTCGTCGGGGTCCAGGACTGCCAACCCTCCGGGTACAGCAGTGCTGTGGCCGGATCGACTCGCAGCTTGA
The DNA here is from genome assembly GCA_964627505.1 of uncultured Actinomycetes bacterium. Taxonomy (GTDB): domain Bacteria; phylum Actinomycetota; class Actinomycetes; order S36-B12; family UBA10799; genus JACJWR01. The sequence goes on along the minus strand of CAZVKB010000075.1, from coordinate 7,695 downwards.
GCAGCATCTGTTGAGTTTAGGTACTGGACATCGCCGTTCGAGGGGTCTCAACCGATGAGGCCGGCACCGCCGTTGCCACCATTGCCGCTAAGCCCGCCGATGCCAGGAAAGCCACCATTGCCGCCATTGCCGCCTCCGACAACCAGATCCAGCAGGTCCTCGTTCAATGAACTCGCCCCATCCGGCGGCAGCGGGAGCACAAAGATGAACTCGTCTTGGGCACTCTGATGCAACCTGAGCTCACTGCTGTCCGGCAGCGGCAGCATCTGGGTAAGTTCGGCCACGAAGTTCGCTGACTCTTGTGCTCCCATTTCCCGCGGAATCGCTACGTGGGAAATCCCCGGCACGTCTTCCAGCACTGTCACACGCACATTGTCAGGAAGGACCACTCCGGCGGCCCGCAGAGTGCCTACGGGGTCGACCACAAGCGCATCTCGGTAGGTGTCGTCGCGCCAGGCGCGGACGATCACCTCGGCTACGACTGCTCGTTGCTGATCAGGTCTACTCATCGTTCTCTCCCTCTCTTCCGGCAGGATCGCAGGTGCTGGGATCCTGTTGTTTCACGTCTGGTCGACGGCACCAGAACTGGTACATGCCCAAAAACGTGTGCGGATACAGACGCTCAAGTGTGTCCCAATACGCCAGGTGTTGCTGCGAGCCGAACAGAGTGCGGTAGCGGCGCATCGTGTCGTTATCAGTCTGGAACCCGCAGAACTCCAGGCCAACTTTGTCCAGCGCTGCGGCCACCTCGGGCAGGGTGAAGTTGTGCTCGCGCACGTGGAAGAGCATGTCCCGACATCCGCTGAGGGAGTAAAAGTCGCCGAGGCGGGTGCAATCACGCCCCGGGTGCTCGCGCGGCAACTCCATGATCTGAGTCCGGGCGTTCCGGATCCCGACAGGTGTGGGCTGCCAACCGGCGCGTCGCACGTCGGCCTGAGCAACCCTGATACCCGCACGGGCCTGCCTGCTGTAGAGCCCGACCAGCATCACTCCACCGGGTCGCAGCAACTGCACCAGGGCACACCACCCCGACACTGGGTCGTCGAGGTGATGAAGCACCCCGGTGCACACGATGGCATCGAATTGGCGATCCCAATCGCCAAGTTCAAGCAGATCCGCCTGGTAGAGGTCGACCTCGACGCCGAGTTGCTCCGCCATCTGTTGGGCATAGGCCAGGCTGACGCGCGAGAGATCAAATCCAGTGACGTTGGCAGGGCGCCACGCTGTCGCAGCGGTCAGCATTTCGCGTCCGGTGCCGCAACCCGCCACGAGTAATCTTGGCTGCCTGAGGAAATCAGGTGGGTCGAACTCACCCATGGTCAGCTCATGCAGGCTCTGGTCCAGCGAATGCGGTGTGCGGTGGCTGAGTCGGTGCCACCGCGGGTAGGGGTTCTCCTCGTACATCTGCCGGACTGCGGTAGACGTACCGGCTGCTACCTCGGTGAGGGCCGGGATCCGCTGCGCACGCTGCAGCAGTTCGGGGTCGGCCAGGGTTGGTCCGTACATAGCCCGCACCCACGCGGGTGCCGACGCTAGGGCAGCGGACTCTTCCTCGGTAACCGACCACACGTACTCGTTGAGAGATCCTTGGGCAGTGATCGCGGCAGCCAGCGGGGTCGGTGCTGCCGGTAGATCCAGGCACAACTGACGCCGAGCCCGGGTGAGCGCGAGTTCGGTGGCGGGGTTGGTGAGCAGGTCTTGATGCAGACGTGCCAGAAGTGCAGGCGAGTCGAGGGTGGCCGCGGGTCGTCGGTCGTCGCCGCGAGACGCCTGGCACACAGCAACTTCTGCGCGCTGAGACCACGCCAAACACATAGATTTCAGACTAGCCCTGGTGCGGAGCGAAAAGCAGGACGGTCAGAACCTGCCGTTCGGCCATGACAATCTGCTCGGCCGTTTTCCGTCAGACCAGTGTGAGGGGAATGGTTCCGCGATCGCGACCAAACTCTCCCACCCAAGAATGGGTTGCCGCAACGGCTACGAATCTGCGAGGAGTCGATCGAGCGGGGCCTCAGTCAGATTCAGGGTTGTGGGGAGTTCGTCCCAAAGCGCGGCGAAGTCGATGTTCTGATTTCGTTCGTGCGCCAACATGTTCCGAATGTCGCACATGCCGTCCCACGCTCGACGCGCCGCGTCGCCAACAAGTCGCCGGATCACCAGTTGACACAGAGGCTCCGCGTACCGAAGCCACAGGAATGCCACGGCCGAGCGGAACACTTCGTCGTCCGTATAGCGGTGCGTGTCGCCGCGCAAACTGACCTTACGCAACCGGGCAGCGGCATCAGATGCCTCGAAGAGCAGTTCACTGCGTGTCAATTCCCTCCCCACGATTAATCCTCACAGCGGCGTTGCGGCAACAAGATCCGGACTGACACCCGGGTTGGCGAGTACCGCATCGGAGTACACGCGAATGCGGTGGCCGAAAGTGAAACTGGCCTCCTCCGCCAACCGGTGGATACCCAAGGGTGCCACCTTGTCGGTGCGAGTAACCACAACACGGTTGTCGGATGCGTAGCGGACATTGGCCAGACCCAGCCGCTCGGCCATCGCGATCAACTCAGCCGCGTGGGCGCGAATCACCTGCTCATCTGCCCAAGGCAGGTCTTCAAGAGAAACATATTCCGTAGACATAAGCCGATCGTACGACGACTCCGAGCCCACGCAAAATGGATATCCACAGGCGGATTGGGAACTAGATGCGCATGAGCTTCGTGCTAAACAAGAGTCCGCGAGAGGCCACCAGTCGTGCTCGAGTTCGCTTCCCGTCCAACATCGACAGCAAGCGCTCGTGCCGCGCTGACGCATGCGTCAACCTCTCCTGTTGCTCAGACCCCAACTTCCAGACGGTCCAGTATCAGGTCGAGCACAAAGTTGAAGTCGTCTGCAGGCTCCGCCTCGTCAACGTGAATCTGCAGATGGGCGATGAGGTGAGGAAATTCGGTCGGCGACAAAGCGCCCATGTACTGTTCGACCAACTCCTGGGCATCTCCATCGACCACAAACGTCTGCTCCTGCAGCGCGTAACCGAGCACATGATTGAGCAGAGCGTGGAATCCCACATGTGCCAGGTCCGGATCGATGCCCGAACGAGCCAGCGCCCCGAGTTGCGCCTCCATCAGCCGCATCCGAACCGGCCCAGCAATTTGGCTGAACCACATGGATACCGCCCACGGGTGCCGCACGAGCGCGGCATGCATGTCCACGGCCGACTGCTGTAGTGCCTCCCGCCAGGGCGCGTCCGGCTCCGGCACATTAATCTCCGCGGCCACCAACTCGACCATGCCGTCGAGCAGATCGCCCTTGTTCGCCACATGGTGGTAGAGCGACATCACCTCGTAGCCCACTTCGGCTGCAAGTCGTCGCATGGTCAGCGCCGCGATGCCCTCGCGGTCTGCCAGCGCGACGGCGGCTAGCAGCACACGTTCGCGAGTGAGTGGGATGCGGGCCGTATCGCGCGAGCGTGAGGCTCCTCGTCGGGATGCTTCGGCCCCGAGCTGATCTATTGCCACGTCTCCTCCAAACACTTGACTTTCGTACAACGTACGTCTACCGTACACCGTACGACAGCCGAGGAGCAAGACAATGAAGGCCATTCAGCAGCACGGGTACGGCGAGCCAGCAAAAGTGTTACGCCTCATCGATGATGCGCCAGTTCCGGACCTCGCCGACGACCATGTGCTCGTCCGCACCCATGCCTGCTCGGTGAACCCCGCCGACTGGCACCTCGTCTACGGCGAACCCCTGCTGATGCGTCCCGCGCTGGGTGGTGTGCGGGCACCCCGGCGGGTGATCGGCACGGACTTCGCCGGCGTGATCGAACAGGTGGGGGGCGCCGTCACCAACCTCGGTGTCGGGGACGAGGTCTACGGCTATGCCAACGGCGCCTTTGCCGAACACGTCGCCGCCCCGGCGGCCAGCACCGCCTGCAAGCCCTCCGCACTCACCTTTGCCGAGGCCGCCGCAGTTCCCCTCGCCGGCATCACCGCGCAGCAGGGTCTACGTCTCGGCGGTCTGGAGGCCAGGCAACACGTGCTGATCCTCGGCGCTTCCGGCGGTGTTGGCACATTCGCCGTGCAACTGGCCAAGCACATCGGGGCCGAAGTGACCGGAGTGTGCAGCACCGGCCGCACCAACCTCGTGCGCCGCTTGGGCGCGGAACATGTGATCGACTACACGGTCCAGTCACCGGCCAACAGTGACACGCACTACGACCTGATCCTGCAACTCGGCGGCACCTATTCAGCGGGCACACTTCGCCGAGCGCTCACGCCGCGCGGAACACTCGTGCAATCCATGGGTGACGGCAGCCGCTGGTTCGGTCCGCTCGGCGCGATGGCAGGTGCCGCCGCCCGCAACATCTTCGTGCGGCAACGGCTCACCACACTGATGACAAAGGAGACCGCTGCCGACCTCGACGAACTTCGTGACCTCATCGACGCCGGTGCGGTGCGGCCAGTGATCGACTCCGAGTTCCCACTGGAGCAGGCTGCCGACGCCGTCAACCACGTCAGGTATGGCCATCCCAGTGGCAAAGTGGTGCTGACAGCCGCGGCCTAGACTCCACGACGCTCCAAGGAAGGATGCAGCCATGCGAGCAATCGTCCAGCAGCGTTACGGTCCATATGCGGATGTACTCGCCTTGCGCGAGATCCCCACGCCAATAGTCGGCCCCGGACAGGTGCTGGTGGCCGTTCGCGCCACCTCAGTGCACGCCGATGTTTGGCACGCGGTGCAAGGAATCCCCTACGTCATGCGCATGATGGGGTCGGGTGTGCGCAGCCCCAAGCAGCGCATTCCGGGCACGGATCTCGCCGGCGAGGTGGTGGCGGTCGGACCGGGCACGCACCGGTTCGTGGTCGGTGATCGCGTGTATGGCGAGATCACGCGTGGAGCGAACCTGTGGACCAACGGCGGGGCGTTTGCGGAGTTCGTCGCTGTGAACGAAGGCCTACTCATGAAGTTTCCCGACCACCTCTCTTTCGAGGAAGCCGCGGCCGTCCCCACGGCTGCGATGATCGCCTTGACCAACCTGCGCGATTCCGGGCAAGTGCGAGCCGGACAGCGTGTCCTGGTAAACGGCGCCGGCGGCGCGGTAGGTGTCTGGGCGGTCCAATTGGCTCAAGCTTTCGGCGCGCAGGTGACAGCCGTAGATGCACCCGCCAAACTCGACTTGCTGCGTGGCCTGGGAGCAGACACGGTGATCGACTACACCCAGCAGGACTTCACCCTGGGCGGTGTTCGCTATGACGTCGTGTTCGACATTGTTTCCCAGATGCCATTTCGGCAGGTGCGTCATGCATTGCAACCAGACGGCACCTTCGTGCTCATCGGCCATGACCAGTACGGACAGTCCGGACATCGAGTGTTCGGGAGCCTCACGCGGATGTTTCCGCTGCTCGCGATCTCGCCGGTGGTCAAGCAGATTCCGCCGATTCGCTCGGGACCGCCCCGGGCCGAAAATCTCGCGACCATCACCGAACTCCTGGCCAACCGCAAGATTCGGCCAGTCGTCGATGATCAGACATTCCCCCTCGAACACGTGGTACCTGCGATGGACCACCTCACCTCCGGCACGGCCAAAGGACGTGTAGTGCTCACGGTGTCGTAGCCACGCGCGGGTGCGTGCAGAGTGCTCCGCGATTGCCACGATGGATGCTGTCGAGGTGCTCGCGCATGTCGACAGTGTTGTGGACAACTTTCGACACTCACATCTGTGATTCCGACATGCTTGCGGCATGCACGGAAGGGGAACATCATGACCGTCATGGCGACCACTCTCACGCGAGCCGATCTCGACGCACTGCCGGACGATGGTCTACGCCACGAACTCATCGATGGGGCCATCATCATGACGCCGTCACCCGGCTTCCCCCACCAATTTTTGGTGGGGGGCTTGCATGCAGCCTTGCGCGAGGCCTTCCATGGCAGTGAGTACGCCGTCGTATTGGCACCATTCGACTTGGACCTCAACGGCAATGTTGTGGAACCCGACCTCTTACTAGCACCAAGGGCAGCGTTTTCCGGCCGAGATTTGCACGTGGTCCCGCTTTTGGTGGTCGAGGTGCAATCGCCGTCATCCTCATGGATCGACAAAGGTCGCAAGCGGGACATCTACGCACAGGCGGGTATTTCCCACTACTGGCTGGCTGACCCCACAGTGCCGTCGATCACCACACTCACTCTGGACGGCACGGGGTACCGCCAGACCACCCACGTCACCGGAGACAATTCAGTCACACTCGATGCGCCCATCGACATCCGCCTCAATCCGGCGCACCTGATGCTGGGATAGCGACCCCTCACGCAACCTCAGTTGCGGGGACAACCCGCATCGGCCGCGGAATCTGCTCGCGTCGCCACAGCGCCGCAAGGCGCGTTGCCCTGATGGAAGTCGTGGGCTTTGTCGCTGCATTGCTACTGATTCTGTCCAGCACGCTGTGACGGATCTCCGCGGATGGCGGCGGGTATGGCAGGTCAGCGACCGGATTGTCTTCGTCAATTTGGGATCCTCCACCGACAGCAGTTATCGTCGTGCCGTGGGAGGACGCAACTCGGGCAACTTCAACGTGGCGCACATAGCGTCGCCGCTCGGCATGCGGATCGGACGCTACCCGGGTCCGGTGTGGACGCTGATCGTCTTCACCGCCCTTGCGGGCGGAAACATGCTTTTCGCCATTCTCTTTCCCGGCAACAACAAGCCGCCCAGTCTTGCCACCACAACCACCAGTGTGATCATGCTCGGAGCCGCTTTCCTGCTGTTGCTCTTGGCCTACCGGACACCGGGTTGGCTGTTGCACCTGGTGATCGTTGTGAGCATCGGACTCAACGCCTGGGATATCTACGATTCCCTCACCACCCTGGGTCCAGCGGTCTTTGCGTATTCGTATGTGTTGATCTGTATGTACGCGGCGTATTGGACCTCGCGAAGATATGCCTTGATGTACTTCGCAATGATCGCGGTGTCCTTTCTCGCCGTGCTCTATGTCCGTGGCGATCTGCCGGTCTTGTTGGTGCTCTGGTTGGTCTCGATGTCGATCTGCGGCGCGATCGTGCTCCTGCTCAGTTACATCGTCAACCACCTTGGGACACTCGCTACGGTCGATCCGCTCACTGGTGTGCTGAACCGAATCGGGCTTTCCGCCCGCCTCGACGGAAAACCCGCCTTGGGTGGAGCGAGCCAATCCGGCGTGATGGTGGTGATCGATCTGGACGATTTCAAGTCCATCAACGACACCCACGGGCACCTCTACGGCGATCAGGTGTTACGTGATTTCGGCGCCGTGATCCAGGCGAATCTACGAGCCGACGACATTGTCGCGCGCACCGGCGGGGATGAGTTCATGCTGATTCTGCCCGCGACGACGCTTAATGACGCCCACGGATTGCTGGCACGCCTTCGGACGCAGACCACAACACGGTGGTCCTTCGGCCTCGCCACTTGGCCGGTCGGCGCGGACTTCGACGCAGTGATGGCCCGTGCAGATCAGCAGATGTACGAAGATAAGAGTCGACCGCGCGACCTGTAATGATGGTGCGCAACTACTCCGCTCCCTCGCCACCATGCTCCGCGCACACAGCATGATTCAGTGGCCGGTGTTGGCGGCCGTCCCGGACGCCGCGTGTGGTCAGTTTGCCGGCGCCACGCTCACGGTGTACGGCTGGATTGCCGAGTAGCGGCCATTGACCACTTGCACC
>CAZVKB010000074.1:0-13810 GCA_964627505.1 uncultured Actinomycetes bacterium | reverse complement strand
TCGCCCTGCGCACCAGGGGGCACCACGGGCGCCACCGGCAGCACCGGCACCACCGGCTCGTACCCCACGCCCTGCTCCGGCCGGGGGTCCGCTTCACCCTTGTTGGGCCACATCGACATCGCGCGCTCCGCCTGCGCAGTGATGGTCAGCGAGGGATTCACACCCAAGTTGGCAGAGATCGCCGTGCCATCGACAACGTGCATAGTGGGGTAGCCGAACACGCGGTGATAGGGGTCAATCACTCCCTTCTCCGGGGTGTCCGAAATCGCTGCACCACCCACGAAATGCGCCGTCATCGGCGCATTCAGCGGCTCACCGACGTTGCCGCCGGGAATCCCGCCCACTCGTTTGGCCAGCAACTTCACAGCGTGATTAGCAATCGGGATGTAGGACGGGTTGGGCTCGCCCTCGCCCTGGCGACTGGTGAGTTTGATGCGGCCAAGCAGTCCCTTCTTGGGTGACACCTTCACCGAATTGTCCAGGCTCTGCATCACCAACGCGATCACGCTGCGCTCGGACCACTTGTGCACATTCATCAGCGCGGGCACGTTTTTGCGCTGCTTGACCATCTCTTTCAGCCAGGTACGCCACCTCGGCACACCTGGTTCCTCTTCGGTGAGCACCGTCTGCAGCATGCCCATCGAGTTGGAGCCTTTGCCGTAGCGGCAGGGCTCGATATGGGTCTGCGGCTCGGGGTAGAAACTCGACGTGATCGCCACACCGCGGCTGAAATCGAGATCGGCCTCCTTGCCGATGGCCCCGAGCAGCGACTCGGAGTTGGTCCGGGACAGGTAGCCCAACCGGGGCGAGAGCTTCGGCAGAGTGCCGGTGGCTTTCATCCGGTGCAACAACTTTTGACTGCCGTAGGTGCCGGCGGCCACGATCACCTGGTCAGCGCTGAACACTCGCCGCCCCCCGGGGCGACCGGTGCGCTTGGTCTCGATCCGCCAAGGTCCATTTGCGGCCGAGGGTCGCACGGAAGTCACCATGGTCAGGGGGAAGACTTCCGCGCCGGCCTGTTCAGCCAGACCTAGGTAGTTTTTCGGCAGAGTGTTCTTCGCATTGTGTCGGCACCCGGTCATGCACTCGCCACATTCGATGCATCCGGTCCGCGCTGGCCCGACACCGCCGAAGTACGGATCGGGCGCGACTTCGCCGCCGCCAGCGCCGAAGAAGACCCCGACTGGGGTCATGCGGAAGGTGTCACCCACACCCATCTCGTCCGCCACATGCTTCATCACTAAGTCAGCTGGGGTCATCGAAGGGTTGGTCACCACTCCGAGCATCCGTTGCGCCTGGTCGTAGAACGGGGCGAGTTCTTTGGCCCAATCGGTGATGTGCGCCCACTGCCGGTCGGCGAAGAACGCCGGCGGCGGTACATACAACGTGTTGGCGTACACCAAGGAGCCGCCGCCCACGCCGGCACCGGCCAGCACCATCACGTTATTGAGCAGGTGGATGCGCTGAATGCCGGTCAGCCCGAGCGCCGGTGCCCAGAGGAACCGGCGCAACCGCCAGGACGTTTTGGGGAAGTCCGCATCAGTGAAGCGACGCCCGGCCTCCAGCACGGCCACGCGGTAGCCTTTCTCGGTGAGCCGCAGCGCTGAGACCGAACCGCCGAATCCCGATCCGATGATGACGACGTCATAGTGCTCGACGTTTGTGGCCATGTGTGCCTCCTACTTCATTCCGAGGCGCTTCATCAACGCCACTGCTTTGATGAGGCCATCGCCCCAGACCCGGTCCGACACTTGCGTCGGGCGGGAGAATCCTTGAATCCGCTGCACCGCAATATTCTTGGTTTCGGTGTACTTCAACAAACCCTCGCGGCCATGGCGTCGTCCCAGCCCGGAAGCTCGGAAGCCACCCATCGGCGCATCCACGCTCGCCCAGGCCGCCCCATAGCCCTCGTTGATGTTGACCGTGCCGGAGTGCAGACGATCGGCGATGGCGCGACCCGTTCGGGTGGATCCGGTCAGCACTGCGGCGTTCAAGCCGTACTCGGTTTCGTTTGCTCGCTCGATGGCTTCGTCAATGGAATCGACCCGGTAGAGGCTCACCACAGGACCGAAGGTCTCGGTGAAGCACAAGATCATCTCGTCGGTGACGTCCGCCAGAATGGTGGGCTCGTAGAAGAAAGGCCCGATGTCCGGGCGGGCCCGACCGCCGGCGAGCACGCGCGCGCCCTGCGCCACGGCATCATCGACGTGCTCGGAGACGCGCGCGAGTTGCCGGGCCGAAATCAGCGACCCCACATCGGCACCCCAGCCCACGCCTGCGGCCATCACCAACCCGTCGGTCCGTCGCACGAGTGCCCGCACGAAGTCGTCGTAGATGTCGGTGTGGATGTAAATCCGCTCCATGGAGATGCACAGTTGACCGGCATTGCTGAAACTCGACGCCACCGCGATCCCCGCCGCCCGATCGACGTTGATGTCCGGACAGACGATCATCGCGTTCTTGCCACCGAGTTCCATAGAACAACTGATCAGCCGCTCACCGCAGCGCGCCGCGACTTGCCGACCAACAGCAGTGGAACCGGTGAACATCACATAGTCGGCGCGGTCGACGACCATCGGCCCCACCTCGGGCCCTTCCCCGTTCACCACGGTCATGACCCCTTCGGGCAAGCCCGCTTGATGCAGTTGCTCCACCACCCACAGCGCTGTGAACATGGTCTGGGTATCCGGCTTGAGCACCACCGTGTTGCCAGCCATGATCGCCGCGAGGGCGTCCGTCACAGCGAGCGTCAGCGGGTAGTTCCACGGCGCGATGACCCCGACGACGCCGATCGGATAGTGCTGCACCCGAGTGGTGGTCAGCAGCGGAATCGCGCCGCGCCGACGTTCGGATGCCAGCACTCTCTCCCCGGTACGCGCGTAGTAGCGCGTGGTGATCAGGACATCGGCGAGTTCTTCAGCGGCCGACGCGCGGGCCTTGCCGGTCTCGAGTTGCACGATGTCCAGGCCTTGGGCTCGGCGCTGGTACACCAGATCGTGAAACCGCAGCAACACCCGGGCTCGGTGCGCCAGCGAGGTCGCCGCCCAGATCGGGGCGTGGCGGCGGGCGATGCGGAAAGCAACGTCCACATCTTCGACATCGGAGATCGGAAGCGGCGGCAGGAGCGAGCCATCGAACGGCGCCACCCCACGGGTGTGGCCGTGGCGGCCCGCAGACGTCACACGGGACGTCAGCAGTCGGATCAGATCCGGCGTCATCACCTCGTCGGCGAGCGGAGTCGCGGTGGACGGCGCCACGCCTGCATCGATCGACATTTGCCAAGAGTAGGGCAAGTTGACGCGGGCGTCATATGTGCCCCGCAATCAACCCGCGTTGTTTACGTTGGGTAGTGCAGCGATCACGGAATAGTCATCTTGCGCCGGATGCGCCTTCCCCATCGGCCCTGCCGCCATGTTTTCGGCCAAGGTGCGAGTGACTGTCCGGGTGAAATCGGTGGTGGCCTGGGTGAGCCCAAAGGACTCGGTGGGACCGGACATCGCTCGACCCCAGTTCATGGTGCCGGTGGAGAACACGCCGGCACCTGAGGGCACTGTGTAGTAGACCATCGTGGAGTAGGTGGTGGTGTCTTTGCATGTGGCCGTCGACACCGCCGGCACCTGGATCGGACGCGGCGTATCAGCGGTGGCATAGGCTCGGTCGCTTTCGTTTCCGACCAAGCCTGGGATGTCCGTGCCCTTTTGCACTCCGGTGCCCGCGAACAGGAAGAAATCCGGTTGGGTGATCGTCACATCGCCGGCGGACGGATAACAGTCATAGAGTTGACCGACCACGGTGGTTTCCGGCAGTGGCTGCGGATTGTCCCGATAGCGCGCCGTGGTATCGCGGGCACCAGAAACAGGATCCAGCGCGGCGCTCTTGTAACCCACCATCAGCCGATCCGGACCGGTGGCGGTGTCTTCCAGGCGCACCCGCCAATATCCCGCATTGGCCCCGAGGAACGCCAAGTTGGTCCCAGCGTCGCGGGCTTGCACCAGGGCATCCCGATACGGCAACGGCCAGTACTCGTCGTGGCCGTTGCTGATGACCCCAGCGGCGCCGTCCAAACTGTCCGGATCGGCAGTGATCGCCGTAACCGAGGTATAGCCGATGGGTGCCGAGGTCTCCTGCAATGCGCTGATGACAGAGACGTCGAAGTCATACCAAATCTGCCAGTCCGCAGAGGAGTACGGCCGATCGAAGCTCACCGCATAGGAGCGGTCCGCAAACCCGTTGGCGCCCTTGTACAGACTCTTTCCGCCCCATGAGTTGTACGCCTGCCATGTGGTGTCGCCGGCGACGAACACCACCTTGCCGGCGAGGTCGGTATCGCGCACGACAAAAGGCACGTTGCGGGCCACCCCGCCAGAACTCACATGCAGGAAATAGAGCCCCGGTGGCCACTGGTCCGTTTGCAGTGTGGTGCTCACATCCCAGGGCGCACTTGTGGCCTTGGTAGTGGGATCACTGGCCACCGCTGTTTGCAAGGCAGTGTTGACAGGGGTGGGGGCCAACACCTGGACCGCACCCTTGCCTTCGTAAGGCCCTAAGCGGTAGACCGACACCTCAGCACTGCCCGCTGCTGAGATGTACACGTCGAGCTCGTCGCCGGGCGCCACGCTACTGGCCCCGCTGAAGGCGGCCACTTGCTGATCAGTGGCTTCCGCAGACGGGTCGATGACCCAGTCCGAGGACACCGGGTACGTCGGGCTGGGGGACGCCGACGCGGAAGTAGCGGCATCCTGGGCGCTACTTTGCGGCGACAGCTGCGCATCGCTGGTCGCACAGCCGGCCAGGAGGGCCGCACCGGCGAGGGCGATAAGCAGCGCTCGCACTCTGGAAATGTTCACGTTCGGCACGCTAACAAACCCCTCCGACACACAAGTGAGCCAGCCGCGGCTTGCAGCGTGAGTCGGCAGTGCGCTTGTCGCGCGCAGTCCCGCGCTGGGATGTCAAGGCCGCAGGATGCCCTGCTCGCAGCATCATCGTGGCCTTGCGAGAAAGCCGGCACGCACTGCGCGACACCACCGGGCAGCGCAACAGTGTTGCTGACCCAGACTCCTGGCCACGGATCACCACCCCTAGTTGCGGATCACCACGTCCACGCGCTGGAACTCTTTGATGTCGGCGTAGCCACATGTGGCCACTGCTCGCCGAAGCGCGCCAGCTACATTCATGTAACCGGCACTGACCGTGGACGGCCCCACGAGGATATCTTGCAGCGAACCCACCGTGCCCAATTCCACGACTTCACCGCGGGGCAACGATTCGTGCACCGCTTCCATACCCCAGTGGCGACCCTGACCGGGGGCTTCTTCCGCCCGCGCCAGGATGCTACCGAGCATCACCGCATCCGCACCGCAGGCGATGGCCTTGACCACATCGCCGGTGCGACCGATCGACCCGTCGGCAATCACGTGCACATAACGGCCGCCGGACTCGTCGAGATAGTCCGACCGAGCTGCGGCCACATCGGCAACTGCGGTGGCCATCGGCACCCGCACCCCCAGCACTTGGTGGGTAGTGTGCGCCGCACCCCCACCGAAACCCACCAGCACACCGGCCGCCCCGGCGCGCATCAAATGCAGCGCGGCCGAATAGGTCGCAACCCCACCCACCACCACAGGAACGTCGAGATCGTAGATGAACTTCTTGAGGTTCAGCGCGTGGCTACGGCTAGACACATGCTCGGCACTCACCGTGGTGCCCCGAATCACAAAGATGTCCACACCGGCGTTCATCACCGACTCGATGTGTTCTTCGGTGCGCTGCGGCGAGAGCGCGCCGGCCACCGTGATGCCCAATGCACGCAGTTCGGCAATCCGCGCAGTGATCAAGTCCGCCCGGATGGGTGCGGCATAGAGCTCCTGCAACATCGGGGTAGCAGCCGTCAGCGGCATCTTCGCGATCTCGGCCAACGCGGCTTCGGGTTGCTCGTAACGCGTCCAGAGTCCCTCCAGGTTGAGCACCGGCAGGGCGCCGAGCGCGCCGATCTGCGCCGCCGACGTGGGCGAGACCACCGAATCGGTGGGAGCGGCCATCACGGGTAGGTCGAACGGGTAGGCGTCCAGCCGCCAGGACACCGCACACTCCCGCGGATCTCGAGTGCGGCGACTCGGCGCCACGGCAATATCGTCGAAGGAATAGGCCACACGGGCGCGCTTGCTCCGCCCCAGATCCACGTCGGTCACATGTGCAGCCTACCCAGGCCGGAGCCCAGCAGGACGTCAGCGACCACGATAGTTCGGCGCCTCCACAGTCATTTGGATGTCGTGCGGGTGACTCTCGCGCAATCCAGCAGCAGTGATGCGGACAAACTGCCCGTTGTCTTTCAACTCCGCCACGCTGTGCGCGCCGGCGTATCCCATGGACGCGCGCAAACCACCCACGAGTTGGTGCGCCACCACCGCCAGCCGACCCCGATACGGGACCTGACCCTCGATGCCTTCGGGCACGAGCTTGTCGTCGCTGAGCACATCGTCTTGGAAGTAACGGTCTTTGGAGTAGGACCGGGCCTCGCCGCGGGTCTGCATCGCCGCCAGCGACCCCATCCCGCGGTACTGCTTGTACTGCTTGCCGTTGACGAACACGATCTCACCCGGGGCTTCATCGCAGCCGGCGAGCAGCGATCCGAGCATCACCGAATCCGCCCCCGCCACGATCGCCTTGGCGATGTCACCGCTGTACTGCAAACCGCCGTCCCCGATCACCGGCACCCCGGCCGGAGTCGCGGCTTTGGACGCTTCGTGAATCGCCGTCACCTGGGGCACCCCCACCCCGGCCACCACGCGAGTGGTGCAGATCGAACCAGGCCCCACACCCACTTTCACACCATCGGCACCAGCATCGATCAAGGCTTGGGCACCGGCGCGCGTGGCCACGTTGCCGCCAACCACATCGACGCGGGTCGCATTCTTGAAGCGCGCGACCGTCTCCAACACCGCCGTGGAGTGACCGTGGGCGGTGTCCACCACCAGAAAGTCCACGCCGACATCCACGAGTGCCATGCCGCGTTCGAAGGCATCTTCACCCACCCCGACGGCTGCCCCGACGATCAGTCGGCCGTCAGAGTCCTTGGTGGCGTGCGGAAATTGGTCCCGCTTCACAAAGTCCTTCACTGTGATCAACCCGCGCAGCCGGCCGTCGGCATCCACCAGCGGCAACTTTTCGATCTTGTGGGCGCGCAGTAACTCCAAGGCCGCTTCGGGGGCGATTCCGATGGGCGCGGTCACCAGCGGCATCGGCGTCATGACGTCGCGCACCAGCTGGCTCATGTCGTCTTCGAAGCGCATGTCGCGGTTGGTGACGATTCCCAGCAGCACACCGGAGTCGTCCACCACCGGCACCCCGCTGATCCGGAACCGCCCACACAGATAGTCCACCTGGGCCAAGGTGTCGGTCGGGGCGCAGGTGATTGGGTCTGAAACCATCCCGGCTTCGGAGCGTTTGACCATGTCCACCTGGGCGGCTTGATCGGCGATCGACAGGTTGCGATGCAAGACCCCCGCGCCACCTTCCCGAGCCATCGCCACGGCCATCCGCGCTTCGGTCACGGTGTCCATGGCGCTGGACACCAGCGGCACGTGGACCGAGATGTTCCGGGTGAGTCGGGTGCCGGTATCGACGTCGCTGGGGATCACATCTGACTCTGCTGGCAGCAGCAACACGTCGTCGTAGGTGAGGCCGAGGAGTCCAAATTTGTCTTCGTCGCGCTGCATGGGCTCAGGTTACTCGCAGTGCTCAGTGCAGCAGACCCCAGCGGAACCCGGTGGCCACAGCGGCCGCCCGATCCGGGGCGTTGAGTTTGCGAAACAACCGTCGGGCATGGGTCTTGATGGTGTCTTCGGAGAGGAAGAGTTCTTCCCCGATCTGGGCGTTCGACAAGCCCCGAGACATGCCTTGGAGCACCTGCACCTCGCGTTCACTGAGCAGGGGGGCGCTTTCCGGCGGCGAGCGATGCACCTCCGGGGACTTCGATGCGGCCATGACCAACGAGAGCAGTGCCGCGAACTCCTCCTGCCCGGCGTTCTTTGCGATATATCCGCGGGCGCCGGCCGCTACCGCATGGCCGGTGATCTCTGGATCGGTGGGGGTGGTGAGCACCACAACTGCAATATTGGGATGGCTAGCCCCCAACTTGGCCACGACGGCTTCCCCTCCCATACCGGCGATGCGCGCATCGAGCAGCACGATGTCCGGGCGGTCAAGTTCCACCTTCGTGAGCGTTTCCTCACCGGTGGTGGCAGTCAATACCCGGTCCACCCCGACGATTGCGGCGATGGTGCGTTTGATCGCTTCACGTTCGCCCGCACTGTGGTCACACACCAGGATCGTCGTCATGCCGTCTCTCCCTACCCTCCGCGCGCAACCGATCACGCCACGCGACTACTGCTGCGAGCCTACCCCCGAATCCGCGCCGGGCACATTTCTGCTGTGTGTTGGCCGCGTCAGGAGCGGAGCAACTTGCTGACGTCGGGCCGCGCCAGCCACTGCGTGGCAAGTTCGCCGGGCATATCCGCTGCCATGGTGCGCACGGCATGCTCTGCGGAAAGTCGGCAGCGTTCGGCGGCCTCTGGGTCGCTGTCCTGCAACCAGTCCACCAAGGTGCCGCGAGATGCCCAGACCAAGGGCCACGCCCCCAGCGACTCGGCCAACATCGCGGCTCGTCCCATGACCGATAGGGCAGCCGGATCCGCCACTGCTTGCATCGCTGCGGCCAGGAACAGCAGGCTTTTGGCCACATGCCGAGGCGCGCCGACTTGTTCGGCTTCCTGCACTGATCGGGTCAGCGGCGGAATCGCCTCGGCGGCCCGATCCAGGATCAGGGCAACTTCGCACTGCACCCAGCCCAATCTGATGCGTTCTCGCCACCAACTTGGGTTCTCCGAACACATGGCCCGTGCCTGCGCGACTTTGCTGGTCGCGCCCTCGCGATCACCCATACCCACGGAGTCGGCGGCACTTCCGAGCATGGCTTCAAAAGCCACACGCGGGTCGCCCGCCGCGACACTTCCCGCCCAGTCGTCATAGGCGCGGGCTTCGGCAAACTTGCCCACTTGGCGGTGGATCGAAGCGAGTGTGCAGGCGGCTGCACCCCCGATGTGACGGGTGCGCGGCGGGGCCTCCGGTGGAAGCACCAGCAACGGTTGCAGTTGGGTGGCCGCTGACCCGAACAGGCCAGCCGAGGACATGCACACTCCAAGCAGCCATTGCGCCCGACCCCGTTCCGGGTCCTCAGCCCAACTAGCGAATAGGTACTTCTGCAACGGCGCGATTCCGTCGGCTGGACGTCCGTGGAAGGCGGCGCGCTCGCCGGCTGCCAGCAATCGCCTGTCCGTCACGGGATCATGCTACGTGGACAGCGGGTTCACACGTCGGCTGTCGGGCCTGCTGGTTCTCAGGCCATATGCGCGAGTCGGGTGATCGCGCTGGCCAGATCGGTGACAGCAACTGCACCACTGGGCACGCGTGCACCCCAACCGGGACCGGCGCACACCACATTGGTGGTCGGGCGCAACTTGGGGACCTGCAAGGTAGCGACGTCGTCACCGACCGGTAGATAAGCCCAGAGCAGCACCGAACTGGGGCCGGTGCGGCGCACAGCCGCGGCAAGCGCATCCCAGGGGGTATTCGGCCCTAGCACGCGAGCCTCGATGCCCCGCTCGGCCAATCCGGCCGCCACCGCATATAGCGGCAGGCAGTGCATCTCCGCAGGAGCGCACGCCAACAGCACCGGCCGGGTGCTGCGCGGGGACTGGCGCGCAATGAGAGCCAGCAACTCCATGGTGGTCACGTGGGTGAGCAAGTGCTCTACCTCCACCGAACCCCCAGTTCGCGCCCACACGCGGCCGATCGAAACCAAGACCGGCCGGAGCACTTCCTCCCAGGTCCAGAGCACGCCGCGCGAATCCAGGCTGCGCTGAATCAGCGTCGAGCAGGCGCGCGCGTCCAAGGCGCCGGCGGCTGCACCCAATCCGCGGACCAGAGTCTGTGCAGATGGCAGGCCAACGTCTTCGTCGTCATCAGGACGCAGCTGAGCAGACGGGTCGGCCACGCCGGGATCCGGTTCGTGCAGTGGCTGCCAATCGCGGGCCGCTTGCGCAGCATCCGATACCCGCACACCCGAGCGCACGAGTCGTTGCATGTGCAGCAAACGAGCCACGTCCAATGGGGTGTAGCGCCGGTGTGCACCGTCATGATGATCAGATGGTCCGATGCCGTAGCGCCGGTCCCAGGTCCGCAGGGTCGACGGCGACACACCCAAGCGCCTGGCCACAGCCGCCACGGACAGGCCGATGCCATACGTCGCTATGTCGTCTTCAACGGGGATTGCCACGTCGCCAAGTGTGGCGGATCACCGGGTTTCCGCCACTCGACACCCCGTGCGCACACAATTGGGGACGATCCGCAGCGTATTCCGTACTCGTTCGTCACAGATTATTCACTTTTACTCCTTGCACAATCTCTGCAACGATTGCTAGAGTCTGCTCAGGAGGTCATCATGGCTGATGTATCGCGGTTACCAGGTCCGAATGCAGACCACTGGGATTGGCAACTCTTCGCTGCCTGTCGCGGTGAGGATCCAAATCTCTTCTTCCATCCCGAAGGGGAGCGCGGCTCGGTGCGCGAACAGCGCGAACGTGCCGCCAAGCTCATTTGTGCCTCGTGTCCGGTGCGCCGGGAGTGCGCGGAACATGCGCTCGCAGTGCGGGAGCCGTACGGCGTGTGGGGCGGCATGAGCGAAGAGGAGAGGTCCCGCGCCATTGCGGCCCGGCGAAGGCTCGTGCCTGCGGTCTAGCATCCGCTGCAGGACGCATCACACCAATTTCACGCATGCCCATGGCATGCGAAGAGCGGCTGAGCCCTTTGAGGCCCAGCCGCTCTTCGCGTTCAGATCACACTTCGGATACTCCCACCGTCAGTGGACATGCCCATGGTGGTGGGAGTGTCCGTGTGCTTCGTCCTCTTCGTCCTCTTCCGGCTTCTCCACCACGAGCACGTCAGTGGTGAGCAGCATGCCGGCGATCGACGCGGCGTTCTCCGTGGCCGCACGCGTGACCTTCACAGGGTCAATCACGCCGGCCGTCACGAGGTCGGTGTACTCATCGGCACGGGCGTCGTAGCCTTCCCGCACGCCGAGTTCTGCCACCTTGGACACCACCACATAGCCGTGCACACCGGCATTCTCGGCGATCCAGCGCAGCGGTTCGACAATCGCGTCGCGTACCACCTTGACGCCGATCTGCTCGTCGCCGGTGCGGCCGAGATCGTCATCGAGCACCGCGGCCGCGTGCACGAGGGCGGCACCGCCACCCGCGACGATGCCTTCTTCGATGGCTGCGCGGGTAGAGGAGACTGCGTCCTCGATCCGGTGCTTGCGTTCTTTTTGTTCGACCTCGGTGTAGCCGCCGACTTTGATCACGCATACGCCGCCGGACAACTTCGCCAAACGCTCGGAGAGCTTCTCGCGGTCCCAGTCCGAATCGCTGCGCTCGATCTCCGCCCGGATTTGCTCCACCCGGTCGTCCACTGCCGCCTGCTCACCGGCGCCGTCCACGATCGTGGTGTCGTCCTTGGTCACCACGATGCGACGGGCCGAGCCGAGGTCGTCGAGCGTGACCTGGTCGAGCTTCAGACCGATTTCCTCGCTCACCACGGTCGCGCCGGTGAGGATGGCGATGTCGGCCAGGATGGCTTGGCGACGGTCGCCGAATGCCGGGGCCTTGACCGCGCAGGAGGTGAAGATGCCCCGCATCTTGTTCACTACCAGTGTGCTCAGCGCCTCGCCATCGACATCCTCGGCGACGATGAACAGCGTCTTGCCGGCCTGCGCCACCTTTTCCAGCACCGGCAGCAGATCGGCGATGGCCGAAATCTTGCCCTGCACGAGCAGGATGAACGGGTCTTCCATCACAGCTTCCATGCGGTCCGCGTCTGTGACGAAGTAGGGCGAGAAGTAGCCCTTGTCGAACTGCATGCCCTCGGTGTATTCGAGGTCGACGCCGGTGGTGTTGGACTCTTCCACCGTGATGACGCCTTCGGCACCGACCTTGTCGAAGGCCTCAGCGATCACGTCACCGATGGTGGCGTCTTGGCTGGAGATGGTGGCGACTTGGGCGATTTCGTCGTGGCCGGAGATCGGCCGGGCGACGTTGCGCAATTCGGCGTTGACGGCTTCAACGGCCGCGTCCATACCGCGCTTGACTCCCATCGGAGCCGCGCCGGCCGTGACCACCTTGAGGCCTTCGCGGACCATGGCCTGCGCGAGCACCGTGGCGGGGGTAGTGCCGTCGCCGGCGACGTCGTTGGTCTTGGTGGCAACTTCTTTGACCAATTGCGCACCGAGGTTCTCGTAGGGGTCCTCGAGTTCGATGTCGCGCGCGATGGTGACGCCGTCGTTGGTGATGGTGGGGGCGCCCCACGCCTTGTCCAGCACCACGTTGCGACCTTTCGGCCCCAGGGTGACGCGAACGGTGTCGGCGAGGGCGTTGACGCCGCGTTCCAGGGAACGCCGGGCGTCATCGTCAAATTCTAAAATCTTGGGCATGTATGAGCTCTTTCGTGACGACTAGTGGGAAAGCGTGGGAGCGTGGGAACCGCACAACGCCCCGGAGCCGATGGCGAATCCGGGGCGTTGCACGTGGCGGGATTACTTCTCGACGACCGCGAGCACGTCGCGGGTCGAAAGGATGAGGTATTCCTCGCCCTGGTACTTGATTTCGGTGCCGCCGTACTTCGAGAACACAACGACATCGCCGACGGCCACGTCGAGCGGCACGCGCTTGTCACTATTTTCCACAAAGCGGCCGGGGCCCACGGCGAGCACCTTGCCCTCCTGTGGCTTCTCCTTGGCGGTGTCGGGGATCACGAGTCCCGACTGTGTCTTCTGTTCGGCGTCGAGCGGTTGCACGAGGATGCGGTCCTCAAGCGGCTTGATGGCGACCGTCACGGTCTGACCTCCATAGTGGGACATTGGGGTTGTCTGGACGCGCGTCGTCTCCGTCGTCGCGGTGCGGTGATCGAAGCGCTAGCACTCGCATTGCGTGAGTGCTAAGCGCAACGTTAGCACTCACTTGCCAGGAGTGCCAGAGGTGGGCAGGAATCCGTGTCGTCATTCGGCAACGCCATGAGAGGTGCGGGTCGTCAGGGACGGAGTTTCGGTCCTTGTGGGCGGCTTCGGTCCTCCCGAGCGCGTTCGACCGTACCGGGCGTTTTCGGTCGCCCCGAGTGCGTTTGGTCGTCGTGGCGCTTGGCATGGCATACCGTCGAGAGGTGAGTGCGCACGGGATCATCGAGCAGTTGGACACCGAGTTTGGTGCGGCCCTCGTGGCAGCCGCGCGTGGACTTGATCCACTCCACGCGCGTTCCGTGCTCGCCAAACAATTTCCACACGCCGATCCGGAGCTTTTGCAGGCCGCCAGCCGCCAAGCGCACCTGGCTGCACAAGCCGAACCTCGTTTCGGGAATCGTGCCTGGGAAGTGTTGTGGACCACCGATGGCTTGGCGCAAGCAAGTCATCCCGGAGTCGCGCAGTACCGGGCCCGCCGATTAGCGGCGCTGGGGGTGCGCTCCGCCGCCGACCTCACCTGCGGATTAGGCATTGATCTGCTCGCCATGTCTGATGCCGGAATCGCTGTCGTAGGCATCGAAAGCGACGTTGAGATTGCCGAACTGGCCCGCCGCAACACTCGTCGCCACAGCACCCTTCGCCACAGTGCGGCTGGATCCGATCCGGATCGACCCCACCCGGATCCACTCGGTGGAACTCCCCGCGACAAACCCGCCCAAAGCAACGGCCGCATCGACATCCGCG
>CAZVKB010000073.1:0-13811 GCA_964627505.1 uncultured Actinomycetes bacterium | reverse complement strand
CGGACAGCGTCTCCCAAGGTGTCCCCACCGCGTTGGCGACGGCCTGGGCGCCGGCAGTCAGGCCGAAGTTGGTGTAGGCGTATTCCGTGCGGAACGGGGTGAGCGGCAAATATCGCAGTCGTTGCAGCACCTGGGTGCGGTCATAGCCCATCCACTCGAGGTCATCACCTGCATCTGGCGGAACATCATCCGCCTCACGCACGCCGAAACCTTTGGCGTACACGACCTCACCGTCGTGTACGACGGCGATTGCCATGCCGGGGATCCCAGTTTCTTGCATGGTGGATTCGGCGATGTCATCCAGGCTGGCGACGGCCGCATCGACCTGCGAATCCGGAATCTCCACCGCCGACCAGGACCGCGGATCGCTCAGGTTCGCGGATGGGCTGGCAGCGCTGTCAGATGCCGCTGAGCCACACCCGCCAACCATCAGTACGGCCACACTCCAGGCGGCAACAGCGACGAGACGCCCCTTCCGCGATCTCCACATCAGGCACCTCCGAAGCTGGACATCTCGCACCTTCCAGACTAACCCTGCGATGCCGAAAGCCAGACCCAAACGAAGCCTGCAGCGGTGAGAGTGGACGGCGGCAGACACACCTAAAAAGCGGCCATTCTCGTGAAAGAGGTGCGGGTGGCGGCACCAGTTCATCCACCACCTTTCCAGAGTGTTTTCGGCGCAGCGAATTGCCCGGGATAGCCGTTCCAAGGGCAGCCTTGAGGATGACTGCTCTCCGTTGCCTAGTGAGGGTGACCTCTGCCATGCATTGGTGGACGTGTGGTTATGCCTGGATCAGCCGCAACAGGGGCTTGGCCAAGAACGCGCTGCCTTCGGCGCGTCCAATAGCGTCATCCACAGGGCAGAACACAAGTCACTCAGCAGGAGCCGAGCCTTGTGGCAGGATCGATTCCATGGGGGAACGTCCACGCCATCCGATAAAGGAATGGGAAGCGCTTATCCGACGTGCGGAGGTCGCAGGGTGGCGAGCCACACGGAGGAAGAACTATTTTCACATTTGGTGCCCGTGTGGGCAGCATCACCGATCGATTCCCCTGACTCCTTCCGTTGGCGGTACCCTGCTCAATGTCAGCAAGTGGCTTGAACGGCAATCATGCTGGAAGGAGGTTTGATCGCATGTCCGAAAAGATTGTCACCGAAATCGAAGTGGTCATTGGGATGCCCGCCATCACATCTGATGAGGTTGTCCGCGCCATGGACGAGTGCTCCGATATTGCCGAGAGCGCCGATGACGTCCTTGAGTGGACAATCGGGTCCGACCTTGGTCAATCCACGATCACTTTCGACTTTGTGCTCGACATGTCGAACCTTGAGGCAGCTGAGGCACGTGGACAGGAACTTGCGCGAATGGTGATCAACGCCGGAACAGTCACGGCACGCAGCGGCGCAATCGTGGCTGCCTGAGTCCGCTCCAAGGCCATCCTGTCGCTAGTGTCCGCAGTGCAGCATCGGCAATCAAGGTTCCGTTGACTTTCCCGGAGCGATCCGAGTAGGGAAAGCAAATGACTGGTGCGCATAGAGGCGAGCGATCCACTCGGCGATACCGCCGTCGTCAGATGGCACTGGATGCCAGGTCGATTGACCCGCGCACGTTCATCAGCCTGGATCGGGGATGCTGATCCAGTGGGCACCCTCAGCTCTGCCGGTAGTTCGCAGTCCAACCGTCCACGTCGAGGCGCAGTAGGCCTGAATCGCGCAGGCTCACGGGATCAGCCAGAAGGTCCATCCCTTTCGGTGTCGTGCTCTGCCGGCTGCGGCGAACCACCAGCACGGCGTACTGGTCGCCGACGCCGTCCGCGTGCAGTTTCTCGGCCCTCGCCCATTCCGATGACGAGAGTTTGAATGACGCCGATCCGCTGCTCTTCACCTCCAGGCACACCGCCCGCGGCCCACCGTCGGGGCCTTTGGGGAACCACCCGATGAGGTCGAAACCGAAGGCGTCGCTGTGCCGTGACACGTGCAGGAGGCCGGTGAGTTCGTCGACGAGTTCCTCATCATCCAATTCCTGCGATCGTGCCAACTCGGCGTGCACCAGTGCGGCTCTCACCGGGCTACCATCGAATCTGCCCAGCAGGTCGCAGACCGCATCTATGGCCTTTCCCCGGTCCGCATCCGACAGCCGCAGCAGTTCGCCGATGACGGATGCCAACGCCCACTGCTCGCCCTCGTCGCCGAGCTCCCGTTTGCGGCGATCGGAGCCGGGATCCACTTTGATCGCAGCCACGTTCAGGGGCTTCTGGCCGCGACTTCTAGGGACGACCAGACCGTCAGGACGACGGGGTACCACGTTCTCCTTCCGCAGGGTCACTGACCGACTCATGATTTCGCGGGCTCGGCGGCGTCTTGGCGCGTCCAACGCAGCCAGCAGCTTCTGAAGCAGGTTCACATCCACGCCGAAGCCGGCCGCGGCCGCAAGCAATTCGTCGCGGTCGGGCGCCTGGCTCCGGATCGAGTTATCAAGCCGCTTGATCAGCCAGTCCCGCAGTCCGGGTTGATTGGCGAAAAGCTTCTCGACACCAGCGGTAAGGTCACTCGGTTGGAACACGTCACCGCCGAGTGCGTGTGCGGACTCCTCGTCCAAAGCGCGAATATTCGATCGTGTTTCCGTAGGCCCCATGCGGCTGAGCACGGCGATTAGTCTGATCTCCCGACGCCACTGGGAGGCTCGTACCTGGAGTGCCTGACGCTGCTCTTCTTCGTTGAAGATCAGCAAGACTTCGGAGTCAAGGGCATCAACTGACGCGAAGTTGCCAAGGCGGGCCAACGTCGTCGCGGGGTCGTACGCCAGGTCTCTCGCTGCAACATGGAATCCCCTTTTCGACAGCAGGGCTGCAACGGGCTGTAGAAGCTCATCCGGCGGAGGTTCGAGGCACAGCGCCAAAGCATCAGGTGGCCTGACTTCACGCACAGCTGACTTTGCAGCCTCGGCGTCGTGTCGTGTCGCGAGAACGGCCACGACACGACGTCCGTGGTCATCGAGCCACCGGGCGAATCGCTGCCTGGTCACCGAAATAGCCAGGCCCGTATCGCCCAGCAGTCGCAACTGCCGATCCAGGTCAGCGAGGTCGACGCCCGCCTCCAACAGAATCCTCAGCGGGCTGCCCTCGCTAGTGTCGCGCCGTGCCGCTTCGCCGCCACCGGCCTCCACGAGGGCGCGCGCCGTGATGGTGTCGTGCCCGCCCCTGGCTGCCAAGGCAGCCTCGAATAGCGCCACCAACCTTTCGGGGTCGTCGAACGTGGGCTGGCTGTCATCGGAGCCGCATGCCTTCAGCACGGCTTGGTACCAGCGCAGGTTCCGCGCTTGTTCCTCCTTCCCGACCACTCCGATGCGTGCCGCGACCGCATCAACGTCGTCCCCGGTGATTCCGCGTTCGAGCAGGAACTCCTCGCGCTCGCCATCGCTCTCCGCCAGGAGGAATAGGGCGAATATGTCTGCGTAAGCGCCGTTCTCCAGTACGGCCGCCAGGTGAGGGGCAATTTTGCGCCGCAGGCGGTCCTGCCAGCCATCGCCGTTCAGGTCGTGAAATAAGACAGGCTTTGCGGAGGTGGGGTTCTGGATGTAGATGTCCTGGTAGGAACCTTGGCCCAATGATTTGTTTAGGGAGGTGCCCTCGACGGAGGCATGGATCACCAGGTCGGGTACCTGGCGCACGTTGAGGCTCTGCAGCCTCCGCGATCGTGCTGCGAAAGCCTCACTGTCGAGTTCGAGAGTTTGCTGGCCGCCTAGGCTGTGATTGACCACGATCGCGAGCAACTCGGGGATGCGGTCACCAAGGACTTCGTGAAGGTCGTCGGTGACGTCAAGACCATCATCCTCGCCGTCGCGTGTGAGGTCGACCGCGAAAGGTTGGACGCCGAGGCTCCTAGCCGTCGCAACCTGCGGGCGCGGCAACACGATGAATGGAATTCCAGCGGCGAAATAGCGAACATAGGTTGCGAACCGACCATCATCGTGTCGGGCCTCAGCAGGGGCTCGGTAGGCCAGTCGATCGCCAAGTTCGCACAGCACCCCGATCTCGGCGATGGTGCCCGCAAGTCCAGCCGGGTCGTCACCCGCCAGTTCGGCCAGGTGCTCGTAGGCCAGCCGGTGCAAGGTGACAAAAGCCTGACGCGCACTGCTGGATCCGGACGGGTCCACCGCCATGGAACCGCCTACGAAATCGTCGCGAAGCTGTCGCAGTAGGCGCGTCACAACGGCGAGATCGGCATCCTCAATCGTATTGACCCCGATGAGCCGACGAAGATCATCGGTCACACCGGTGGCGGGACTGCACATCGGCAGTAGTCGCCACGGGCTCTGACGCAACCCGGCTCCGGTAGGCACCTGTTCTCGCCACCAGGCGTCCACAGGTGCCGCAGGCAGTTCGGTCGTGACGCCATCGAGTACACACTCGAGCCAGGGTTCGTGCCGCAGTTCCAGCGCCAACACGCTCGGGAACTCCCACGAGGCGTTGCTCTCTCGACGCGCCCGGTGAGAGGCACCCGAGTTGCTGCACCCGGGGCAGAACAACCGGGCGCCAAGCCGATCGGCATACAACCTGTGGCCTGCGCATAAGCCTGCAGCCAGGGCTCTGGCGTTCCGGGAAGCTGCCTCCTGCAGCGGCCACGCGAAGCGAAAGTCCTCTGCAAGGTAGGCGTTGTTGTGGCGTTTACCTCCCCAGCCTTCAAGGCCGAAGGTCCAGCCGCCTGCCTCGACCACAGCTGCTTCCCGATGGTCGGCCATCGGTTCTGTCCAGGGGAACCGGGCTCGGGCTTCCGGTGACCAGTTCGACCACGCCGCGATCGGAGGAACCTCCCAGACTCCCAACCGGAGTAGGAAGGCGTGGCGCTCGACGTCGCGCATGGAAACGTCTGGCGCCTCCTCCGATCCCTCGCCCGGACCGACCGTTGGCAGGTGTCGGAAGGGTGCATCATCAAGGAGACCCAGGACGGTCGCAGGTGGCGCGAGCAATGAGTCCGGGCCCGGACTGATAGCCTCCAGAGCCCGGTAAGCCTCGGCGCGTTTACGAGTCGTTGTGGGGCGGATTTCTGCGTGTTGCGTCGACTCGAGCCAGTCGGCCCAATCCTCGCCGAAAGCCAACGAACCGGCCGAACGCCACGTACCGTCACGGGCTGGCAGCTTCACTTCGGACAGGTACCGCTCGCGCTGCTGGCGCGCCCGGCCGGTCTCGTCCCGGGCTCGATCCGGGCGGCACCAGAACCACTGAGTCGGGTCGAACACGGCCGCAATCTCAGCGGATCGTTTTGTGCCCAAGCCGGACACTCGCGCGCGGGCCAGCAAGTGCCACAAGAACCGGATCACACCAGGTGGATCTGCCTCCGAGTCGCCGATACCGTTGAGACGGTCGAGCACGGTGTCGACGGTGAAGGGCCGGATTCCAAGTGCTCTGGCGCGGTTGACCTCGACATCGCTGGCGAGCAATCCCTCGGGCAGGAACGCGAGGTCGAGTTCCTGCGGGGGGACAGGCGCTTCGCCGTCAGACGCACCGATTCTGGCCATCACCAGGGCGCTGCGCTGACCGGCCACACCAGCGGCGGGATTCGGGATGGGCAGCAACTGGCGGCCACTGCCAGGTCCGATGGTCGGCAGGAGCCGGCTAGCCGGATCGCCCTGCAAGCCTGTGATCAGGGCCTCTGTAGCATTGGGGTCTTCGCCCCTGAGGGCGTCGAGCAGGTCCAGCAGGGCCAGGAATCCAGCGTCTGCCTGGTCCATTGTTGTCCAGATGTTCCGGTCCGCCGGTCGCAGAAGAGCACTCAGGGTCTCCCAGAAGTCGCCTTGCGCATCGTCGGTTCGAGGTCGCGTCCGGATGAGTCGCAGGGCGGACTCGGAGAGCGCGCCGTCAGGTAGCCAAAGACTGACTCGCTCCAACACGTATTGCGGTGGGAAGACCCTAGCGATTTGGCGAGCCAAGTGCTCCGTGCGGGCGACGAACACCTGATCAGGGCATTTGCACTGGTTGCTATTGCCGTCAACTTCGACCGGAATCCATGCCTTGTCGTCGAGGCCTTTCAGGACCTCTCTCCGGAAGAACTGGGCCAACTCATCTTCCGGCTCATTGCAGTCCGCGATCAAGTTGACCAGGGTCGCCAGATCGATGTCGGGATCGTGCGCTGCGTCGCACACCAAGTCGACTGCCGCTTTCGTCAGCGCGGCCAGGATGGCTTTATTGCGATCAGCTGACCCCCGGTAGAAGCCTGTGCGCGCTGCGTCCACCTCGAAGTAGCCGTGTAGGAGGAAGGGTAGGCCGGAAGCGATTCGTGTGGGAAAGAACAGGTGGAACGGTGCTGAGGGAGAGCCGGGGACGGCCGGGACTACGGCCAACCGTTCGGCGATTGCCGGTTCCGTGGGAACCCGCTCGGGCGCAGGTGCCACTCGCAATCCGGCGACGACCTCACCGGCAAGATCAGCCTCGGCCGGTAGGGTGCGGCGGACCAACTTCCAGCTGCTGGAAGCTGACCCATTACGAAGGACGCGTACGTCAGCCCAGTCCCCAGCCCGGCCGGGGTCAATCTGCGGACCCTCCCACTCAGGCCTGATGTGCACCTCGGTTGATGCCAGCCGATCGACGATCCGTACCTCGGAGAATGAGCCGAGAAGGACGAGGATTTGATCGCTCAGGTCGGCGGTGGCACGACGGACGGTTTCCAGCCAGCGCTCTTTGGTGTACGCGGCCCTGGCCGACCCGACCGGTTTGAAGGGGAGACGAACGACGGTGTCGAATCCATCTGCCGCCAGCTCCGCTACGTTCCTCGGCCAGGCTTCGACCCATCGTGGGAAACGCAGGATCGGTATCGCGGCCAGATCGTCGGCTAGGTCGAGTCCCTGCACTTCGGGAAGGAACTCATCCCACCGTGGGCTGTCTTTCAGTATCTGATCCCTGGCCTCCGCGGGATTGCAAGCGACTGCCATGGCGATGTCTTTGCTGTGCAGCCCTGAGTAGATCTCTGGAGCGTGCGTGACCTCCAACACGGATTTGAACCCGATCCCCTTGTGGCCGATTGCCTCTCCTTCGGGCTTGTTGGAGGCACCGATGTGACCTAGCGACTCGATGACCACGGCAGGGGACATGGCGCTCCCCTGATTCGCCACCAGGAGCGACGGGCCATCGCCGATGACGACGGCGACGCGTGATCGTCCACGCTCGGACCGGGGATCGCTGCGCCAAGCATCAGCGGCGTTCTGCAGGAGTTCGATGAGGAACCGGCCGTGGTATTCACGGCCGAGCAGTCTCTCGGCACGGGCGAACGAACAGGTGGTGCGAACCTCCTCAGCTGTCATGTGGCGAGCGCGCTCGCCTACCACAGCCTCAAGGTAGGCCCGGCCATTGTTCTCGTCCACGATCAGACCACCCCAATTCGCAGGCCTGTGACCCGCATCGTTTTCAGGCTAGCCAGACGGTTAGCACAAAGCGAGACGGGCGGGCGGACCTCAGTCGACGACTCGCTTCTTGCAGTAAGGGGGCCGGGAGAATAGCCGGGGCAGGTCTGTGGATAGTCGCTTGGGGGTGGCGGGCATTCGTCGTACCCTCTACTCATGGCCGATGACCACGTCGCCTACGACGATCTGCCTGTTGCGGACGAGCGCGTGATCCGGGCCCACGCGGCCGAATTGATCGCGATGGATGAGAGCCTGGGCTTGGCCGATCTGCGCTACGACTCCAGCAACCGAATCGTGGCTGCCTGAGTCCGCTCCAAGGCAATCCTGTCGCTTGTGCCTGCAGTGAACTCGCGGCCCTCAAGGTTTCAGCGACTCTCCAAGAGTGACCCAATTAGGGAAGCCATGTGCTCGATCCACTCCGATGCGGGCCGCCACCGTCCGTCCCAGGCGGCCGGATGTGACAGTGTTGGTTCGAGATTGCAGGCGCTCTTGTGGGGGAGTGTGGGCGAGGGGTTCATCAGGAGTGCATGACGGCGGCGGAGGGCTGGATGCGTTGCTACTGTGAAAGCATGTCAAAAGAACCGAAAGACGACATCGAATCGGGTACTGAGCAGGCCGCGGATGGTGGGCCTGGCGATATTCCCGAAGAAGCGTTGGGCACCGTGACGGGCGGCTGGCCCCCGGACGGGGGAAACATCAACTTTACGCTTAACTGACCGAGGCACGCGGCTGCCCCCAAACGCGCGATGGCTGAGACTCTCAGTCAGGTCAGCGTGTGCTACGCCTCCGCCGATCGGATCGTGGTGATGGTGACGGCCACTTTAAGTACCTTGGTGACTTCCGGTTCGCAGAGCGGGTCAGCTTCATGCAGGGCTACTAGATCCGCGTGTGCTCCGATGGGGTTCGAGAATCCCGGGGTCGGTCCAGACCTCGTAGAGCACTCGCACGACGAGTGGACCGAAGCCATTCCACCCGGCGGCCCTTACGACTCCGGGAGCGGACGCGGCGCTACCGGCTCGGGTGCGGGGCGCCCGGCCAAGGCCGCCGCGACCCGATCGGCGTGCTGATGACTGTTCTCGATGAACACCTCGAACCGATCCTGTGTACCCGCGCTCGCAGTGCCGACCACGTAGATGCCGGGTACCGATGACTCCATCGTCTGCACGTCCAACACCGGTGCGCCGCCAGTCCCCACCGTGTCGATGCCAGCCAGGTCGAACATGCCACCATCCTGAACGAACCCGATCTGCAGCAGCACGTCGTCGACTTCCACCACCTGCACGTCAGTGGCCTGCGCGTCACCGCCACCCGGGCTTCGCAGTGTCACCATCCCCGGATCGATCCGGCTCACCTCCCGCGGCAGATGACCCACAATCTCGCCTTCCGCCAGCAGACCCTGTACCTCCGGCCGGATCCAATGTTTGACCCGCGGATGCAGTTCCGCAGCGCGGTGCGCGAGGTGCACCCGCGCACCGACCCGGTAGAGCCGCAGCGCCGACTCCGCCGCCGAATTCCGTCCACCCACCACCAACACAGTCCGGCCGAAGAACCGGTGCGGATCGCCAAGTTCCGTGTGCACGCACGCCAGGTTCTCGCCGGGCACGCCTAGGCGGCGCGGGCGATCAGTGCCCCCTGTGGCCAGCACAATCACCTGGGCGCGGATCGCCACTCTGCCAGCGTCGGGGTCTTCGGTTGTAATGACGAAATCGCCACGCTCGCCGGCAATACTGACGACCTTTCTGAACGTCCACACCCGCAACCCAGCCCCGACGACGAACATCCGCAGGTACGCCAGATACTCCTCGCCGGTGGTCTTCTCCTGAGTCGTGGACGGCACGGGCCAACCCCTGATCGCAAGCCGCTCCGGCGAAGTGAAGAAGCGGGTGTGCGGCGGAAACGTGCGGGCGATCGTGGCACCCACCGGTCCGGCATCGACCACCACCACGTTGTGGCCCTCGTCCTGGAGCACCGCCGCTGTCTCCAGGCCGATTGGCCCAGCCCCCACCACCAGCACGTCGCACGTCGCAGGCAATCTCGGCACGTGATCAGGTTAGTCGGCATCGTCGCGCACGAGCACCCGGCTGCCACCTCCGACAACGCGAATCCAAGTCGAATGCACCGCCAGAGTCGTTCAGCGCCAGCACGTTTCGGCCCACCGCGCGGTGGCTGACACGTGCGCTTTGAGGCGCAGTCTGAGTCTCATGTGGGGGTGCCGAAAAATGGTCGTGCGGCAGATTTCCAGGACTTGGCAGCGGACATGGCGCGCAACCCGCCCCAGCCACGTTACCTACCGCAGAGAGTCAACTGGCAAGTCGAACCAGCGCAGCTCCTCGAAGTCCGGCCGCACGAGTCCGGCCGTCACAAGTTCACCGGAATCAGTTGGCTCGGTGCTTGGTTGGGCATCGATCAGGAGTCGCTCACCCGCCGCCAGGTATTCGGCCAGCGCCGACTCGGGCGCCCGATCCGTGTTGTGCGGGTAGCGCATCTCGCCGTCCGGACCATAGCTGATCTTGTGCAAGCGAGCCGGAGGCTCAATCGGTCCGTTGCGATGCTTCCACAGCCCGGTGAGCGGGTCGAATGTGTAGTCACCCAGCAGTCGCCAACCATTGGTCGCCACCAGATCCACCGCCTGCAGAATGTAGGCGAATACCGCTTCGGAGATGAAGTAGTTGAAGTTGATGCGGATCCATCCAGGTTTGATTCCTTCACACCCCCGGGCAACTTCCTGGCTGAACTCATGGCTCTCATCCAGATTGATGCCCAGCAGTCGATGCCCATACGGACCCGCACACGAACAACCACCGCGGGACTGAATCCCGAACAGATCATTGAGCATGGCCACCGCGGCATTGTGATGCAGATAGCGGCCACTCGGCGTATGGATAGTGAACGACACAATCGAGAGCCGTTCCGCCTCGTGGCTGCCCAAAATGTCGATCGCCGGGTTGTTCTCCCAATACGCCAACGCCCGGCGCACGAAGTCCGTCTCGTGGGCGCGAATCGTATCGATGCCCACGGCCGCCTTGAGCTGCATCACTAAGCCGGCACGCACCGCCTCAATGATGGCTGGGGTACCGGCTTCTTCGCGATGCACGATGTCGTCGAGGTAGACGTGGTCGTCTGGGTTGACGAACAGCACCGTCCCGCCTCCGACGACATCTGGCACCGTGTTGTTCACCAGCTCCCGGCGCACCACGAGCACACCCGGGGTCTCAGGCCCGCCGATGAACTTGTGCGGCGAGAAGAAAATCGCGTCGATCGCGAGCTCCGGCCCACCCGGGTCGACGTTCATCTCCACATACGGCGCCGCTGCGGCGTAGTCCCAAAACGACAACGCCCCGTGCTCGTGTAGCAACTTGGTGATGCCCGGAATGTCAGACGTGATCCCCGTGACGTTGCTCGCAGCACTGAACGATCCAATCCGCAACGGTCGGTCGGCGTAGCGGATGAGTTCGGCTTCCAGTTGGGCGGCGTCGATCTCGCCGTCGGCGTCTTCATGAATCACCACCACGTCGGCGATCGACTCTCGCCACGGCAACTCGTTGCTGTGGTGTTCATACGGCCCGATGAACACCACCGGGCGGTCCTCGACCGGGATGTGGCTGCTCAGGTCGTACTTGTGATCCAGGTCCGCGGGAATCCGAATGTTGAGAATCCCCACCAACTTGTCGATGGCACCGGTGCACCCGGAACCGGCGAAAATCACCGCATAGTCCGGACCCGCGCCAACGGCCGCCGCCACCAGCGCGCGCCCATCCTCACGCAACCGCGTGGTCTGCAAACCCGTGCCGCTGCTCTCGGTGTGGGTGTTGGCATAGCGGGGGAGCACCTCATCGCGGATGAAATCCTCGATGAACGTCAGCGCCCGGCCACTCGCCGTGTAGTCGGCATAAGTGACGCGACGTGGTCCATAAGGACCTGCCATCACCTGATCGTCACCGATGACGGAATCCCGAATGTGCAGCAGCAACGGGCTGTTCACCAGATCGGGGTTGCGGGGCGGAATGTCGGTGGGTGTGTTCATGTGCCTCAGATTAGGTCACAGCCTGCATTGATGCCCCTTCACAGCGTGACAAGTCCTAGTGTGGCTCTCGGTAGTTGTGCCCCGCACCCGGAGTCACTCCGGACGAGTCGAAGTGTGAAAGGCAGGCCCGACGTGAGCGTCACGGAACGCCTCGAAAACGAAACACCGGTGGAACGCCGCGGCCTTGGGCTGATCCCCGCCACCGCGTTGGTGATGGGTTCGGTGATCGGAACCGGCGTGTTTTTGCTGCCCGCCAGTTTTGCCCCTTACGGCCCGATCAGTCTGATCGGATTCGCGCTGGCGGCCGTCGGTGCCATCGCCCTGGCGCTCACCTTTGGGGCGTTGGCCAGGCGCAATCCCGGCGCCGGCGGTCCGTTCTCGTATGCCTACACCACCTTCGGACCGCTCGCCGGGTTCCTCGCTGCCTGGTTCTACTGGATCACCGCTTGGGTCTCGCGCGCCGGCATGGTGGTGGGGTGGATCTTCTACGTTGAGGTGTTCATCAATACCAGCCACAACAAGTTCGTGAGCATCCTGATCGGCATGGTGGGGCTGTGGGTTCCGGCCATCATCAACATGGGCGGGATGCGCAGTATGGCTTCTGTGCAGGTGGTGACCACTGGGCTGAAACTGATCCCGCTGGTGATCATCTCAACGGTCGGAATGTTTGCGGTCGACTGGACTTCCCTGTTCCCGATGAATCGTTCGGGCGGTTCGGTGTTTGGCGCCATCGTGGCGTGTACAGCGCTGGCGGTGTTCGCATATTTGGGAGTGGAAACCGCTTCGGTAGCTGCCGGCCGAGTGCGCAACCCCCGGCGCAACGTTCCGCTCGCCAGTCTCCTTGGCACCTTGGCCTGCACCGTGGTCTATTTGTTGTCTACCCTCGTGGTGTTCGGCACAGTCAGTTTCGAAGCACTGGCCGCTCCAGGCGCGCAGCCGTTCGTGTTGTCGTTCGATGGGATCTTCGGCGGGACCTGGGCCGGCTACGCGGTGGCGATCGCGGCCATCATTTCCGGTTTCGGGGCCATCAACGGTTGGACCATGGTGTGCGCGGAGATCTCCGCTGTTGCCGCTCGCGATGGGCTGTTTCCGACGCGCTTCGCGAAGCAATCCTCGCGTGGCATCCCGGTGTTTGGCATCGTGCTCTCTACGGCGCTGGCTTCGTTGATGGTGGTTGTGAGCTATCTCGGGCAGGCTGGCGTGGAGGTGTTCAACGTCGTGATTCTGTTGGCCAGTTTGAGCGCCTCGGTGCCGTATGCGCTCAGCGCCTTTGCGTTGATTGAAATCTCCGCGCGCCAGACGGCCCGGACCCCTGGCGCCAACTGGCGATTGGACGGTGCGATCGCCACTGTGGCGGCTGGCTTTGCGTTCTTGATCGTCTACGGTGCTTTTTCGGCGCCGGCTACCCGCGGAAGTCTGTTCGTGATGGCCGTTGTGGCCTTCGCCACCGGGATGGCCATCTACTGGCGGATGCGCCACAGATTGCACGGCGCACCTGCGGACTAGTGCCGTGTGTTTGCCGTTGGCCGACGGTTGGCACTCGCCGGAATTCGTGTGGCTGCATCGCGTGGAGCATGCGGTGTTGGCCAAGACTGCGCCCAGCGGGTCGATGATCGCGAAACTGATTTTGCAACGGGACAACGACCTGGAAAACCGATGGGCCGAAAAATGAGTGGATTCCCATGCCCTGCCGGTCGCCAATTGGTGACACGTCCAACCCCCGAGCCCAGCCCGCCCGCGTCCCTTTGGCCTTCACCGGCCGCGGGGGCGCGGGCGGGCGGTTTAGGTGGATGTCGGGGGGCGGGGCGCACCGTCAACGCTGGCCGACCTTGTTCACACAGGCATCGACTGTGTTCACTAACCCAAGAGGCATCGATTACCCTCACACCGCACCAACGCATGGGCAGGAGATGTCTCGAAATTTTGTGCTATAAATGCCAGACATCCTCTTGTTGAAGCCGATTTTTGGTCGTATGATTGGGGGTAGATGTTGTGGGTGGGTATCGTACGTTAGTTTTGATTTCGTGTGGTGTGGGTGTCACGGGGTGCGTGGTGTGGGTGATGTTTGGGGGGTGTTCAGGTTTCGGGTCTAGTCCGCTGTGGGGAGGTGGGGGCCATGTTTACCAACGAGTCTCAAGCTGGTGCTGCGTGCGGTGATGCCGCGAACAGTGACACCGGGCGGGGTGCTGCCGCGTGTGTGGATGCCGAGCTGGGCGATGCTGCGCGGGATGCTGCCGGGAGGGCTGCTGCCGCGCACGGTGATGCCGGGCGGAGCGATGCCGAGAACAGCGATGCCGAGTGTGGTGACACCGCTTTCGGTGATGCCGGTTGGGGTGATGCCGGGTGTGTGGGTGTGGCTGTGCGGTTGGGTCGGATTGAGTCTGAGTTGG
>CAZVKB010000072.1:9870-13889 GCA_964627505.1 uncultured Actinomycetes bacterium | reverse complement strand
TCGATCAGCGACACGCCGCCGACGGGCGCGATGACGGGGTTCAGCGTCTGCCCTCCGTCCAGGTGCATATCGGCCGCGTTTTTCTCACCGATCCGGCTCAGTCGCACCATGATGAGGATGACTGCCACCGCCAACATCACAGCAATGAGATTCCACGAGCCGGTGGCGGTCGTCGGCGGTGTGTCCACCCCGGCAACCTGGCCAAAACACGCGTGCGGCCAGGCCAGCCAGTTGACAGATTCCGCGAGGCGCTGAGGTGTGCGAATTCGCCAACAAGTCATATCGCCACCCGCCCGCAGGCGTGCTAAGTTTCGGCCTTCGACGCTCACGCCTACACCATCGATTGGAGCTGCAACCTTCATGTCTACTAATGACGCCTACGTGGCCTTCGTAGCTGCCTACGACAAGTACGACGACGCGCAGGCTGCCTTCGTCAAGCTTCGCGCAGACCGCAGCATGTTCCTCCACCTGACTGCCGCCACAGTGCGCAAGGACGACCATGGGCGCCTGCACCTTCACCAGCGGACCAAACAAGGCAAGGAAGGCGCAGTCTTCGGCGCCATCGGCGCGGCAGTCGGCGCAGTGATTTTCGCACCCGTTGCGGTGGCGGCGCTCCCGGTCATCGCCGCGGCTTCGATCGGTCTTGGGACGATCGGACACTTCGCCGGGGGGCTCTCCCGAGAGAAGCTCAAGCAGCTTGGCGACCTGCTTGAGAACGGTCAGGGCGCCGTGATCGCTGTCACCACCGCGGAATTCGCCGACCAGGTCGACACCATTCTCGCCGGTGCCTCGGAGAAGGGCCGCGTCGATGTCGACCAGGGCGATGTCGACGCCGCACTCGCGGACCTCGCCACTGAGGTGGCCGGCAGCGGCGCTGGCGAAGGTACAGACACCTCCGACTCCTGACGCAGATCGCGCTGTTCTGGTCTCATCTGAACATGAACGGGCGATTCCGACTTGACATGGGCACCCGCATAGACCTCACCAACCAACAAGTTGCCCCGTGACCGAGCCCAATCTTGTTTAGAGAATGCTGAAGTCGGCCGAGCCTGGGCCGCCCCCTTATGGACCGGATCCAGAACTCCCAACTGCACAATTTAGCCGAGGTCCGCCGGCGCCAGCATCTCACCCAACGGCAAGTCGCATAGGCGATGGGCGTCAGCGTGAGACGGATCTCCCAGATCGAACATGGCGACCTGTCCGGACTCGACGTACTGGATCGCTACGTGACCGCTCTCGGCGGCCAGTTGGGCCTGGTAGCCACATTCGGCGACGAACAACTCAAGGTCGGTTAGCCCGGCACCACGGGGCATCAGATCCTTTGCAGCTGCATTTCAAGCAACGCCTTCACCTGTGGGCAGTTGCATCAAACACCGGATCGCGTGTGGGACACCCGCTCGAACAAGGGCCGACGATATGAGCTCAGTGCTTGCGATCTGAGCGGGTCGATAGGCGCGAGCCCACCGCCACCGCCAATACACCCAGGAGGATCAACAGGCCGCCCCACAAGACCAGGGGCATCAGGCCCGCGGCGCCAGTTTTGGCCAAGGTCGGGCTCAATGTGCGCGTGCTCGCGGAGGGTGCTGCTGTCGCAGAGTGTGTAGTTGTCGGGGTCGGCGTCGGTGTTGGCGTCGGTGTCGGCGTCGGGGTCGGCGTCGTCACAGACGCTTTGAACGAAACGGATGCAGTCGCGGGGAGGAATTCGGCGTTTCCTGGCTGTTGGGCCACAATCGTGCATGTTCCTGTGGCCACAGGAGTTACCACGTCTCCGGCGACTGTGCAAACAGCGGGCGTGCTCGACGCCAACGAAACCGCGAGTCCCGACGACGAGTAGACACTCTTCGGACCCAGAGTGATAGGTCCGGTGATCGTCACGGCTTCCGTCAGCGGCGGCATCGTGATTGTCTGGCTGGCCTTCGCGATGCCGAACGACCTGCTCACCTGCGGCGCGGCCGTATACGAACCATTACCCGCCTGATCCGCATTGATCGTGCACACCCCCGCCGCCACCAACGTCACCGTCGCACCGTCGACACCACCCGCAGTACACGTCCCAGGCGTCGCCGACGAAAACACCACCGGATTCCCCGAACCCCCACCCGTCGCCGACACCACCACCGTCCCAGCCGTCATCAACACATCAGGCGGCTGCGGAAACGAAATCACCTGGGCGATGAAAGCGAAAGTCCCGATCGCTGTTGCCCAATCTCTATCTGAACTGGTGGCGTAGTACTCGTTTGTGTACCAGAACCTCTTCTCAGTGCTCGGATCAACTGACATCGCTGTGTAGTCGCCCCAACGATCCGTACCGGTCTGCGAACCTCCGCCAACTTGCATGATCTGCTCGGCCTGCAGGACGCCAGGTGGGTCAGTCGACGCGCGCGCGGCATAGCGGATACTCGGGTATTCCGCCGCGCTTGACGCCGAGTAGCCCAGCGCGATGTTGCCGTCGCCGTCCATGGCGATAGACCCCATGAACCGGTTGAGACCGTCACCAGGGTCGTGGGTGCCCTCCTGCCGCAGAACCCACCCTGAACCGGTATTCGAGAGTTCGAACCAGCGGATCGCCGCACCCGGGCTCGCTGAGCCGCCTCCGACTGTGAAGTTGCCTACCAGCGTGTCCCGGTCGGCCAGGTGTCGATAGGCGAACCGTTGCATGGGCCATTCACTCACCGAGTCGACTTTTTGTGCGGTGTCCCGCTGCGGTATGCATTCGAAGTTGAAGTACCCGCACACCGTGTAGGTGAAGGGCGTGATGGGAATAGTCGCGATCGTGCTGAACGTGGTACTTGCTGGCGTCGCGAAGTCTGGCGTCAGCCGAAACACCTGCAACTGGTCGAAACTGACGCCATGTGCCGGGTAGTCCTTGCTCTTGAACGTGTAGAACAATCCGCCGATCTCAGTCGGCGGGGTCGGCCCATCAACGTCCGCCGGCAGCAGCATGTTGGTCTGGCCGGGAACCCGGACGGCAGTAGCGGGGAGCCCGACGAGCATCTTGGCCCGGTCCAGTGCGTAGGCGGTGTAGGTGGACTCGTTGCTGCTCAAGTAATAGCCGTCGGGCCACACCCCCACCTTGAAGTAGTCCGGGAAGTCGGGTGTGGCGAAGGCGTAGAGATAGTACGAACCCAGCGGATCCGGCGTCTGGGAGACCGCGAAGCACAGCGTGTTGGATCCTGAGTACCCATCGGTTCGCCAGTGGGTCATAGAGCACCTGCGGATCGCCTCGGTTGAAGGTGCTGCAGACCCCACTCGTGAACAATGTGCTCAGATCGAAGGCTGGCCGCAGGAGAGAACCG
Source organism: uncultured Actinomycetes bacterium (assembly GCA_964627505.1). GTDB lineage: Bacteria > Actinomycetota > Actinomycetes > S36-B12 > UBA10799 > JACJWR01. The sequence goes on along the minus strand of CAZVKB010000072.1, from coordinate 10,593 downwards.
CTCTTGTTGTAGATCGCAACTTTGGTGCTGTTGACCATCTGGATGTAGTGGTCAGGTCCGACATCGCCGGTGGTGTCCGGTGGTGCACACCCCCCGCAGGCAAACGGGTTCGCTGTGCCGTCGAAGACCAGATCGGGCGCGGGTGTGCGCACCTGCGCCTGCGCCCCGGACGCCTGCAGCGAAGATTGCCGGCTCGGGGTTCTGTCCCACGTGCCAGCGGCGCCCTGGTCCGGGTCCGAGGCCAGCGGATTGATCCGTGAGAGTTCGTCATTGGGGCTCGTTGCCCCCGTCGGTGCCGGTTCCAAGTCGCGGACCGGAGCACTGAGCTGCGGCGCAGACGACGTGATCGGCAGGGCATCAGCCGGCTGCCTATCAGACGCGACGGCCACCCCCGGTGCAACGGCCACCCGCGACACGGCCTCGATCGGCAAGGCCGCCGTAAGAATGCCAGCGCCGGCGATCGCCACCACCGCTATCAGACCGGCGATGCCGCTGGCCAACCGCACGATCTTCGCCACCAATCTCGTCGCTCACGTGGCACCAACCTTAGTAGCGACGCTCCGCCGAACCGGCCGTCGGACTACCCCGGAATGCTAGTCCGTGGATCGTGGAACCGCTGGCCGCAGCGGCGGTCTACCCCGTGATCGTCGTATCCGCACTTGGCTGGTGGCGGCCCTCGCTGTTCGAGGTCGTCAAAGCCGCCCCGCGATGGCTGCTGGTCGG
>CAZVKB010000072.1:0-9860 GCA_964627505.1 uncultured Actinomycetes bacterium | reverse complement strand
GCTGATGCTGTTAGGTCTGATGCATCTGCCACGCTGGGTCTTTGGCGCGGGTCCTGCCGCCACTGCAATCCCCACGACCTAGTTGCGGAACACGACTTCGGCGCCGTCGCCGCCCGTACACCGCACAATCGAATCGGTGACTGTGCACTTCATGTCGTAGGACACTCCCGTGACAGGGCTCTCCACGCCGGGTACGAAGGGGGCGCCGCTGTTGGCGAGGTAAGCCGTGCGTACCGCGAGCGCGAAAGGACAACTGGTCGGGCCGACGGCCGTCACACCGGAGCCACAGTCGACTCCCCCGATGTCGGTGGGCGCACCCGTTGGTGTGGGTGATGTGGTCGAGGGTGACCTTGAGACCGACGGCGAGGAACTGACCGACCGTGAGGGTGTGCTGCTTGGTGACGTCGTGGTTGCCTGTGACCTAGCAACAGTGGGAGTTGGGGTGGTTGTGACCACTGCCGTCGTGGACGACTCACGGAACAGAAGCACAGCACCCACTACGGCGACAACGACGACCAGAGCGCCAGCCAGGATCAGTACGAGGACTTTCGCCGCGCTCCATTGGCCCCGCGGTGGCTCGGCTAGGCCATCCTCGGGTATCGCTTCAGTCTCGTACGCAGCCGCCGCGGGTTGGAGCGGTTGTCCGCATTGAGCACAGAATCGCCCCTCGCCACCCTCGGCGCCGCACTTGGTGCACGTCATCGACACGCCTCTCACTCACGTTCGCTATTCACGCTACTCGCCAACTAAGTGCGAGCCTCCTTGCGTGAGAACATCAACCGCTGGAACGCTCAGGAGTGACCGCGTATCGAGTCCTGTACGCGCCTGAGTGCCCTGCGATCAGACCAGGCCCGGCATTCTCAGCGGTCTCACACCCGACGGGGTCAGCGACAGCACCCAGGGTCCGCTCCCATGCTTGATGATTTCCCTCTCGAGCCGCGCCTCAAATCTGTGGAACAGTTCGCACTGGTCTCGCGGACCCAAGCCTTGCTTACCCCCTATCCAAACAGATCTAATTCCCAATTCCACGTATGCGCGCAAATCCGCAGGTCTGCTACGAATACGCCGGTCACGAGTGAGCACGACGAGGTTTCGACGCGTGACCACCCGCATCCAAGCAATATCCGTTGTGCCCAAAGGTACTTCTGCGAGGGCCGGATGGCCGGGGAAGAAAACATCATCTCGGCCCTGGTCACGGAGCAACTTGCCGAGTCCCAGCAGGTTCTCGTCGGCGAAGTACACAAAGCCTCTTGATCGTGTCAGGCTGGCCGGGCCTGGCTGGCGATCAGTTCGTAGCGAATGGCGGCATCAAGCTGTGCCAAGGTTAAGTCGTACAGCTCGGCAGTTTCCTCGCGACTTGTGCCCGCCCGGATCGCTTCTGCCAAGACGTCGGTGCGCACACTACGGATGGCTGGCTGGCCAAACGAGCGCAACGGGTCCATGAGAACCTCAGAAGTGCGTATGTCAGGCTTGAGTCGAACCACGACATCGTCGCTGTACTCAACCGTAGCGCTGAAGCGTTCCGCGGAGGCGGCAAGCACCAACTGGTTGTTGCGCACAACGATCAACTGCAACTGCGGCGCCAGCCCAACCCGGTCTTGCACCAAGCGCACCAACTCGCGCCCCGCGACATCGAGGAACGGCTGTGCGTGGGCAAGCGGGTATCGACCAAACTCGTCGCGAAGCGCCATGATCGCCGGACGCATTCGCTGTATCGGAACCTCTCGTCGGCGGTATTCCGAGAGCAGTCGGGCCTCCACCATCTCGCCCCAGGTCACCGAGTCTGAACTTGTCGGATCGGGTCGTAGCACCGGCGGATAGTGCTTACCCTCGCGGGTGTAGCCCTCCAACCAGCGCCGTGCAGTGCCAGGACGAAGCCCGACCAAACGATCCACGTCTGCATAGGAGTAGATCGCTCGTTCGAGCAGCGAGGTGTGCATACACTCAGTTTCGCATCTTCGATCAGACGATGGTCACCGAATTTGCGGTCTGTGCATAACCCGCGTGTCGAGCAGATGCGCAAGATTGTCGAGCCGCCGCACACCGATGGTGGCCCAGAGCGAAGCCATTCGGAGTTGAGCAGCCAGATTCATACCGAGCAGTTGTCTTCGCCGAATACCCGAGCCCGGAATCGTCAATGTTGCGCGAGTGAAGTGCCGGGCGAGACGACCACCGGTGTGATTATCCGGAGCTGCCTCGTCAAGCATTTCGAGTCGCGCAGCGGACCCTTGCGTATCAGCGCCGACGATCCTTGTATTTCATCGCCATGGTGGGCTGATAAATCTGCGTGGCCCGCTTGCGTTCAAATTGCCGTTGCGCGTGAACGTCAGATCGCCTCTCAGCCGACGCGAGTTCGGCGGTGAGCCGCAACCACTGCTCGAGCCGCACTGCCGGCAGCGATCCATCCGCCACGGCGTCTGTCACCGCGCACTTCGGTTCGCCGTTATGGCCGCAGTCCCGGAACCGACAGTCTTCGGCCAGCGCGAGAATGTCAGCGAACTGCCCCTCCGTCAGTTCCACATCGGCAGGCAGCCCGATGGCGCGGATGCCTGGGGTGTCGATCAGATGGCCGCCCGACGGCAGGCTGAACAATTGGCGGTCCGTGGTGGTGTGTCGGCCTTTGTGATCCGCAGACCTCACGTCACCCACCCGCGCCGCATCCCGGCCCAGCAGTGCATTCGTCAACGTCGACTTCCCCGACCCCGACTCCCCCAACAACACCACCGTCTGGTGTGCGAAACGTTGTTGGATCGCGCCGACGCCGGTGCCGTGCACCACCGAAGCGACGAAGACCTCGACGCCCGGGTTGTCAGCAATCGCCTGGCTTTCAACCACTGTCGGGTCAACCACCAGATCGGCCTTCGACAACACCACGATGGGCGTCGCATCACAGTCCCACGCCAGCGCCGCCGCCCGTTGCACACGGCCGATCTTGAGTGGTCGGTCCAGGCCACAGACGATAGCGACCACATCCACGTTGGCGGCCAACAACTGCTCGCCACCCGCAGGGTCAGCCCTGCGCAACACGTTCCGTCGAGGCACCACCCCGGTCACCCAATCCCCGGCCGGGGACACGATCACACGATCACCCACAATCGGTCGCGGCCACACCGACTTCGCCACCGGCAACAATCCGTCGAGACCCGCGACGGCAACATGATCAGCCACGGCCGACATCACCAACGCCGAATCCGGATGCAACAACGGTTCGTCGATCATCACGATGCCCACACTAACAACGGTCGGCATGGCCGGTACAAAGCAAATGTGCCACCTGGGGAACCGCCGCCATCAGCCGATTCGGCTCAGGTGCGGTGGGCGAGCATAAGTGCCGTGGCTTCACTGATTGCCACTGCAATGGAGTGGGATCCCACACCGGGTCCAAGTCCTCGGGGGCGAGCAGCCGAGCCTTAACTGCGGTGGCCTTGAAGATCCCGCCGCGTACCCCGCAACGGGCACGATCGCTACACCGACGCAGTTGAGTCCCAACACTAGAGCCGTGACTCAAGTCCTCCGCGGCGTCATCGGGGTGATCATCGGAGTAGCCGTTGCCTTGGCATATGCGGCACTCGACGCGCTTTTGGGCGGAGCGGCATTCTCCGACCAACTCACCGATCCGGTGTTCTGGGTAGTCACCATTGTGTGCGCCATCATCGCGGGACTCGTGGTCATGGACATAGGCAGCGCGACCCCCAAGCCTGAGAAAAGCCGGGATCGAATCGCCGGCGAACAACTTCTGTGGTCGTCGGGAATTGTGGTGCTCATCGGCATCCTCATCAGCCTGGTGACACGCACATCAGTGGTCTCTGTCTTCTCCAGTCTCGCGTTTTGGATTCCCGCTGGATTTGCCATCCTGGCGGCCGCACTCGAGCCTTACCGAGGTAGTAAGAAGAAGGAAGCGACAGAGGCGATTCCTGACGCCGAAAGCACAGTTAACAGCGAGTAACCTGCCCGTTCCGGCACCGCTGAGCACGCTCCGCCCAACAGCGGTGGGAGCCTCAACTTCGGGCCCAAGGACCACCTCGACGCCGACGGGTTGCGCCGACCCGCTATCTGGGTGACCCGCTATCTGGCTGACCCGGCACCCCTACACCGACGCAAATCCGTTGCCGCTGTTGAGCGTGTGCATCCCGCGCAGCCCCTGGCTCGCTCGCGGGCACTTCCCGACTGGCGTGGTGACGGCGGAGCCCGGAGGCCAGCAGGTCGTAGCGTCTTGGCTACGTGATGAGATTCCTGATGCCGGTCGCGGAACCGGAGCCGGAAGCGGGTATGGCGTGGCTGTGAAGGTGAGACATTAGGAGAGTCCTTCCTGGTGCGGGGTCATCGGCGCGACTGGTCGCTTGGCGGGGCCGGTGTGGATGGTGGCGGAATCCAGATTCGGCACGTGTGCAACGAGGCTCTGCTCGGCGAGATGGGCGACCTCGTGCGCAGCTGCCGCCGAAAGGTCGGCGCTCACGACAATGTCAGCCTCTGCCCGTAGGGTGTGCCCCAGCCAACGCAGACGCACATCGGTCACTGCCTGCACGCCCGGGGTGATCTGCAACGCATGTTCGGCCGCATCGGTCAGGCTCGGGTCGACTCCGTCGAGGAGACGCTGGAACACCCCGCGCGCCGCGCTCACAAGCACGCCCAGGATGGTGAGCGTGATGAGCAGACCGATGATGGGGTCTGCCGCCGGCCAGCCCAAGGCGATCGCGGCGGCGCTCGCAACGACGGCCAGCGATGTGAATCCGTCGGTGCGGGCATGCTGACCATCGGCGATCAATGCTCCGGACCCGATCCGCCTTCCCACCGTGATCCGGTAGCGCGCGACAAGCTCGTTGCCGGCGAAACCGATCAGGCCGGCCAACGCCACCCATCCCAGATGCTCAACTGGCGCTGGGTGTTCAAGACGGTGGATGGCCTCCCCTCCTGCGAGTACTGCCGAGGCGGCGATCATCACCACGATGAAGAGTCCGGCCGCGTCTTCCATCCGGCCGTACCCGTACGTGAAGCGTCGTGAGGGTGCCCGACGACTCAGGGCGAACGCCACCCACAGGGGAACGGCGGTCAACGCATCTGCGACGTTGTGGATCGTGTCGGCAAGTAGTGCCACCGAACCGCTAATCGCCACCACCGCCACCTGCAGTAGTGCGGTTGCGCCGAGCGCTATCAAGCTGACCTTGACCGCACGTATGCCCATGGCGCTGGACTCAAGCGCGGTGTCGACAGAGTCAACGCTGTCATGACTGTGCGGCAGCACACGGGCCCGCAGGCTGGCGATGAAACCACCGTGACCACTCTCGCCCTCGTGGGTATGGGAATGGGAATGGTGGTGATCGGCATTCGGGTGATCCGCCGAGGGTTCATGGCCCGAAGAGTCCAGTCTGCTCATGTCATCAACCGCGACCCGCTTGGCGAATATCGGCCTCGGCAATTTCGCGCGCATCGTCGCGTTCACGGTGATGAGCCGGCACCGCCGGTCCGGCGTGCTCTGCGTTGTATACCCCGTCAAGGATGAGCTGCCGGACGTGATCGTTTTCAAGCCGGTAGAACACCTGCGTGCCTTCCTTGCGGGTTCGCACCAGCCGCCCCATCCTGAGCTTGGCCAGGTGCTGCGACACCGAAGGGCCAGGCTTGCCGATCGTGGACGCCAATTCGTTGACCGACATCTCCTGGTCTGTCAGCAGCCAAAGGATCTGGATCCGAGTAGCCTCGGCCATCATCCGGAACACCTCTACCGTGAGAGCCACCTGATCAGTGGGCAGCAATCCCGAGCGACTCTGCTTATCTGCGTTCATACGCAGACATTAACACTCGCAGTGTCACCTGCCCTCTATGGAGTTGACGGTGGGCCGCCTCCCCCACGTGTCGCCGAACGGGCGAGGTCGCGGCCAGGCGACACGACCTCGACCTGCTGCGCGCCTTCGCCATGAGGCTCGGGATCGGATTGCACACCGCGGTCGCCACCCTGGCACTCCCCCATGTGGTCACCGTGGTCGGCCTCGCGTGGCCGTCGAGCTTCTCCCCTTCCGTGTTCGCCGTCGCCGTAATACTCCTTGGGAGCTACCAGCTTTTCGTCCTTTGCGGCGCGATTGGTCGCTTGCTCAAAGGGCCAAGGATCCGTCCGTCGAAGGTGCTGGCCACTCCGGATGGTGACGTTGAACCCGCCACCACCTGGCCAAATGTCAAGGATGGGGATACGCGCTCGTAGGAACACTGCGAGACAACCGTGAGAATCGGACTGTATGGGCGTCGCGTGCGCTACCGTCGCAGGACGGGCTTTGGGGTGGACGTACATCGAAGTGGCTGCCACCCTCGGTAGCGCCGGAATCAGCGGATTGGGGTGTGCGTAGGTGGCGACTTCGGGTTTTGCGGACAAGGTGTCGTTCATTTGGGCGGTCGCTGACCAACTTCGGGGTGATTTCAAGGCCCACGAGTATGGCCAGGTGGTCCTGCCGTTCCTGGTGCTACGCCGTCTGGAATGCGCCCTCGAACCCACCAAACCCGCGGTCATCGCCCGGGCACAGGCTCTTGCAGGCAAGGTGGACAACATTGAGCCGATCCTGCAATCGGTGGCCGGTTACAAGTTCTACAACACCTCTCCTCTGGATCTCACCACGCTGCTCAATGACCCTGGGAACATCGCCCCCAACCTGCGCACCTACATTGCCGGCTACTCCCCCGGCGCGATCGAGGTACTGGAACGCTACGGCTTCGACGAGAAGATCACCCGCCTGGATGCTGCCGGACTGCTTTATCAGATCGTCGCCAAGTTCGCTGACCTCGACCTCTCGACTACCACCGTGTCCAACGATGCGATGGGCTACATCTTCGAGGAACTGTTGCGCCGGTTCTCAGAAATGTCCAACGAAACCGCGGGGGAACACTTCACCCCGCGGGAAGTCATCCGGCTCATGGTCAACATCCTGTTCGTCGAAGACGACACCGCCCTGACTGGCATCAAACCCATCCGCACGCTGTATGACCCCGCCTGTGGCACTGGCGGCATGCTCACCGTGGCCCAGGAACACCTCAAGGACATCAACCCCAACGCCGTGCTGGAGGTCTACGGCCAGGAACTCAACCCCGAAACGTGGGCCATCTGCCGCTCCGATCTGATGATCAAAGGCCAAGACCCCAACCGGATCGTGTACGGCAACTCCCTGACCGACACCGACGGCTACCCCGGCCACCACTTTGACTACATGCTCGCCAACCCACCGTTTGGGGTGGACTGGAAAAAGTACGCCGCACCCATCCAAACCGAAGCCGCCAGCAGAGGCTTCGAGGGCCGCTACGGCCCAGGACTACCACGAGTCTCCGATGGATCACTGCTGTTCCTACTGCACATGATCTCGAAGATGAAACCCGTCGACGACGACCCTTCGACACCGGACATTATTGAGGGCGGCACCCGGCTGGCGATCGTGTTCTCCGGCTCCCCGTTGTTCTCTGGTGCTGCCGGAGGTGGGGAGTCTGAGATCCGCCGCTCTGTGATCGAGAATGACCTGTTGGAAGGCATCGTCGCGCTACCGGATCAGATGTTTTACAACACCGGGATCTCCACCTACTTCTGGATTCTCACCAACCGCAAAACACCTGACCGGGTCGGTAAGATCGCGCTGGTCGATGCTCGCGACGAGTTCACCAAAATGCGCAAAAGCCTCGGCGATAAACGCAAGACCATCAGCCCCGCACAGATCGAGGACATCACCCGTCTTTACGCCGACGCCATCGAACTTGCCGAACTAGGTGAGGACACAAGGGTGAAGGTGTTTGATCGGGAGGCCTTCGGATTCCAGCGTGTCACCGTCGAACAACCACTACGTCGGGTGTGGCAGGTCAACGATGACACCATTGCTGCGGCTAGCGAAACCAAACCCATGCGCACGCTGCTCACTCCAGGTAAAACCCCAGTAGATACCGCAGCCCGGCAAGCACTACACGTCGCCATCACCACCCGCCTGGCTCAATCTCTCGGCCAGCACTACCCCACCGACAAGGCAGCGAAGGCTGCGCTGTTTGCTGGTATCGACGCGGCCGCCCCGCTGATCAAAGCAGTGCTCGGAGCCCTTTCTGTCCCGGACCCAGATGCACCGATCATCACCAACCGCAAAGGCCAACCAGAACCCGATCCAGACCTACGCGACCAAGAGAACATCCCCCTCCCAGCCGGCTACCTGAACACCCCACCCGATCACCGACCGTTGCTGCTGCAAGACCAAGCCGAGCAGTACCTCGCTGACGAGATCCACCCCTACCTACCGGAAGCCTGGATCGATCACACCAAAACCAAAATCGGCTACGAAATCCCCTTCACCCGCCACTTCTACACCTACACACCACCACGCCCAGTCGCCGAAATCGACGCCGAACTCATGCAAATCGAAGCCGAGATCCAACAACTCCTCAATGGACTTGTGAGATGACAAGTCAGTGGCTAGATGGAATGAATCCAGATTGGTCGGTGCGCCGCCCAAAGACATTGTTCATGGAACGGCGTTCCCCATCCCGAGCCGGTGACACTCATCTGACCCCTTCTCAGCACTTTGGAGTGCTCCCTCAATCCGAATATATGGCTGTCTCGGGGTCAAGTGTGGTGCTCAACCTCGTAGGTACCGACAACATGAAACATGTCGAACCGGACGACTTCATCATTCCTTACGAAGTTTTCAGGGGGGCATCGAGCATTCCAGTTTGGCAGGCAAAGTTAGCAACGCCTACACAGTCTTTTCCGCCAACGCTGAGGTCGAGCCACGTTTCTTTCGGTGGGTATTGAAGTCTCCTGGATTCGTTCAAGAACTCCAGTCCACGACCAATCAATTGCGCGACGGACAGTCCATCCGATTCGCGGAGTTCGCGAGTATCAATCTCCCTCTGCCGCCGTTGGAGGAGCAGCGGCGGATCGCGGACTTCCTCGACGACCAAGTCACCCGCATCGACAAGGCCATCCACCTCCGACAGCAGCAGATCAAGGCCGTTGATCAGCGATTTCTATCCAGATGGTACGAGGATGCTCGAACTCTCTCATGTGAGTTAGGCATCGTTCCTTTGCGTCGCGTCTTACTATCGATCGTCGATGGACCCTTTGGGTCGTCGCTAACGTCTTCGCATTACTCAGACTCTGGCACTCGCGTCATTCGGCTCGGCAATATCGGGCGCGGGGAGTTCCGATGGGACCAAGAGGCGTACATCCCATCAACCTACGCAAAAGGACTTCGCCAGCACGCGGCTGTGGAAGGTGATCTGATCGTCGCAGGACTCGGTGATGAACGTTGGCCGCTGGGGCGCTGCGCAGTTGTTCCGCCGGGTCTTGGCCCTGCAATCGTCAAAGCAGACTGCTACCGCGTTCGACTTGCAGACACGGTCTCGGCGGAATTTGTGTCCTGGTTCCTCTCTTCCCCGCTGGCCGAGGCGAAGATCCGACTACTTGCGAGGGGATCTACACGCGCACGGCTGAACACGGACGTGGCACGAGAAGCCCCAATAGTCATACCTGATCGCATCAGACAATTGGAGATAGTCAGTTCCTGGGAAGAAGAGAAGTTGGCTAGAACTACCATGGCTGAATCCATTGCGGAATCCATTGACCTGCTCATAGAGCGGAGGCGTTCACTAATTACGGCCGCGGTAACAGGCGAATTCGATGTGTCGTCGGCGTCGTCTCGAGCGGCGGAAACTGTGGGGTCAGACTTATGCGCAACGTCAACTGCGAGGGGGTGTGATGACCAACGATCGTGCTAGTTCTTCCGATGATCGGTTGCCGTTCACATGTCTTGTGCCTGATGGTCCCGGGGTGGTGGATCTGTATGACCAGACTGCGGCGTTGCGCTGCGCGGTGGTAGATCGTGCGGCGGTGCAGAGTCTTGGTGCCGAAT
>CAZVKB010000071.1:0-13891 GCA_964627505.1 uncultured Actinomycetes bacterium | reverse complement strand
AGACCTCCGGATGGCCGAAGAACCAGAACAGGTGCTGCCACAGGATCGCGCCGCCGTTGGCGGCGTCGAAGACGACAGTGCCGAGCTTGCGGTCGGTCTCGAGTACGACCAGAGTAGCCGCGAGCACGGGGAAGGCCACCAGGACCAGCACGCTGGTGAGCAGCGCCGTCCAGGTGAACACCGGCATCCGGAACATGGTCATGCCGGGGGCCCGCATCACCACGATGGTCGTGATGAAGTTCACCGCCGACAGGATCGTGCCGATTCCACCGATGGCGAAGCCCATGATCCACAGGTCTGCGCCCTGCGAGGGCGTGTAGACCTCGAGCGACAGCGGCGTGTAGGCGAACCAGCCGAAGTCGGCCGCACCCGACGGGGTGAGGAAGCTCGACATCACGACGATGCCGCCGAAGGCGAAGAGGTAGAAGCCGAACATGTTCAGCCGCGGGAAGGCGACGTCGGGGGCGCCGATCTGCAGCGGAACCAGGATGTTCGAGAAGCCCACGAACAGCGGCGTCGCGAAGAGCAGCAGCATGATGCTGCCGTGCATCGTGAACATCTGGTTGTACTGCGCGTTGCTCAGGAATTGCATTCCGGGGTTGGCCAACTCGCCCCGGATTGCCAACGCCATGACGCCGCCGATGATGAAAAACACGAACGACGTGATGAGGTAGAGGTAGCCGATCGTCTTGTGATCGGTGGACGTCACCCACTTCACGATCGTGCGGCCCATGTTCTGCTTGCGTGCCGCTTTTCGGCTCACCGGCGCAGCGGGGGCAGCAATCGCTTGCTGGGGTGGTTCGTTGAGAATTGTCATCGCTGCACCCTTACTTTTCCACGATTTGCGCGTCGTCGTTCACACGGCCAGAAGCGGGGTCACCGGTCTGCCCTTGTGCCCGTAACTGTTCCATGTGGGCATCGAATTCGGCCTGGCTGACTACTTTGACGTTGAAGAGCATGCGCGAGTGGTCCACGCCACACAACTCCGCACACTTGCCGGCAAATGTCCCCTCCTTGGTTGGTGTCACCTCAAAGGTGTTGATCCGACCTGGCACCACGTCCAGTTTGAACAAGAACTCGGGCACCCAGAAGGAGTGGATGACGTCCGGACTGCCGAGCTGGAACTGCACCTTCTCGTTCACCGGCAACCACAATTCGGGCAGCAAGGCTTCATCGGTCAGGCTGGGAACGCCGGTGTCATAGACGTCGTGATCGGCGTAGTAGAACGTCCACGCCCAGCGGAACCCGGTGACCTCAACCGTGTTGGCCTGATCGTTGCTGACTTTGGTCAGCACCGCTTCATCTCGCGCCGTGAAGTAGAAGATCGCCAGCACCACAGCAATCGGGGTGACTGTGTACATCACTTCAATCGGGATGTTGTACCGCAATTGCCGCGGCATCCCCGACATCCGCTTCCGGCGGTAGGCAATGGCTGCATAGAGCATGAGAGCCCAGGTCAGACCACCAACGGCGAACGCCGTGATCCAGGTGCCGTTCCAGAAATGCAGGGTGATCGCGGACTGCTCGGTAATCCCGGCCGGGAAGCCGAAGTTGTATTCGTAACCCCACCACACAAGCGCGCCCAGCACAATGAGGAAGAGGATGACCGCTGCCCAGCCGCCTCCGCTGGGCCCCCTCTGCTTACCCGTGGATGCCACGTGTCACCTTCCGTGTCGGGCCCTTCCGCAGTGACACAGAAGGGCATGGGGAATACAAATCTCAAACGTCGTCAGGTGAGAGTAGCGTAGGAGTTCTGCTCGGATGAGTCGGGGCGGCCAACTATTTGCCACGTGTTTCTTACCACACCTCTGACACACTCACCAGTTGTGGACGACACGTCACGCAACGTGATCGAAAGTGGGTCTGCTGTGAGCCTTCAGCACCGGATTTTTCTTGCTGCCGACGCTGGTCAGCCGCTCTCGGGTTTGGCGCAACGCGCCGCCGCTGGAGCTGCCGACTTGGGCTGGGCCGATCCCAGTTCGCGCGCCCATGAGGGCCGCCGATCTCGGCAATTGCTGGACACCGCTGCCCGCTCCGTTGCCGACAGTGTGGGGGTGCCAGGGGCCGCGGTGATTTTCTTTCCGGCCCCCATGCTCGCGCTCACGGCGGCCGTGGCCGCCACCGGGAACGGTCCGGCGGCGTGCGGCGCCGCGGATCGACTGCCGGTGCACCACGCCGTGACAGAGCGCGCCCGCTGCCTACACGTGCCCGCCACGACCCTGCGAGTCGACGCGACAGCGCGCGTCTCGGTGGAGGCGGTCGCGCAGGCCGTGACCGCCGGCGTCCAGGTGATCATCAGCCAAGTCGGCAACCCAGAGGTCGGCTCCATGGCAGATCACAGCGCAATCAGCGCATATGTGCACACTCACGGTGGTCAGGTGGTGCTGGATGCCACCATGGCTGCGGGCCGGGTGACTCTTCCTGAGCCTGCGACCTGGGATGTGTTGGTGCTCAGCGCCACCTCGTGGGCCGGTGGTCTGGGAGTGGGAATCGTGGTGGTCAAGCCCGGGACCCCCTGGGATGCCAGCGCGGCGTGGGGGGCAGATGGCCGGAAGCCGGCCCAATTGCCGGTGCGGGCACCCGGGGTCGCGGCCTGCGCCACCGCTGCCCTGAGTCTGGAACAGGCAGTGGCGACGGTCACCGAGCGGACGCTGCGGGATCAGCGTCGCACCGACGCCCTGCGAGCTGCACTGACAACCGTGCCCGACGTTGTGGTGCACGGCACGCAACCGCAACTCCCCCACGTGCTGGGGTTTTCCGTGGCGGGGGTGCTCGCGGAGAGCCTGTTGTTGGAGTTGGACCGGCGTGGACTCTCGGTGGCCGCAGGATCGGCCTGCACCCCCGATCCGGATGTGCCGAGCTCGGTACTCACTGCGATGGGCGCACCCGTCGGCGGCTTCGTACGTATGACATTGCCGATGTTCGACGCGGTGCTGTGCGGCGCCGACGCCGAAAGCCCACCTGCGCAAGCTGAAGTCGGAGTCCGGGCCGAAGCAGCTATTGCCCATGTGTGTGCGGAATTGCCGATTGCGATTGCAGCGACTCGGGCCGAATTGGTGTAGCCCTCACCCTGGTCAGAACGACGGGGCGAGCACGGGTGGCAACTTCCGCAACTGGCGAATCTCCCGCAGATAGCGCGCACGCGGCCACGCTTGGAACCCCAACGACATCAGGTGCGCTGTCGGCCATTGGGCATCAATGAGCCGTCCTTGGCCACTTCGGCGTTCGAAGACTTCGGCGCTCAATCGTGCGACAGCCGCTTTGGAGGCATCGGTGACACGACGAAATTTGGAATCGGCACACACCAGCCCGCCCACTTCCACGGCGATCAGCCCACCCACGAGTTCCTGCTCTTGCCACACCTCAATCGAGTGTGCAACGCCAATGGCCGCGAGGTTGCGATACACCTGCTGGTAAGTGTTGGTCATCCAGCCGTGCGGCCGTGCTGGATCTGCACACCCGGCGAGTACCGCCGGGAAATCGGCATCGATAGTCGTGGTGAAGTGGCGCATCGACTTGCGCAGTGAGCGGGAAATGCGCATACCAGGTGCGGCGAGCACCGCACGCGGATCGGGCGAAAACCAGACCCACTGCGCGACCTCACTGTCCCCGTCAGCCGTGGGCATCGGGAATGCTCCAGTCGCGTAGGCCCATTGCAGGGTGGTCGGCGAGAGGGCACCACCAATCGCCACTATCTCAGTTTCGGCAGTGATCCCGGGGTGCACCGGCAACGGCAGTTCATTGACATCCACACGCCACCCCAGCCCCGCGTCACCCGGTGGGCAAGAGTTGCGCTTCCACCTCGGCTGCGGCACCTGCACCGTACGCCAACGCGAACCGCTCCACAAACGCCCGCCGATCGATCTGGTACTCCTGAGTGCCCACTGTTTCGATCACCAAAGTGGCCATCATCGCACCTACCTGGGCACAGCGTTCGGCCCCGAACCCCCACGCCAGCCCAGCCAAATAGCCAGCGCGAAAAGCGTCACCCACTCCGGTGGGGTCGGCCAAACCAGTTTCCGCAGGAACGCCGACCCGGGCGATTTCTCCCTCGGACGTTTCCACCTTGGCGCCGTCTTTACCCAGCGTCGTGATCCGCACGGCAACCCGATCCAGGATCTCGCTGGCGGACCAGCCGGTCTTGTGTTCGGTCAGCGCGGCTTCGTACTCATTGGTGAATAGCAGGTCAGCCCCGTCGATCAGGGCTCGAATGTCATCCCCGGCCATGCCGGCGAGTTGCTGGGAAGGATCAGCGGCGAATGGGATGCCCCGCTCCCGGCATTCTTCAGTGTGCCGGAGCATAGCCGCTGGATCGTTTGGCCCGATCAACACGAGATCAAGCCCACCGAGCCGCTCGGCCACGGGCTGCAACTCAATGTTGCGGGCTTCGGACATGGCTCCGGGATAGAACGAGGCGATCTGGTTATGGGCCGCATCCGTGGTGCACACAAAGCGTGCCGTGTGCGAGACGTCGGACTCCCACACCGATCCGGTGTCCACGCCGTGGCGCTCCAACCACGAACGGTAGTCGGCGAAGTCGTGGCCCACTGCAGCCACAAGGGCTGGGCGCAACCCGAGGTTGGCCAGACCGAAAGCGATATTGGCGGCTACTCCCCCGCGCCGGACCTGCAAGTCATCGACCAGGAACGACAAACTGATCGTGTGCAGGGAATCCGCCACGAGCGAGTCCGTGAATGACCCTGGAAAAGTCATCAGGTGATCGGTGGCAACAGAACCGGTGATAGCCAGGCGCATATCGGGAAGTCTGTCACACCCTCACGGCTACCGCTGTCGGCACCGGCGCAACGTTGTACGGGTCAGTGGAAGGAATCCCCGCAAGCGCACGAGCCAGTGGCGTTGGGGTTGTCGATGGTGAAGCCCTGCTTCTCGATAGTGTCCGCGAAGTCGATGACAGCCCCGCCGAGGTACGGCGCGGACATCCGGTCGACCACAACGCTCACACCGCCGAAGTCCGTGGTGGTGTCGCCATCGAGGTTGCGATCGTCGAAGTAGAGCTCGTAGCGCAGTCCGGAGCAGCCACCCGGCTGCACGGCCAGGCGCAGGGCGAGGTCATCGCGGCCTTCGGCGTCGATCAGCGCCTTGACTTTGCTGGCAGCGGCTTCGGTGAGAACAACACCGCTGGAAACGTCGGCGACGGAGTCGGCGGTGACTGGGATTTCGGTGCTCATGGGTACTCCCTAAGGCTGTGGCTCGGTCGAAACGGATGGCGGGGGCTGACGCGCGGTCGGTAGCCCGGAACGTAATCGCGCTGTAAACGTGTAGGTAAGCCTAACTTATTCCAGCAGGTCCGACAGTCCAGCCTGGTGCGGGACCAGCCAGCCCGTGCTCACCGCCGATCTTGCGACCAGGTGCGAGCTACCCGTTCGGCTACGTCGGCAAGCCGGTCAGCGGGTGCCTCTAGTGCGGCTTGGACGCTGCCTGCGATGGTAGCCACGGAGTACGCAGCAGCCACCCCGATCGCCGAATATTCGCGCCGGCCAACAGTCACCTCGCCCGCCAGCACAATGGCAGGCTTGGCCTCAGCCAACGCTACAGCTGCCACCCCACTGACGACTTTGCCACGCAGGGACTGCCAATCGAAACGGCCCTCACCAGTGATCACCAAGTCGGCAGCCCGGATCAGCTCAGCCAAACCCACGATGTCCATCACCGTGCTGATGCCCGGCACCCGCCGGGCCCCGAGCAACGCCAACCCATAGCCGAGTCCACCGGCTGCACCGGCCCCGAGCGCCACTGCCGGATCGCGTCCGTTCGCCCCCGGGCCGATCACCGCGGCGAAATTCTCCAGGGCTTCCTCCAACGCCGCGATCATGTCGTCAGAGGCGCCCTTCTGTTCAGCGAAGTTCCGGGAGCAACCCCGCAAACCCAACAACGGGATGTCCACGTCGCTGGCTGCCACCAAGTCCACGCCGGCCACGGCCGCGCGGGCCGGGGCCAAGTCCACTTCTGTCACCCTGCGCAGCTGCCACCCGCCCGCGTCGAGGGAAGTATCCGAAGTGGCCCCGAGTGCTGCGAGCATGCCAGCACCCGCGTCGTTGGTGGCAGAACCTCCAAGCCCCACAATGATTTTGGTGGCGCCCTCGGCCACGGCAGCCTTGATCATCTGACCGACGCCAAATGTGGTGGTCTGGCTGGGGTCGCGCTCGGAGGGTGGCACGAGCGCCAGTCCACACGCCTGCGCAGATTCCACATAGGCAGTGTCCCCAGAGATGGCGAAAGCTGCCTGGACATCGTGGCCCAAAGGCCCAGTCACCGTGAGCGACACCATGCGCGCGGACAACGCTGCGGCCACCACTTCCACAAAACCGGGGCCACCGTCGGACATCGGGCGCACGACCAGTTCATCAGCAGGTGCAGTGCGCCGCCACCCCTGCGCGATGGCATCGGCGGCGGCCAGGGCCGTCAGCGTGCCTGTGTACGAGTCTGTCGCGATGATTACACGCACAGCAAGTGAGCGTAGCCGACCGGCGTGCGAAGATGTCGCCATGGCGACGACTCACGGTTTTGTCGAACCTGACGCAACCCCGCTGGCACTGTTGTTATTGGGCCAAGATGCCGACCCTACAAGCGAGCGCGGAGTGGACTGTCCGGGGGCGTTGCCGGCACCGAGCGACCCCGAACTGCGGGAGCGGGCCCAGGCGGCGCGGGAAGCGCTGGGTGACCGGGTATTCATCTTGGGCCATCACTACCAACGCGATGAAGTTATCGAATTTGCCGATGTCACCGGCGACTCGTTCAAACTCGCGCGAGAAGCCGCAGCCCGACCTGACAGTGAGTTCATCGTGTTCTGCGGCGTGCACTTCATGGCCGAAAGCGCGGACATTCTCACCTCCGACTCCCAACAGGTGATTCTGCCGGACCTCGCAGCCGGCTGCTCGATGGCTGACATGGCGGCAATCGACCAAGTGGAACGGGCGTGGGCAGAATTCACGGAACTCGGTATTGCCGATGGCACGGTGCCGGTGACCTACATGAACTCCACGGCCGCCATCAAGGCCTTCACCGGCCGACACGGCGGCACCGTCTGCACGTCCAGCAATGCCAAGACCTCCCTGGAGTGGGCGTTTGCACAGGGTGAGCGCGTGTTTTTCCTGCCTGACCAACATCTGGGACGCAACACCGCAGTGCTCTCGCTCGGGCTTGAACTGTCCGACTGCGTTGTCTACAACCCCTTCCAGCCCTACGGCGGGTGCACCCCGGAGCAGTTGCGGGCAGCCAAAGTCATCTTGTGGCGGGGCCATTGTTCGGTGCACGGCCGATTCACCGCGGAGTCCGTGGCCGACGTGCGCACCCGCATCCCCGGCGTACGGGTGCTGGTGCACCCCGAGTGTCGCTATGAAGTGGTAACACAGGCCGATGTGGTGGGCTCAACCGAACAAATCATCACCACCTTGAACGCTGCACCGGCGGGGAGCGCATGGGCCATCGGCACCGAACTCAATCTCGTGCGCCGGCTGGCCGCGGCGCACCCCGACAAGCAGATTGTCTTTCTCGACCGCACAGTGTGTTACTGCAGCACGATGAACCGCATTGATCTCCCCCACCTGGTGTGGGCTTTGGAGAGCCTTGTCGCCGGCCGCGTACCCAACGTGATCACGGTGACCCCCGCTGATGCGCAGGCCGCCCGGGTTGCCCTCGACCAAATGCTGGCCTTACCAGGTGCTCGTTAACGCATACCCGGGGCGTTCCACACCGGGTACCAGCGGCTTACGTCACGTTCCAGAGCCAACTCCGAGACCAATTCCCGCACCAAAAGTTCTGTGAGATTGTCCCGCTGCGGCTCCGGATCCGTTCCCACGCCAGGTACGGGGACAAACGGGTAGAAGTTCTTCTCGGCGAAACGGTAGATGATCCCCAGCGGGTGCCCCTGCTGGTCACGATACGACACCACGATGCAGAGCGCGACGTCTAACATTCCCGCTGTCGCCAGTTCCCCCACCCCACGCTGCAGTGCTGTTACCACCGTGCTCGCATCTGGGGGGTGCGTAGTAACAACTAGCCAGGCGTACCCATATTCGTCTGATTCCTGAGCGGTTGTGATGGTTTGGGACGCCGACTCGCCTGCCAGATCCGCCGCCGTCATCGCCGCTGCCACCGACGACTTCACCTCTACCGCCAGCGGCGCGGCGATCGCGATAGCGGCCTCCCCCGTGGGCAGGTAACCGCGAGCGTGTTTCAGTCGGGCGGAAGCGGACACCAAACCGGCAAGCTGCTCGGAATGACTTGGAGCGGGTGACGGCCGGCCGAGCACAGCGCGCCACCAACCCATGCTCACTCCCCACGACGGGACAACGCGTTCAGCGCGACTACTGAGCGCTGCCATCCTTCGGATTCGCGCTGGTCTCAACCTCAATCACAGGTAGAGCCTCCGGGTCAGGGGTGGCCGCTGCAGCAGTCACTGCCGGCGGCGGAGTCGCTGCCGGCACACTCGGGGTGCTCGCCGGCGCTTCCAATTCGGCTTTCAGGGCATCCAATGTGCTCTCCACGTCTGAGGCACTGGAGAGCCGCTCCAATTCAGCGGTGATGGGATCCTTGCTCGTGCCGGTGGCGTCTTCCAGGGCACCGGAGGCGAGCAACTCATCGATGGCACCTGCCCGCGCGGTCATCTGCGCGGTCTTGTCTTCAGCCCGCTGAATGGCCAGGCCGACATCGCCCAATTCGTTGGAAATCCCCGAGACAGCCTCGTTGATCTTGGTTTGGGCTTCGGCGGCCGAATATGTGGCTTTGATCGTCTCTTTCCGAGTTCGGAATGCCTCGACCTTGGCCTGTAGTTGTTTGGCAGCCTGCTCCAACTTCTCCTCTTGGTCGGTGAGCGTGGCGAGCTGTTCATTGAGGTCATTAATTTGGGTGGTGAGCCCAGACCGGCGGGTCAGCGCCTCCCGAGCGAGGTCCTCGCGTCCGTGACTCAGCGCCGCCCGCGCCTGCTGTTCCAGTTTGGCCGACTGCACATCGAGCTGCTTGATCTGCAACTCCAACCGCTTCCGAGAAGTCGCCACATCAGCAAGCCCCCGCCGCACCTTCTGCAACAGGTCCAGTTGCTTCTCGTAGCTGTAGTCCAAGGTCTGCCTGGGGTCTTCGGCGCGGTCCAGAGCAGAGTTGGCCTTGGACTTAAAAATCAGTTTGAAGCGCTGCCACATACCCATGCGGGGTCCCTTCGTCTGGTGCCCGTCCCACGTGCGCTGCTGCGCCACCAACGGGACGTGCCTCGCGGTTAAGGGTCAGCCTAAGGCATCCGGGGCTGAACCCGATCGGCAACGCGGCCGCCTCCCTGTGTCGATATGTCGATGGGAGGACGTACCCTGGGCGGGTGTTTGGCTTGAGCAAAAACTCTCACCAGTCCAGCGACGGCGCATCCGCTGCAGACGACGCAGCAGATACACCTGCCCAAAAAGGCAAGGGCCATGCGACGCCCACCCGTCGGGAGGCGGAAGCAGCGCGCAAGCAGTCGCTGAAAATCCCGAGTGACCCCAAAGCCGCCCGAAAAGCCATGCGGGCGCGCGAGCGCGAGCAACGGGCTGCCCAACGGGCAGCTCTGGCGCGCGGCGATGAGCGCGCACTGCCCCCGCGAGACCAGGGCCCGGTGCGCGCTTTCGTGCGGGACTGGGTGGACAGCCGCCGACTTTTCGGGGAGTTCTTCCTACCGCTGGCGCTGGTGGTGCTGCTGCTGAGCCTGGTGCCCCGAGCTGAAGTGCAACAACTCGTCGCTTTTGGCTGGTTCGCCATGCTCATCGTTTTGACCGTCGACGTCGGCTTCCTCGTCTGGCGGGTTCGACGGGCCCTGGCGGCCGCTTTCCCCGACCCGGCAGAGCGCAAGGGAGCGGTGTTTTACGGTGTGATGCGCTCGTTGCAAATTCGGAAACTGCGTTTACCACCGCCGAAAGTCAAAGCTGGCGGCGCCCCGGTGACGCCGAAAGTCAAACGCGGTAAATAGCGCAGACACAGATTTCGCCGCTGGTGCACGGCCAGGGCGGGCGCACATTCGCCATTCGGGCTTAGGCTATCGCCGTGGAATATCGACGCCTTGGAAACAGTGGTCTGAAAGTCAGCGAGTTGGCCTACGGCAATTGGATCACCCATGCCAGCCAGGTAGCCGAGGATGCTGCGATTTCCTGCGTCCACGCCGCCCTGGACGCTGGCATCACCACGTTTGATACCGCGGATGTGTATGCCGGGACGAAAGCGGAAGTGGTGCTGGCCAAAGCTCTACGCGGTCAACGCCGCGAGGGACTCGAGATTTTCTCCAAAGTGTACTGGCCGGTGGGTCCGGGGGTGAACGATCGCGGACTGTCCCGCAAGCACATCATGGAAGCCGCGCATGGTTCGCTGCGCCGATTGGGTGTGGACTATCTGGACCTCTACCAAGCGCATCGTTTCGACTACGAGACCCCGCTCGAGGAGACGCTACGGGCCTTTGACGACTTGATCCGCCAGGGCAAAGTGCTCTACATCGGAGTTTCGGAGTGGCGCGCGGAAGAAATCTCAGCTTCGCTGGACCTGGCCACTGATCTCGGATTGGACCGGATCGTGTCGAACCAGCCGCAGTACTCGGCGCTGTGGCGGGTGATTGAGGCAGAAGTGGAGCCCGTGTGTCGCGCCAATGGGATCGGGCAGATCGTCTGGTCCCCGCTTGCGCAGGGCGTGCTCACAGGCAAGTACCGCGCCGGTCACACCCCACCCGTTGATTCTCGAGCGACCTCGGCCGCCGGTGCGAACTTCATTTCCCGCTGGTTGCGCGATGACGTACTCACCGCGGTGGCCCGATTGGCGCCTCTGGCCCAAGAGATGGACCTGACAATCGCCCAGTTGGCCTTGGCGTGGGTGCTCGGCAACGACAATGTCTCCGCAGCCATCATCGGGGCAACTCGCCCTGAGCAAATCGCGGCGAACGTCAAGGCTTCCGGAGTCGAGCTAGACGCAGATATTCGGGCCCGCATGGACGCCATTCTCTACGACGTGGCGATCACGGACCCGGCTGAGACCCGCTCTCCCCGCAGCCGACCCTAATCTGGATACACCTATTCACAAACCAGTCACAAACAGTTCATACCTCAACTTCAACCTAACAGTCACAATCGGGAGGAATCATGGGTTTCACATGGCGCTACGAACGGGCCGACGGCACCGCGGTGGTGGACCTGCCGGCGAGTGCCACTACCGAGGCGTTTCCTAGCCAATCCGATGCCGAAACCTGGGTGGGTGAAACCTGGCGGGACCTGCTGCGCGACGACATTGACGCAGTAACGCTGTTGCACGACGGGGCTGTGGTGTACGGCCCGATGAGCCTGCACCCATCAACCTGACGCTGGATGTGGTGCAATAGACCCTGGGTGGCTCACCCCACCTGGCGTTTCCAGTTTTCCAGAGGAAGCCGGTCGAATCCCGGCACTGTCCCGCAACCGTAGGTTCGCGCGTGCGCGAACGAGTCGGATACCTGGGGAATCGCCGATTTCCCGCCGTCGAGGTTAACGGCCGAGGAAGCGCCTCATGGCTCCTCCCGCGGCCTCGCCCCTGAGAGGACACATCATGTTGGCCCGCCGACCTTTCCTGTTGACTTTGTTAGCCGCGTTGATCGCCATCCCCGCGATGATCGCCACATCCACGCCAGCACAGGCCGACCTCTATCGATTCTGGTCGTTCTGGGAGCAAAACGCCGAAGGTGAGTGGACGTTCATTCAGACCGGCCCTGGTGATGTGGTCCCAGCCAACGGATCCGTGGAGGGCTGGCGATTTGGCGTCGGCGGAGTGGATCAAAGCACCAACCGCCCGCCGCGTACCGAACCGACTTTTACGGAAGTCTGCGGAAATGAGCCTGCACCCAGCGGGCAGAAAAAGATCGCCGTGGTGATCGATACTGGCACTGCCGAAGACGCCCCCGATGGCGCCACCGCGCCACAGTCGACGCTGTCGTGCGCGACCGTGCCGGAAGCGGCGACGGCCGTGCAGACATTGCAGGAGGTGTCGACCACTCGCTCTGACGGGGGCATCATCTGCGCCATCTACGGCTATCCGCCCACAGGCTGCGGAGACACCGTCGCCGGAGCCACCGCAGTGCCGACTGACACACCGACCGAGTTCGTCACTGACGAGTCGGTGACTTCCGCTCCGAGCAGTTCAGGTCCGCCCCTAGTTGCCATCGGTGTCGGTATCGCCGCCGTCGTCGTCGTGTTAGCAGCAGTGCTGGTGGCCATGCGCCGTCGGCGCGACTAACCTCATTCGAACCCGGTCCAACCGTGAACCCGCTACCGCACACACGCCCAACGGCGGCTTCTTGGCCGCATCGTTGGCTGCATCCAGGTGCGTGGTGGCTCTGGGCACTGGGCCTGGCGACGGCCGCCTCGCGCACCACCGACCCAGTGCTGCTCGGGTTGATTCTGGCGGTTGCTGGCCTGGTGGTGGTTTCGCGCCGACCCGACGCGCCTTGGTCGCGCTCATTCGCCGTGTTCCTGCGGCTAGGCGTGTTCGTCATCGCGGTGCGCGTGGTTTTCCAAGTGTTCATCGGCACCCCCCAGGGCACGACTGTGCTGCTGACGTTGCCGGCACTCGCGCTGCCGGAGTGGTTGGCCGGCGTCCGGCTCGGTGGCCAAATCACACTGGAGTCATTGGTAATGGCGTTCTACGAGGGGCTCCGATTGGCCACCATGCTGGCCTGCCTGGGTGCGGCGTCATCGCTGGCTTCCCCCTACCGACTTTTGAAGGCCATGCCAGCCGCACTCTACGAAGTGGGCGTTGCCCTAGTGGTCGCGTTGTCGTTTGCGCCATCGCTGGTCAGCGATGTCCAACGCGTGCGAACCGCACAACGGCTGCGCGGCCGACCAGATCGGGGCGTACGCGGGCTCGCTAGTGCAGCGATGCCCGTATTCGCGGGCGCGTTGGACCGCTCGATAGCGCTGGCCGCCGCAATGGACTCCCGCGGTTACGGTCGTACCGGGGCAGTGTCCCGTCGACAACGCCGGGTCACCGGTGCCCTTGTGCTAGGCGGGCTGGTGGGAATGTGTCTGGGGCTATATGGCCTGTTGGACGGCTCGGGGGCATCGGCAGTGGCAGTTCCGCTGCTAGTCATCGGCGTCGCAGCGGCAGTCGTGGGTTTCATTCGCGGCGGCCGACGCAATATCCGCTCTACCTATCGACCTGATCCGTGGGCGCTGCCGGAGTGGCTGACTGCAGGTGTCGGCATCATGGCCGCATTGGCGGCGATCGTGACATCGTGGCGCAATCCCAGCGCCATGAATCCCTCAGTCACGCCGTTGGCGTGGCCGCTGACCCCGCTGCTACCGGCGCTGGGCATCCTGCTTGCCGCGCTCCCTGCATGGTTGACCCCACGCCCGCCGGGAATGGGCGCGAGCGCCGATGTGCGCGGGCAACGGACTGACCACACGCGTGTGGTCGACCCCGAACGTGCGACCGTCGCGGTCCCAACTCGAGCGTCGACGCTCCACCAGGCACCTGTGACCCAGCAGGGTGGGTCATGATCGACTTCGACCACGTCACCTTCCGCTACGAGGCAACCCGCCCACCAGTGCTGCGCGATCTCACCTGGCATGTGGAGGAGGGCGAAATGTGTCTGGTGGTGGGGCGTACCGGCTGCGGCAAGTCCACCCTGCTGAAGGCAATCAACGGCTTGGTGCCGCACTTCACCGGCGGCACCCTGTCCGGTCAGGTGCGCACGGCCGGCCGGGACACTCGCACCCACCCGCCCCGGGAACTCGCCGATGTTGTGGGCATGGTGGTGCAGGATCCCATGAGCGGCTTCGTCACCGACCTGGTGGAAGACGAGCTCGCCTACGGCATGGAATCGCTCGGCCTGCCTGCAGACGTCATGCGCAAGCGGGTGGAGGAAACGCTGGACCTCATGGGACTAGCGGAACTGCGG
>CAZVKB010000070.1:5288-14076 GCA_964627505.1 uncultured Actinomycetes bacterium | reverse complement strand
TCAACCGACGCAGGATGGGGCTGAGCATCGGCACAGTCCAGTGCGAACGCAGCAGCACCAGATCGGGTCGGACGCCGGTTTCCAGCGCCGTGCGGAGTTGTGAGTGGGCGTGCCTGGTGGGGGCGACGATCGCCGAACGCGTCGAACAACCCAAATTTCGAAACGCGGCAGCCAGCGCGGCCATCTTCTTGCCGGGTCCACTCCCAGGTGCCACAGCGGCCAACACCAGCACCGAAGGGCGAGTTGCTTTTGAAGGGCGAACTCGTTCTGCAGGGCGCTTTGCCCCCGCCGGGGGAGCTGCTGGGTCTGGGCACTTTGCCTGCGCGGGGCGGACTGATTCCGAAGAGTGGTTTGCGTCCGCAGGGCGGACTGCCTCCGAAGAGTGGTTTGCGTCCAAAGGGCGAGCCGTCCCCTCCTGGAAAGCTGCTTCCGCGGGGTGCATGGCGCCCTCCAGGGGAACTGCTTTCGCAGGACGAGCTGCGACCGCACCCAGGACGGGCGGATCGTTGGTGCGGGCGGCGACGTCTGCGGCGTGCTCGAAGTCGCGGGTGGCCGTCATCGCAACGCTGGCTCGTTCGGGTCGAATGTGGCGGTCCGCGCCGACAAATCGATCTGCACGTTTCCGCTCGTCACGTTGATCGCACCACTTGCAGGGGCCGAATCAGTTGCCGGGCGACCGAGCATGGTGGCCAGCAGCGCGGCGAAACTTGCCTCGACCCGGGTGCGTTCGAAGCGGTCGGCCACATGCGCCCGGGCGGCGGCTCCCATGTTGCGGGTGCCAGCGCGGTCACCCAGCAGGTCGACCACCGACGCAGCCATCGCACGGGTATCGCCGGCGGTCACCAACGTGCCGGTCACCCCATCGACGATCGCATCGCGCACGCCCACGACGTCCCAGGCCACACTCGGCACTTCGGACGCGGCCGCTTCCAGCACCACCGCAGGTAGCCCGTCGCGGGCACACGGAAAGATCATGACGTCGGCCTGTCGCAGCAAGGCGGCGGCATCCTCGCTGTGGCCGACCATCTCCACCGAGGGCGTCGTCCGCAGATCAGTGAGTGCGGTGCCAGGTGGATCCCGCAAGTCAACCTCGCCGACGATCATCAGGCGGGCATCTGGCATGGCCGCGCTCACCTCACCCCAGACCGCGGCGAGTTCGGTGATGCCCTTGCTGCGGGCCAGCCGTCCGAGATAGATGGCCACCGGCGCCCCGGCCCGGTCGACGGTGGCGGGGTGCGGGAGTGAGGAGCGGTAAAAAATATCGAGGTCTACCCCGGCGATCGCACCCGCGCCTAGCACCAGTGGGCGCACCCGCGAACCGGCGACCAGAGTGGCTTCAGCCAATGAGTCCGAGGCTGCGACACTCACAGTGGCCAGCCGGGCCGCGTGCGCTTCTAGCCGCTGCACCAGCGGGGAGGTGGGTTGCTCGCCGCGCACGCCCCAGGCCCACCACACGCGGTGGGGAACCCCCGTGACTTTGGCCGCCGTGAGCGACAGGACAGCTGCCTTGGGGGTCGCGCCGATCACCACGTCGGGTCGGATCGACTTCAGCAAGGTGATCCACTGCCGCAGGGCGCGCAGATCGCTGCGGGCACTGGTGTCCCGGCGCATAGGCAGCACGATCACGTTGGCACGCGGGAACACCGAGGCGGCCACCGGTTCGCCCACCACCACATCAACGTGCCACCCGAGGGCGGCGAGGTGGTCGATGTGGCCGGAGATTACGGAGAGGGCAGAGCGCGCAGTGACGGCAAAGAGGACGCGCGGCATGGCAGCAAAGTAGGAGGCGGGGGGCGGCGGGGTGGGAAGGCGCGCGGAGTGTCGCGTGCAGCGGTGGCCGCGGTGAGGCGAAAAGTGGGCGCCACGCCCGCGACGGGCAGGAACTCCTTACCAATCCTTCATGGGGGGTTTCGGCGCGGCCGGATCGAGTTCGGTGGGGCGGTCGGTGGCCAGTTCGGCCGGATCGAGGTCGGTGGCCTATTCGGCCGGATCGAGATCGGTGCGGCGGTCGTCGGCAAGTTCGGCTGGGCGCGCGGCGACATCGTCCGTGTCGCCCGCGCCCTCGGCGTCACCGTCCACGTCCGGGATATCCACGGCGATCCAGCACAGCACGAACATCACCGCCCGCACCACGATGGACACCCACATCAGCAGTGCGATGGCGAGCGCGAACCCGCCGCCACCGTCGGGATCGGCCAGCGTCCAGACCAGAAAGACCAGGAAACCGTAGTTGCTCGCCACCACCACTACGGCCGCCGCCAGCGAACCGATCACCCGGTTCCGGCCGGTGACTTGGGTGTGCAACTTGCGAATCGAGCGATCGAAGACGTAGGCAAGTAGCGCAATCGATATTGCAAGGGAACCCGTCCGGACGGCGAACACGGCGATCCACGGCACTTGGGATCCGAGCACATCGGTCACGACGCCACGGCGGATAAGGGATCCCAGCGCCAACACCCACGACACCAAAATCACCAGCGCCAACCAGACTCCCGCGGAAAAATCCAGCGCTGGCGCCCGCAACAGCGAACGTCGCGGTGAGGTGATGCCGAAGATCATCTCGGTGCCGGAGCGAAAGTTGGATGCGGTCGCGCCAGCGGCCAACACCACGCCAATCGCGCCGATGAGGCCGAAGAAGGCGTCTAGGGACGTGTCGAAAGTTGAAGTGACGATGCCGCCAAGGTCGGTGCTGGACGGCAGTTCGAGCATCCGCACCACGAACTCGTTGGCCTTGGGCGACGCCCGGAACACCATGGCGATCAGCATCAGGTAGATCACCAGCAGCGGGAAAGCCAGGAAGTACGCGGCGTAGGTGACGACGGTGGCTTGCCGGCCGACTGAGCGCTGATAGTAGCGCTCGGCCGCTGAGGCGATGCGGTCGATCCAGGGGTGGTTGTCGCGGGTGGTTTGGGAGCGCTCGGTGGCGCGGTTGGCGGCATCGCCCACCTTGCGGCCGAGCCGCGCGCCGACACCGGGAGACTCCATAACCTGTATTGACGCCCACCGCGGGGCAGCGGGGGTGGCGGTTCGGGGAACGGGGCCCAGCGGGGGTGGCGGTTCGGCCAACGGGGCCCAGCGGGGGTTCGCACGTCGGGCGAACTGAGGCGTGCCGGGTGCGGGTGAGTGTGGAAGGCGGTGGTTCTGTGTCGCGCGGGATGCGGGCGAGTGCGAGTAAGCGCGTTGCGTTGGGTGGGCCGGGTGCGGGTGAGTGTGGAAGGCGGTGGTTCTGTGTCGCGCGGGATGCAAGTGAGTGGGGTGCGCTGCGGGGGGCACCGCCAAGCGGTGTGTTGTGTAGCGTCGGAGCGTGCAAAGGAATCCCGAGGCGCAGGCGTTGCGGCTGCGAGTTCGGCAGCGACTGCGCCGGACTGCCCGGGTCGCGGCGCCGGTGCTCTCCCGTTCGGTGCCGTCGCGGGCCGCGGAGGCGACCGCGATGTATCTGCTGTTCCTACAGGGGCGGGGGCCGGGCGCCGGCTCGGATCGCAGCGCGGAGGTGGCGGCCGAAGCACGTCTGCTCGCTGGGGTGACGCGGCCGACGATCGTCAATGTGGGAGCCAATCAGGGACAGTGGGCCGCCGAGATGATGGCGCAGATTCCGGACGCCAGGTGGGTGTTGGTGGAACCTTCGGCCGCGTGTCAGCCCGCGCTGAGGGAGTTGGCGAAGTCGCGTCCGGCCCAGGACGTGCAGGTGTGTGCGGTGGCGTTGGGAGTGGGCAGCGGCCACGCGGACCTGTGGGCGGATGTGCCCGGGTCGCCGGCGGCCAGCGTGTTCCAACGCCCGGACGGCTACCTGGCGCACCTGACCGACGCGGTGGAACAGGTGTCGGTGATGTCGCTGGATGACCTTGCGGCGGATCTTGGTCTGGAGCGGATCGACTTGCTCAAGATGGACTGCGAAGGCAGCGAGTTTGCGGTGCTGCGGGGGGCTGCGGTCCTGCTGGAGCGCAGGGCGATCAGGGTGATCAGTTTCGAATTCGGCTCGGCGGCAGTAGCGGCGCGGGTGTTCTTCCACGACTTCTGGCAGTTGCTGTCGGGGAGTTATCGCCTGAGTCGCGTGCTGCCGGGTGGGCGCACGATCGCGATCGATGGCTATCACGAGCGGCTGGAGCATTTCTACGGCACGGCGACGTATCTGGCGACGGCACGGGAGCCGTGATGGGTGCGGAAGCCGCGGATACTGCGTCGAGTAGAGGCGGAGCAACCGACAGTGGTTCGGTGGCCGGAGGTGGTGAACAGCCTGGCGATGGCATAACACCTGAGTACGGGGATACCCCAGGCAAGGATCCTGGTGTTGGCGGGGATTCGGGTATCAACACGGTGGCTGACCCGAGGGCGAGGGGGGTTGGTCGCGCGGCCTATGACGTGGTGATCGTCGGCGGCGGGATCGTCAGTTTGAGTTTGGCGCGCGAGGTGCTACTGCGGCGGCCGCACGCATCGGTGCTCGTCGTGGAGAAGGAACCGCATGTGGCCGAGCACGCTTCGGGGCGGAACTCCGGCGTGCTGCACGCGGGCTTCTATTACGCGGCGGATTCGTTGAAGGCCCGCACCACCAAGCGGGGCAACTTGTTGCTGCGGGAGTTCATCGCGGAGGCGGGGCTGCCGCTGCGGGCGTGCGGCAAGGTGGTGGTGACCACCGGGGAGGCGCAACTTCCGGCGTTGCACGTGCTGGCGGAGCGGGCGGCGGCAAATGGGGTGGACGTGGAATTGATCTCTGCGCGCGAGCTGACCCGGTTGGAGCCGTTGGCGCGGACAGTGGGGCAGGCGCTGTGGAGTCCGACGACGGCGGTGGCCGATCCGCGGGCGGTGACGCAGGCGCTGGCCGATCGGGTGGTGGCGTTGGGGGCCGAGGTGGCGCTGGGGACGACCGTGGTGGCGGCGGGCCCGGGTTGGGTGCGGCTGGCACCGACACCGACTGGTCGCAGGTCGGCGACAGGGAAGCGGTCCCCGAAGGGTCGGAAGTCATCAACTGGCCAGGAGTCAGCGGCGGGCGACGGCTCCTCGACTGCGGGTCACGGCTCCTCGTCGGGCTACAGCACCTCGGCAGAGCCAGGCTCGCCAACGGGCCACGGCACCTCCACGGCTCATGGCGCCTTCACCGCTCATGGCACCTCCACGGCCCAGCAGTCATCGTCCGGCCGGGACTCGCTGTCGGAGCAGGGCTTTTCGTCGGGCTACAGCACCTCGGCAGAGCCAGGCTCCCCAACGGGCCACGGCGCCTCCACGACGAGCCACGGCTCCTCGACGGCGGACCATGGCATTTCGACGACGTGCCACGGCTCCTCTTCGGCTCACACCTCCGCTTCAGGCGGCGCGACCTGGACTGTCAGCGCCGGCCACCTCATCAACGCGGCCGGGCTGTATGCCGACCGGGTGGCGAACTGGTTCGGGTTCGCCGAGGACTATCGAATGCTGCCGTTCAAGGGCTTGTATTGGTACGGGTCGTGGCCGGCGGGACGATTGACGAGGCATGTATATCCGGTGCCGGACCCGGCCAACCCGTTCCTTGGCGTGCATCTGACGGTGACGGTTGATGGCCGGGCGAAGATCGGGCCGACGGCGATTCCGGCGTTGTGGCGGGAGGATTACGGGGGTGTGCACGGTTTCGACGCGCGGGAGTTTGCCCAGATCAGCGCCCAGTACCCGGCATTTCTGACCTCACCGCATCACAAGGCGGCGACGTTGATCCGCAGTGAGGTGCCGAAATATGTGCGGCAGGTGCTGGTGCGACAGGCCAGTGCGTTGGTGCCGTCGGTGCGGCCAGCGGATTTCCGCACGCGCGGCCGGGTGGGGGTGCGGGCGCAGATGTTCCATGTCCCGAGCCGGCGGTTGGAGATGGATTTTGTGGTGCGCGGCGATGAGGCTTCGACGCATGTGCTGAACGCGGTGTCGCCGGCGTGGACGTCAGCGCTGGCGATGGCCGAACATGTGGTGACCGGAATGGAATCCCGCGGCTGGTGAGTGCTGGCGTTCGCTCAGCCCGGGTTGTGAACGCCTGCACGGTGATGCCCGCTGTGGGTGACCAGAAGTTCAGGAATGCGACAGTGAGTTTCAGGCGCCTTCACCCGGTTCGCTTTGCCTGTAATCGAACCCGGTCGGCGGTGTACACGAAGGGCGATGTGATGGGGGCGGCAGCGGCGCGTTCGGCGCACTCAGCGCAGCCATGCCGCGAAGTCAGTGCGGGTGATCGCTCCCACTGCCAACGCTAGGGTTCGCTCGGTGGCCACCGCCTGCACTTTGACTGGCAAATCGATGCCATTCAGCCGCAAAAAGACCAGAGCAGCCGTGAATCCGATGCGCTTGTTCCCGTCTGTAAAAACATGGCCGGTTACGAGCTCGTCGGCGTACGCGGCGGCAAGGTCGTAGGTGTCGATGCTCTCGTCGAATGCGGCAAGGTTCTGAGGGCGCAATAGCACCGCATCAAGTTCGCCAGGTCCGCCCTCGCCGTGCAATCCGCCGAAAGAATTGATCAGCCGCGCGTGCAAGATTCGCACCACCGGCGGTGTCAGCCAGCGCCATTCGCGCGAAGTCATCGAGCGAGGTCACGCAGGGTGTCGCGGTAGTGGGTGACAATTTCGGCGTAGGCGCTCATGGCGTCGGAGTATTCCTGGTTCACCCGGGAAATTAGAATTCCGTCATCCACAGGCGTGATGTCGTACGTGGCATCGGCGTCGAAACCGAGCTCTTCCAGCAGCGCGTTGGGAATGATGAATCCTTGGGAGTTCCCGATGCGGCGGAGTTTGACAGTCATGATTCGATGTTATCACTGCTGTAATAACAGCCGTGGATGATCGTGCTGTCCCACGTCACGGACCCCGGTTGGCGCGTCGGTCGCCGTATCGCAGTGAAGAGCTACGCCACGGAAAATGAGTCGCCACGGATGCAGCGGCTCAGTGTTCCAATCGACCAAGTGCCGCGGAGTATCGCGGCAATTCGGCATCGAGCACACCAGCGAGGGCATCTCGCCGCATGTGCTGCTCGATGTAACCGCGAATCACCCGCAGTGCCACGTTCTGCATTGACTTCTGCTCCTGCGCGGCGCGCTGCCGCAGGGCCTCGGCCTCTTCAGGTGTGAGACGCAGCGTCAAATCCATGTTCGGGACGGTATCACCGGTGATCACTGCACGGCGGAAGTCAGTTGCGCCATACGACGCGACGCGGAATACCCGGAGCCGAACCAACCTCAAATTAGCGCCGGGAATCCACTACCACCTGGCCGTTTCGGCACGCCACCGGGTGGAGTGGGGTGCCCGATCGGCCGTAGGGTGGCCAGTGGGCCGGAGATGATCAGGCCCGCGCCAGATCAGCACCACGTTCGAACCGCACGCTCGATCAGCTTCACGCTCCACCCGCTCGCACCAACCGCGCACTACATCACACTCGCTCAATCGACCCGCACGCTCCACCAGCCTCACGCTCCACCAGCCTCACGCTCCACCCCACGCTCGATCAACCCAAGTTCGAGCCGCACCTCACCCCAACCCCCACGAAGGGCGGCGAACACACTCCATGTGGCCCGATGACGATGTGGTGTATCACGTGTATCCGCTCGGCGCGTGCGGCGCTCCGGCGCGCAACGACTTCACCAGCGCGCCCGTCCCCCGCCTCGACGCGGTGACCGAGCGGCTGGACTATCTGCACGGTTTGGGCGTCACCGCGCTGCAACTTGGTCCGGTGTTCGAGTCGACGGCGCATGGGTACGACACCGTCGACTATTTCGCGATCGACCGCAGGCTGGGCGACCTCGACACCATGCGGTGGTTGACCGACGAACTCGCGCGTCGAGACATGCGGCTGATCCTGGACGCGGTGTTCAACCATGTGGGTCGGCAGTTTTGGGCGTTTCAGGATGTCGTTGCCCACGGACAGGATTCGGCCTATCGGGACTGGTTTTATCTCGATTTCGCCCGCACAAGCGAGCAGGGCGATCCGTTTGCCTACGAGGGGTGGGCGGGCAATCTCGATTTGGTGAAGCTCAACACGGACAACCCGGAGGTTCGCGAACACCTGTTCGCGGCGGTGCGCATGTGGCACAAGGAGTTTGGAATTGCGGGTCTGCGGCTGGATGCTGCGGATGTCCTGAGCGAGGGGTTTTTGGCGGCGTTGGCCAGTCAGGCGCACGGGCTGCGCCCCGACATGTGGCTGGTGGGGGAGATGGTCAGCGGAGATTATCGCCGGATCGCGGGGCCGGGGATGCTGGACGGGACCACCAATTATGAGGGCTACCAGAGTCTGTGGTCGGCGATTGCGAACGAGAATCTGTTTGAGATTGCGTTTGCGCTCAACCGGATGTTCGGCCCCGATGGCATCTACCGCGAGCTGACGATGTCGAACTTCGCGGACAACCACGATGTCGATCGGGTAGCGAGTTCGCTGGGTGATGCCCGCAAGTTGTATCCGCTGTATGGCGTGCTGTTTGCGATGCCCGGGGTGCCGTCGGTGTACTACGGCAGCGAGTGGGGTGCGCGCGGGACGCGGACGCCGGGGGATGACCGGGCGCTGCGGCCGGAGTGGTGGACCATCGGTGAGGCGGAGCCGGATTTGCCGGCGGCGATCCGTCGTTTCGCGGCGGTGCGGGCGGCGCTGCCGGCGCTGCGGCGGGGGGATTATCGGCAGGTGTTCGTGGCCAGCGAGCAGATGTCGTTCGCCCGCCGGTGGGACGGCGCGGAAGTGGTGGTGGCGGTGAACACGTCGGGGAATTGGGCGCAGGTGCCGGTGGTGGGTATTGGCGACGGTCGTGGTGGCGGTCATGGGTCGGGTGGCGCGGGCGGTGGGAACGGCGGCGGCGGTGGGA
>CAZVKB010000070.1:0-5188 GCA_964627505.1 uncultured Actinomycetes bacterium | reverse complement strand
GGCGGTCGTGGCGTTGGCCGCTGGTGGGACCAGTTGGCTGGCGAGATGGTGAATGCGACGCCGGGCAAGAACGGTGCGGAGGTTTCGGTGCCGCCGATGTGGCTGCGAGTGCTGGTCCGCGACCCGGAATAGGTCCGCGACCCCGAGCACGCGAACCGAGACCCTCACGCGCGACCCCGAGCACGCGACCTGAACCGACAGGTGCGACCTGAAACACCAGGTGCGACCCGTCTCCGAGTCGCACGACGGTTTCTGAGTCGCATCTGTCGGCCTGCGTTCGGCGCGTGGGCCGTTACCAGGACGTCGAGCCCGTTGACGGTGCTGCCCAGGTCTTGATCATGCCGTTCGCCCCCCAACCGACTGGTGCCGTTGAGCCCATCCCCGCAACGAGTGGGGATTGCGGCCCTATATAGGTCCTGAATCCCCACTCAGAGTGAAGAGTGCTCAGCCGCGCCTGGCTACCGTGAGGGGATGCCGCCCCAGCCTCAACACTTGCCGAACGTGAACCCGAGCAGCTGTTGGGAACCAGCCCGTTACGCCACCGCAGGCGCGTTTGTGCCGGCGCTGGCCGACGCCATCGTCACCTCGCTCGACCCGCAGTCAGGCGAGCGCATCCTCGACGTCGGCTGCGGCGATGGCACCCTTACCGCGCGTCTGGCCGCCACCGGCGCGGACGTCGTTGGCATCGACGCTTCCCCGGTGTTGGTGGAGGTGGCGCGCGCCCGTGGTCTGGACGTCCTCCTAGGTGACGCTGCGGCGATGACGTTTGACGGCGAGTTCGATGCCGTGTTCTCCAACGCGGCGCTGCACTGGATTCTCGACTACGACGCGGTGGCCTCGGCGATGTTCCGCGCGCTGCGCCCGGGCGGACGGTTGGCAGTCGAATTCGGCGGCTTTTGCAACATCGCGGCGATCCGCACTGCGCTGCGGGCGGTGCTGCTGGCGCACGGCGTGACACACCTCCCCGAGGACCAGTTCTACCCCACGGTCGAGCAGTACATGGCCGTGCTGACTTCGGCGGGCTTCGCGGATGTCCGTGCGGAGATTGTGCCCCGCCCGACGAAGTTGTCCGACGGCCTGGTCGCG
Source organism: uncultured Actinomycetes bacterium (assembly GCA_964627505.1). Classification (GTDB taxonomy): domain Bacteria; phylum Actinomycetota; class Actinomycetes; order S36-B12; family UBA10799; genus JACJWR01. The sequence goes on along the minus strand of CAZVKB010000070.1, from coordinate 4,102 downwards.
TGGCTATACACGTTCCGCGGCGGGCTGTTCGATGCAATCGGGTTGGATGAAACCCAACGCGCGCAGGTGGTGGTAGAGGTTGAGGAACTACTTGCTCCGGCGCTGCAGGATCCGCGGGGCGGTTGGTGGGCCGACTACGTCCGGATTAGGGCATGGGCACGACGTCCCTGAGCGCCCTGCCTCTGAGCACGAAGACCCTGAGCACGAAGACCCTGGGCACGATGTTCACGCGCGCGACCTGAGACCCCTGGTGCGACCCGTAAACCCTCACGTGCGACCTCGAGCACGCGACCTGAACCGACAGGTGCGACCCGAAACACCAAGTGCGACCCGTATCCGAGTCGCACGAGGGTTTCTGAGTCGCATCTGCAAGCCTGGGCCGAATACGTCCGAATCCGCGCCCGGGCACGACGTCCCTGAGCACTGCGCCTCTGGGCATGATCCTCCCGAGCGTCAGACAGGACCGTGTCGTGAGATGTTCGGCCAGGCCAGGCCAGGCCAGGCCGGTGCCACGCCATGCGGAGCCGTGCCCGTGCTACAGGCCGAGCGGTTACCGAGCGCAACGAGTGGAGGTAGAGGCCGTATATAGGTCGTGAACCCCCGATGATCATGCGGATGGCCGACATCGTGGGGCCGTGGCCGATCAGGAGATTGCACGCACCTTTCCCGCCACCCCACCTGGCAGCATGTGGGTGTGGAGGACTACTGGGACCTGTTGCAGAGTTTTGTGCACGCCACCGATCAGAAGCGGCGCTCCGCGGAGGTACTGCGCGCACGAGTGCTCCCCACGCTCGGCACCCGCGAACTTTTCGCGGACATGGGAGCCGGTTCGGGGGAGATCTCCGCCGCCTTGGCTCCGGACTTCCAGCAGGCGGTGCTGTTGGACAACAATCCTTCCAACGTCGAGACACTGCGTGAGCGGTTTGCTCGCGATGCGCAGGTGCGGATTGAGCTGGCGGATCTGGATGTGTACGAACCGGACTTCACCGCCGACCTCATCCTCTTCTCCTTCGTCCTGGGCTACACCGGACTTGCCGTCGACCCCGCCGACCGGTTGGCGTTCCGTCTACGGCTGTTCGATCGTTTTCTGGCTGCGACGCGTCCTCACGGCGCTATCGCAATTGTCGGTGCGACGCCGACGGGGGTGTATCGGGACCTGTTTTCGTTCATGGGGATCCCGATCGAGGGAGAGTTACAGGCCTTTGAGCATGAGATTGAAGCGCGCTTTCGGACGGAGAGCCACCTGTTCGACATCCGCGTCCGGGCGGCGACGGTGCCCGAGATGGTGCGCTGTCTGCGGTTGATCACTTACGACGATGGCAGGCGTCACCAGGCGCTGGTTCCGCGATATGAGCAGTTTTGCGCGACGTTGCCGGTGATCGACGGCTGCCTGGAGTTCGCCTATCCGGTCAAACTGACGGTGGTGCGGGCTGGGGTGGGGTGAGGTCGGCAGGACTGAGTAGAGAGCCACACTCACCGGCCTCGCCGTGGTGCCCACCGAGTGCCCGAAGGGAACGGGGCGAAAGTCCTTCAACTGCTTAAGAATCCCGTGCTAGCGTCAAAATATTGACCCCGGCACGCTGGCATTTCACGAGGAAAAGTCAGCAGGGGACCCTCGTGCAGGGAGCGCGTCATGGCCAGATCGAAATCCCCACAAAATCTACTGAGCAGTCCGCGTGGACGCCGATTCGTCCGAATGGGTAGAAACTTCGCAATGGGGCGCCCGGGTGATTCAGGGTGGTTTCTCATGCGACGCTCACTGCTGGTTCTCACGGTAGTTCTGGGCACTCTGCTCGGCGGTCTGGCCCTCAACGTCGCACCTGCGGTGACAGCGCATGCCGCGGCAACCCTCAATGCGGCCACCGGGCTTCCCTCGTTAGTCGTCACAGGAGATGACCCGGCGCCGGTCGTCTCGTCGGTGTCCCCTGCCAGTGGCCCTTCGGGCGGTGGCACGGCGGTGTCGTTGACGGGTACGGATTTCGTCGCTGGTGCGACGGTGACGATTGGCGGGATGCCTGCCACATCGGTCACAGTGGTCAACTCCACCACGATCACTGCGGTCACACCCGGGCATGCGGCGGGAGCGGTGGATGTGGTGGTCACCAACCTCGACACCCAGGCCGGCAACCTGGTCGGTGGGTTCACCTACCTCTATAGCTTCGTCGACCTCACCCCGGCGGCACCGTTGTTGACGGGGAACTTCCGGTATCCGAGTCTGCTAGGCGACGGCACGAATCTGAAGTTCTGGTATGAGGACCGTACCGACAGCGCGAAGATCAAGGTGCGTTCCTCGACGTCGGGCTACACCGGATTCGGGGGTGCGACCGCGACGACGGGGCTGACGGGGCTGGGTCATCCGCGGGTGTATGCCGATGGTGCCGGCGGGTATGTGGGTTACTTCTGGGCCACCGCCGCGACACCGCCCAATAACATTGTCCGGTTGACTTCGTCCGATGGGCTGGACTGGACCGGTTCGACGCCGTTGACGATCGCGGGTTCGCCGTTCCCTGCTGCGCAGTCGTGGGGAGTGGTGGGCCTGTTCGAAAATGTGGACTCTACGACCACGGACGTGTTGTATTTCACGCAAGCCATCGGGGCTAATGAGCAGGTGTATCGCGCGACGGCCACTGACGGGTTGACCTTCACCTATACCGGGGAGGCGTTCGTCAATCCCGGTGGTGTCTATGGCGCCGGGGTGAGTGTGGGTAGTCAGATCCTTTTCGACCCGTCGAACGACCAGTATCTGATGGTGTGGTCGGGGGAGTCGACGGTCGGGAACATCGGCTATGCGGTCAGCGATGACGGTGTGAGCTTTACCAATCTGGGCACGGTGGTGACCAGCAATGCTACACACAACGACTTGCAGGAATCCTCGTTCGTCATCAACAACGGTGACGGTCTGCTCGGTGTCTACACCGGCGACTTCATGCCTGTGACGGCCAATGGCATCGGTGCCTATGCCTTGCCGGCCCCGACGGTATCGGGGATCGCCCCGGGCGAGGGCAGCATCGCGGGGGGCACCGCGATCACGCTCACCGGCACCGGGTTCGTGCCTGGGTCGACTGTGACAATCGGCGGTCAGCCAGCCGTGACGGTCACGATCACTAGAGGCACGTCGATTGAGGCCACAACCCCGGCACACGCCGCGGGCCCGGTCGATGTCATCGTCACCGCACCCAGCCCCGGCGGGATCACCACCGTGATCAACGGCTTCACCTACCTCAACCCTGCCCCAACCGCCGTTTCGATTGCCCCCGCGGTGGGTCCGACCGCGGGTGGCACGGCGGTGACGTTGACTGGCACCGGTTTTGTTGATGGTGCGACGGTAATGATTGGTGGGAACGCCGCCACGTCGGTGTCGGTGGTCAGCCCCACCTCGATCACCGCGGTCACACCCGGGCATGCAGCGGGGGTGGTGGACGTGGTGGTGACGAACCCGGACACTCAGACTGGCACGCTGCCGAGTGGGTTCACCTACGTGGCGGCGCCGTCTGTGGTGACAGGTGCGGCGTCGTCGGTGACTGTGTCGGGGGCGACGTTGAACGGCACGGTGAATGCGAATGGTGCTGATACGTCGGCGTTGACGATTAAGTACGACACGGATCAGGCGGTGGTGGATGCTGGGGGTGGGACGTCGGCGGTGGTGTCGCCATCGTCTGCGTCGGGTGTGGATGTGACGCCGGTGTCGGCGGTGGTGTCGGGGTTGTTGTCGAACACGCAGTATTTCTTCCGGGTGTCGGCGACCAATGCTGGTGGACAAACGAACGGTGGGACGGCGTCGTTTGTGACGGTGCCGGGTGCGCCGACGGGTGTGGCGGGTGTGTTGACGGGTACGGCTGGTGCGGTGGGGGTGTCGTGGTCGGCGCCGTCGGGTGGGGGCGAGTTGACGGGGTATGCGGTGACGGCGACGCCGGCGGGTGCGGGTGTGGCTGGGTCGTGTGTGTCTACTGGTGTGCCGGCGGCGACGTCGTGTGTGGTGTCGGGGTTGACGGTGGGTGAGACGTACACGTTTACGGTGACGGCGACGAATGCGTCGGGCACGTCGGTGGCGTCGGATCCGTCGGTACCGTTGGTGGTGGTGGGTCCGGCGGGTGCGCCAACG
>CAZVKB010000069.1:13025-14246 GCA_964627505.1 uncultured Actinomycetes bacterium | reverse complement strand
GCATTTCGCTTCCTGGTGGGCATTGCCATTGGACTCGACTACCCCATCGCCGCCTCCTACCTGGCCGAAGTGTTGCCGCAGCGCAACCGGGGTAAGTGGCTCGTCTCCGCATTTTCCTTGCAAGCTGTCGGGATGCTGCTCGGCGCGGTGGTCGGCATTGTGGTGCTGCTCATCCTCCCAGAGGTTGATTCGTGGCGTTGGATGCTGGGATTCGGAGTCATTCCGGCGCTGCTCATCATGTGGTTGCGCCGCACGACACCCGAAAGCCCTCGATGGCTCGCCCAAAACGGGCACGAGCAAGAGGCGGCCGAGGTCGCCGGGCAACTCGTCGGGCATCCCGTCGCTGTCACAGCGGTGGATCGGCAGCGCACACAACAGCCCAGCGAAGGCATTCACGCCCTGTTTCAACCGCAACTATTTGCCAAAGGTATGCGGCGGCGCACGGCATTCACGGCGATCCCGTGGTTTCTGATGGATATCGCTACTTATGGCGTCGGCATCTTCACGCCGACGCTGCTCGCGGCGATGGCACTCTCAGGGGCAAATTCAAATTTCATCGCCGACGACATCGCCTCCACCGAGGGCACAGCAGTTCTCGACATCTTCTTGGTATTGGGTTTCCTGAGCGCCATTTTGACCGTGGAGCGGTTTGGGCGCGTCAAACTTCAGTTGTTCGGCTTCGCATTCATGTCAGCCGGCTTGGTCATTTTAGGAATTGCGGCGGCGCTGCCCGGTGGTGGGAACTCCCACGTGGCGTTGGTGTTCCTGGGTTTCGCTGTGTTCAACTTCTTCATGAATGCCGGGCCAAATGCCACGACGTACGCGCTGCCTGCTGAGGTGTTTCCGTCTGAGGTGCGCGCGGCTGGCCATGGATTCGCTGCTGGAATGGCCAAGTTGGGTGCGGCTCTTGGGGTCTTCTTCTTCCCCATTTTGCTGGACACCATTGGCCAACCTGCTCTGCTGTTGGGGCTTGCCCTGGTCTGCCTGGTGGCATTCGTGGTCACCGCCGCCCTGCGTATTGAGCCAGCTGGAAAGTCTCTGGATGAGATTTCCGGGCACAGCATTGCGTCGGTGCACCCCCGACCTACTCCTCCGTGAACGGCGCCGCCGAAGGGTCCGTAATCAGTGGGATACGTAGCGCCTCCCGAACGTCCGCCTCCCAAACGGCCGGCACCCCCAACCGCCTGCACCCCTAACCCGCCGGCGCCTGACCCGTCGGCG
>CAZVKB010000069.1:0-12925 GCA_964627505.1 uncultured Actinomycetes bacterium | reverse complement strand
CGGCGCCTGACCCGTCGGCGTCGCGGCCACCACGCGATTGCGGCCCGACTCCTTTGCCTCATACAAGGCGATGTCGGCCTGCACGATCAAACCCTCAACGGAGTCTTGGCTTGATGCCAACTCCGCCACGCCAGCACTGATCGTCAAGGGAATCCGTTCATCCCAGTACCGCGCGTCCAGCGATCTCGCCACCGCCTGGACCTGCTCCAGGGCAGCGCCCGATGACATCAGCGGCAGCAGCACCCCGAACTCATCTCCGCCCAACCGCCCGATCACCCCGGAGGGGCCGATCACTCGTTCCGCCACCTCGGTGAAATGACACAGCGCCGCGTCCCCCGCGGCATGCCCGAGGGTGTCGTTGATGGTCTTGAAATGATCCACGTCGACGACTGCCAGCGCCAGCGGTTGCGCTTGCGTCTTCGCCGCTTGTAGTCGTTGCTCGGCGATCGCCAGGAACTGGCGTCGATTCGCCACCCCGGTGAGAGCATCGGTGGTGGCCTCCCGCTGCAGTTGCGCTTCCAACCTGCGCTGCTCCGTCACGTCCCGGGTGATGCTGATGAGGTGCGGTTCGGCTCCCAGATGAATCGTGCGAGCGGACACCAGACAATCGATCAACGTGCCATCGCGCCGACGCAGGACGGTCGGCAAGTTCTCGCATTCCCCCGCGCTGCGCAGCAAGTCCACCATGGTTTGCCGATCGCCAGTTTCGTGCCACAGATCGATCGCAATGGAGGAGCGGCCCACCGCCTCGGCCCGAGCGAAGCCGGTCACGCGCGTGAAGCCATCGTTCACATCCACCATCACGCCGTCGTGCAAACGGCTGATGATGGCGCAGTCCGGGCTGGTCGCGAACACCCGCTGCATGTTCTCTGCATCCGCGGCGACTTTTGCTTGCAGCCGTTCGTTGAGCAGGAACTCCAAACCGAACACCCACAGGACGGTGCAGCCCAGTGCGCCCACGTAGGCAGCGGTCTTGGCAGGGCTCGGCTGCAGAATCGCTTCGGGCGCTTCCCGAATCAGGGCCGCGCCCAGCGCCAAGCCGAAGTACAGCAGCGCTGTTGCGGCAAACACCACCGTCAGGTAACTGGTCGAACGCGGCACGTCAGGAGCGCGATACCGCCAGACCAACGCGGCCATCAGCCCCAAAACCACACCCAGAGACGTATACAGACCCACCGATCGCACCGTCAGGCTGTTCACGCCGAAGGTGAACAAGGTCGACCAGGCGACAAGCGCACTCGCTCCGAGAGCAAGGGGTGCCACCCGTACGCGATGTCCGAGAAAGGCGCCCAGTCCGACGTACACCAGCATGAAGCCAATCAGCAGCATCGCTTGCCACAGCGGAATCACCAACCTACCCAACCCGGAATTCCCGCGCAGGTTCCCGAAGACCACAGCGATGGCCACAAGGGATTGTCCACTCGCCCACCAGCCGGGGCCGTTGTAATCGCGATTGGCGCGATGCTGCACGATCAGCGGCACCGCGAGTAGGACATTCGCGATGCCCACCATGACCGCCATGGTTCGAACATCCATGGCTCCACCGTAGACGCGAACGGGTGCCTGGTTCGCGAAATGGGCACAACCCGACTAGTTCGGTCCACACTCCGTAGCGGGCCCATCACAACCCCGGTACTCGCCCGTCCGGTGCAGACACACGTGGGGTGAAGACAGGAGACATATGTGGGGTGAGTGACGGGACTTGAACCCGCGACATCCGCGACCACAACGCGGCGCTCTACCAGCTGAGCTACACCCACCACGGAAACGAATTCCGCGCCGCCGCGAACGGCAGCCCGCCAAGCATAGCCGGGGCGGGCGGGGCACCATAGATGGACCTCCCGTCCCACTCACCAACGGAGTTCGCCCATGACGGTCGCCGGATCAGTCGACCTCAGCAGCGATGTCGGGGAGCGCCCCGGCACCTCGGGCCTAGCCGCCGATGCCGAACTTATGACCACCGTCAGCAGCGCCAACGTCGCCTGCGGCGGGCACGCGGGGGATGCCGCCACCATGCGCGCGCTGTGCGACCTCGCTATGGCGCAACACGTGGCGGTCGGGGCGCAAGTTTCGTATGTGGATCGCGCAGGCTTCGGACGGCGGCGCATCAACATCTCCACCAACGTACTCGTGGCCCAACTACAGCAGCAGTGGGGCGACCTCGCCGACGCTGCCGCCGCCGCCGGCACCCGGGTCACCTACATGCGTCCTCACGGTGCGCTCTACAACGCCGCCCTCGTCGACGACTCGATCGCCGCCGCCGTGGTCGCCGCCACTCCCCCGGGCACGCCGGTACTGTGTCTGGCCGGAACCGCGCTGGCCCGTGTGGCCGCCGCCGCCGGGCATCCTGTTGTGCCCGAAATGTTTGCCGACAGAGCAGTCACTGCCCAGGGGCTACTGGTATCGCGCTCGGAACCCAACTCGGTGTTGACCGACCCGAACGCGGTCACCACACGGCTCAGTGCCTGGTTGCAGACCGGGCACCTCACCAGCCACGACGGTCACCGAGTGCGAATGTGGGCGCAGTCCATCTGTATTCATTCCGACACCCCCGACGCGATCGTCAGCGCCCGCCGGATCCGCGTGCTCGTCGAATCCCACGGGGTTACTGTGGCGCCTTTCGTCACGTCGGTTCCTTCGGGTTCGGCTGAGTCAACCAACCACCCGGCCCGACCGGAGTGACATTCGTGGAGGTTCATCGCTACGGTGCACGGGCGCTGTTGGTAGACCTACCGGCGGACACCCATGACCCCGCTGCCTTTGCCCTCGCCGCTCGCAGCCACTTTGGCGACGCACTTGTGCAAGCCGTGCCAGCCGAGTACAGCGTTCTCTTAGCCTTTCGCACCTCGGCTGCGGCGACGGTGGCCCAGGAGCAACTCGCTGACCTCAACGCTGACCCCGACGCTGCCCAGGGTTCGGAACTCGTTGAGATCCCCGTCACCTACGACGGTCCTGATCTGGACACGGCCGCCCGCGCGCTGGCTATGTCTCCAGACGAACTCATCGCCGTTCACACCCAGACCACGTTTCACGTCGCCTTCTTCGGCTTCGCCCCGGGTTTTGCCTATCTGCGAGGTTTGCCACCTCGACTGCACCTGCCCCGTCGATCCACCCCCCGCACCCAAGTGCCCGCCGGCGCAGTGGCGATCGCCGCCCGGTACAGCGCGGTGTATCCGCAAGCCTCCCCCGGCGGCTGGCACCTGATCGGCCACACCGATGTTGTGCTGTTCGATCCCAAGCGGGACGTACCATCGTTGCTCCACCCCGGATGTCAGGTGCGGTTTCATGACCGTTGATCCCGCTACCACTGCCGCTGCCTCTGCAACTCCGGCCGCCAGCGGCGAGCCGATCGGGAGGATCGCGACCGCACCGCCACAGGCCATCTTCGTGGACGCTGGCCGGATCGGCTGGGCCCATCTGGCTGTGACGGCGGCGGGGCCGTTCGACCGCCGTTCCTTCCACCTGGCTAATCGTTTGGTGGGCAACGCGGAGACCGCCACCGCTGTGGAGTTCCTCCTCGGCCCGCTCGAGATTTCTTTCCATCGCGCCGTCACAGTGGCTGTCACGGGCATCACTGCCGAACTCAGCGTCTCCGACTGCACTCGCCACACCCCCTCACCACGCGGTCACGGGGCTACCCACACCACAGTCAGCCTGCCCGCGGGCGTGGTGCTGCGGGTGGGTACGGCCAGCAGCGGTCTGCGCGGTTACCTGGCGGTCCGCGGCGGGTTCGACGCACCGGTGACGCTCGGTTCCCGATCCACCGACACGCTCGCCGGCCTCGGTCCGCCGCCGTTGCGCCGTGGAACGCCCCTGCTGCGCCAACCCATCGCCACCTCAACCCCCCGCACCTGGGCACCACTCGACACCTGGCACCACGAGACCCATCGTGAGCCCGGCCGCCGATCCGAGCCAACTGTCATCGCGGTCCATCCACCGCCGCGCCCAATCCCGGCAGCGAACGTCATGCACCAACTCACCAGCACTACGTGGGTGATTGCACCGGATTCCAGCCGCATCGGCGTGCGACTGACCGGCGGGCACATCGATCTCCCGCGTGACCCGCACACCCCGTCAGAACCGCTCATCGCCGGCGCGATCCAACTGCCACCAGAGGGCGCTCCCATCATCATGGGCCCCGATCACCCCACCACCGGCGGTTACCCGGTGATCGGCGTGGTGCGGGAGTCGGACCTCGATCTGCTCGCCCAACTACGTCCGGGGGCGCAGGTGCGACTGCGTCTGCTATCGACGTGAGGTGAGCGTGCCGACGTGAGGTGAGCGTGCCGACGGCGAGGTGCGTAGCCTGAGCTCATGAGCAACGACCGCATCGTGTGGATGGACTGCGAAATGACCGGCCTCGACCTGGTCTCAGACGCGCTGGTGGAGGTGGCGTGCGTCGTGACCGACTCCGAGTTGAATCCGATCGATGAGGGGATCGATGTGGTCATTGCACCACCACCGGAGGCGTTGGCCCACATGGATCAGGTGGTGGTAGACATGCACACCGAGTCCGGTTTGCTGCCACTGCTACCCGGCGGTCTGACGTTGCGGGACGCCCAGGAAATCCTGCTCGCTTACTTACGCGGACACCTGACCGAGCCCCGCAAAGCGCCGCTCGCGGGATCCAGCGTGCACGTCGATCGCGCCTTTCTCGGACGCGATATGCCCGAGGTGCTCGACTTGTTGCACTACCGCATCATCGACGTTTCGAGCATCAAGGAACTCGTGCGCCGTTGGTATCCGCGGACGTTCTACAACTCACCCGCCAAACGCGGTGGACATCGCGCGCTGGCCGACACCCTGGACTCCATCCACGAGTTGCGCTACTACCGAGCCACAGTTTTTGTGCCTGAGCCCGGGCCCACCAGCGAGGAAGCCAAGGCAGCCACAGCTGCTCTGGAAGTCGACCGCTGAAACCGGCGTGAGCGGCGGAACCCGGCGCGACAACTCGGGCGAATCAGACACGTGCCACAACCGATGAGCGGGCTGAGCGAAGCCGAGTCCCGCTGGCTGGAGCAAGGTCGCACCTGGCCTGACCGGCTACAGGCATGGGCGATTGCTGGTGCTGGCGTCGAACCTGTCGCCGTCCACGACTTCGCCGGGGACGATCCGCGCATTGCGGAATTCGGCGCTGCCTGGCGTGCCGCGATCGATCCCGAAGGGTTTGGTGCGTGGGCTGAACGGTTGCGGCGCGCTGGACTCACCCCAGGCGACATCGGCGCACTGCTCCCGGCCGTCGATCGAGCGCCGCCGCATGCCGACGATCCACCACCCTGGTGGGCCACGTTCACGAGGTTGCGCAGTGCTTGCAAGCAGGCTGCGAAGTTGCAGTCGTCGTCACCGATATCCGACGCTGACCGAGATTTTGCAGCCTTGGTCGACGCGGTTTCGAGCGAAGCCGCGGACGTGGCGTTCGCGCAGCTCTTGGCCCCGATGGTGGCGACCTCCTGGCAGAGACTGTGCACGCAGTGTCCGGCAGCAAGGGCGCTGCCGGAGAGCGCTGCCGCTGATGCTCGCCGCGCCTTGTTACAGCGCTTGAGCGAGATCGGGTCCTCAGCCCTCGGCGCCGACTTCTCCGATACTCGCCGTGCCGGGGCCACCATCATGTTGGCGATCGGAGCCAGCCCCGACACCCCCGGAACGAGCACCAATCGTTACCTGACCTGGTGTCACGATCACTTGACCGACGGCTGCGCACACCTGTGGAACCGTTTTCCGGTGCTGTGTCGGTTGCTTGCCACCGTCTGCGACCAATGGCGGATGAATCTGACAGACATGCTCGAACGGGTGGCTGCTGATCGCACTGAACTGGCTCAACACTTCGGGATTGCGCAGTCCAGCGTGCTCTCGCATATCGAGTGGGGGCTCAGCGATCCGCACCGCGGCGGCCGCACGGTGTCGGTGCTGCACTTCAGCGCGTCCGCGGACGACCCGGCGGTACATCCCGAACCAGGAGTTTCGGCTGGCGATCCCGACCCTGCGGCCCGCGTGACGCGCATCGTCTACAAGCCGAAGGACCTACGCATCGAACAGCGATTCCAGGACGTGCTGGACCTGGTGGGTGATTGGTTGCAGGACGATTCGTGGCGCGCCCAGACCATCCACGCAGTGTCTGACACCTACGGCTATGCCGAGTTTCTCCCCGCAATGCCCTGTCAGGATGATGCCCAACTGTCCGTGTTCTACCGCAATGCCGGACGACTGTTGGCGGTGCTGCATCTCCTAGGGGCCTCCGATGCGCATTGTGAAAACCTGATCGCCTGCGGCACCATGCTCCATCTCATCGACGCCGAGACTCTCTTTGAATCCCCCCGCAATGATTCGGGCGACGATCCTGCCCCCAGCCTGATGGCCGAATCGGTGCTGCGGGTAGGAATGTTGCCGGGGTGGTCGGTGTCCGGGAAGGCGCAACGGATATTCGACGTCAGCGCACTCGGCGTCGATTCGACCACTACCGAACCCCGGCAACTGCCTGGCTGGCGTTGGCCAAACACCGACGACATGGTGCGTTCCGTCATCACTGCGCCGCCCTCCCAACCCACGTCGCTGCCTGTGCCCGCTGGTATCGACAACCCGCTTGCGGAGCACCGCGCCGACGTCGAAAAGGGGTTCGTCGAGGTGTACCGCGCCGCGATGGATCCCGACCGGCAAGCAGCGCTGTGCACCGCGATCGAAGCATTCCGTGGGGTGCGCCGCCGGATCGTGCTGCGGGCGACCCGGGTCTACGCGATTGTGGCTGAGCAGTCGGCAACGGCCGATGCGTTGACTGACGTCACTCGACGCGCAGTGGCGCTCGAACAACTTGCCCGCAGCGCTCTCCTGGCTCCGCCGGGGCATTGGACCTGGGAGGTCTTCGGCGCCGAACTGATCGACCTGGACAACCTCGACATTCCCTATTTCGATGTCTCGTTGGGATCCGCCACGATCGACTCTGCGGCCGGACCGATCGCGGGGGTGCTGCACGGTGACGCGGACAGTCTGACCACGGCACAGCAACGGGTGGCAGAGCTCTCCGAAGCTGATTTGGCGTGGCAGTGTCGACTGATCCGCGGCTCCATCCGATCGCGCTATGTGCGGATGTCCGGTGGGCAGCAGTTGGGTCCGGCTCGCGTGGACGCACCACCCGCCTACGACCCCGAGCAGGTGGTGCACACGGTGTTTGAAGCCATCACCGCCGGCGCCATCGACAACGGCCGCGGCAACCTCACCTGGTTGACCCTGTCGCTGTTGCCAGACGGAGACCGCGTGATGCTGAGTTTGGTCGGCGACAGCCTGTACGACGGACGCATCGGGATCGCGGCGTTCCAAGACATGGTGCGTGCGACTGGACCGCGCAACCTCACCGAGGTCACTTTGCGACCCGTGTGGGAGCGTGCGGACGCAAGCGAATCGAGTGCCAGGCACCGGTTTGTCCGTAACCTGGGCATCGGCTGGACCGGTCTCGGTGGCCTCTTGCGGTTGTGGGATGTGCCCGCATTCGCCCGCCTTTGCGACACCGCCGTCGCCGCCCTCACACACAATCACATCGCTGGCGACCGAACCTTCGACCTCCTCGGCGGGGTGGCGGGCCTGATCGGACCGTTGGCTCGACGGCAGCGCCATCACCCCGACGCACACACCGCACACCTGCTGCGGCTGGCTGCCCAACATCTCGCCGCCGCTCAATTCGCCGACGGCGGGTGGCCGTTTCGGGAGGCCAGCGGACCGCTCACCGGCCTCTCCCACGGTGCCAGCGGTATGGGGATGGCCATGATCGAAGCAGGTGTGGCCTTGGACGACGCGGACTTCATCGCCGCTGGTGTGCGGGCGTTCGACTTCGAGCGCGCCCACTTCGACGAAGCTCGCGGCAACTGGCCCGACTTCCGCCATCACGCGCTGGGACCGGACGGCCAACCGACGGCCATGGTTGCGTGGTGTCACGGTGCCCCCGGAATCGGCTTGGCACGTCTGCAGGCTCTCACCCTGCTGCCCGACCATCCCGATGCCGAGGTGTGGCGGTCGGAACTCGATGTCGCCATGACCACCACCCTCACCTCACCGCTCGGGACGCTTGACCATCTGTGCTGCGGCAATCTTGGTCGCGCCGCGGTGCTGCAGATCGCGGGTAGCGCGATGGCGCAGCAGCAGTGGCTGCACGCCGCCGACACCATCACTGCCGAGGTGCTCGCGCGGGCCATGGCAGACGGCAGGTTCCGTTTCCCCTACGACGATCCTGACACCACCGGCGCGCAATCCCCCGGTTTCATGAATGGTCTTGCGGGCGTGGGGGCGCACGTCTGGGCCAGCAGCCGCGCGGGTCACCTGGGCGCGATCCTGATGTAGCGCAGGCTTGATGTCGCAAGCACCCGGCGATGCGCGGGATTGGCGTCGAGCGGGCTTGCGGAGCACGGACAAGTTGTCGTGCGTACCACGTGTCGCGCAGGCCTCATTTCGCGCTGAAACCCGCCTACACCTGCTGCCGGGACACCAGATCTCGAAATGGCCCCGGTTGTTCTAGCAGTTCGGCAAAGGTTCCGCGCGCGACCACCGCCCCATCTGCGAGCATCACCACGAGATCGGCCTGTTCGATGGTGGACAGTCGGTGGGCGACCACCAACCGCGTGATCTGCAGCCGATCGAGGCTGGCGACCACCGCTGCCTGACTGACATTGTCCAACGCAGATGTGGCCTCATCCAACAGCAGCATGCGCGGCCGACCCGCCAGCGCCCGGGCGAGCAAGATCCGCTGACGCTGACCGCCAGAGATTGTCCCGCCGCCTTCCACCACCACCGTGCCCAAAGCCATGGGCATAGCCCGCACGTCGTCGCCGACGGCTGCATCGTCCAATGCCTGCCAGATTTCGGTTGCCGTGAGCCCACGACCGAGGTCCACATTCTCGCGAATGCTGCCGGGCATGAGGGCCGAGGATTGCATGACTGAGCCGATCTGGCGGCGCACCGACGACCGGTCGAGCGCCGAGAGGTCGCGACCATCGAAAGACACGATGCCCGACAGTGGGTTCTCCAACCCCAACACCAACCGCAGTAGCGTGCTCTTACCGCAGCCCGAGGGGCCAACGATCGCCACGTGCGCCCCCGCCGGTACCGACAGGCTCACCCCATCCAGCACCGGCGGCAAGTCTTCGCGATAGCTGAAGACCAGGTCTCGAATGTCCAGACCGCCGGCGAGTTCGGCGACTTCCTGGCCGGTGCCTGATTCCGGTCGCGCAGCCAACACAGTTCCCGCCCGCGCGAGCACTGCCCGCGCGCTGAGCCCTGCGCCAAGTGCCGCAACTGCCGCAGCCACCGCTGCCGTCGAAGTGCTCAAGGCCGTTTGAGCGGTGACCAACGGGCCCACCCCAGTGCCGGTCAGTGCTGTCACGCTCAGCAGAACCGCCAGCCCGAGCGACGGCCAGAGCGCCCCGGTCATCTGCTGCCACACGCTGAGCCGACGTTGCCGCACTTCCCATTCGGTGGTGCGCGCCTGGGTGCGAGCCCACAGCGCGAACGCTCGGCCTGTTGCTCCGGACACCCGCAGCCGGTTCACGCCGGTGATCAGGCCCAGCGTCATCGCCTGACTCTCGGTGTTGGCGTCGAGCACGCTCCTGGTGAGGGCGGCGGCTCGTCGCACGAGCGACACTTCCACCGCCGCCCGGATCAGCAGAAAGGCAATCAGGGCCAGCGCCAGCGGCCAACTTGTGGTTGTCACACCGATGACCGCGCCCACGATCGCCGAAATATCCAGCAGCGACGTCACCACTGGGTCGGGCATGACGGTCGAGGCGGTGTCTACCGAGTTGGCGTCGGTGAGTCGGGAGGACACCGTGCGCTTGTTTTGCCAGCCCATCGGCAGACGGATCAATCGGTCCCAGACGGCGGTGGCCGCGACGGCGGTCCCGCGTGTGCGTACGCGCAACAGCGCAAATGAGCGCACCGCCCGGATCGCCATGTCGCCAGCCGCGAACGCCACCAGTGCGGCCCCCACAATCAGCAGCGTCGAGCGGGTCTGCTCGGCCACGGTGGCGGTCAAGGCGCCGGCCACCACCGGAATCACTGCTGCTAGCAGACCGATCACAGCCGAAAGGCCGAGCACCAATCCCACCGAGCGGCCATTCCCACGACTGCCCAGCCGGAGCAAATCCCGAATCGTGGCCGGCTGCGTGGGATCCAGCAGTGGTTCCAACAGCACCGCTTGGTTGGACCACTCGAGGGCAGAGGTGACAGTAATCGCCGCTCCGATGTCAGCGGTCTTGGTGCCCGCAGCGTGCTGCCATTCGTGGTAGGCGCCGCGGCGCCACACCACCGCGGCGTAGGTGTCGCTGGCGGTGCGGCGAAGCAGCAGGGCCGGGCCCTCTTTTCGCCACCAGCCGGGCGATAATTCGACTCGCCGCACGGCTGCGCCCGATGCCGTGGCCAGCGCCGTTATTCGATCACGGCCGCTGATTTCGACGTCGGCGACCGCGCGGCGCAGGCTCAGCGGGTTGGGGCGAAGTCCGATCTGCCGGGCCACAAAATCCACGGCTGCCACTTCGGGAGGAAGGTCCGCACCGGTGAGGAGATCGGGTTTCTCGCCAGGTACCGCTGCGGCCAATCCGAGTAGTGCATCGTCGATCATGCGTTCGTCGTGGTGGGCAGAGAGTTGACGCAGGTCCGCGGCTGTTGCCGACGCGGCTGCGGCCTCGGCGAGTGCGGTCGCGGCTGCTTCGGCCATGTGCGCAGCAGCCTGTGGATCGTCTGCTGCCACAACTTGCACCTCGGTTCCCGGCAAGCCGACGGCAATGATGTCGGCTCCTGGAACGTCGGCCCCGGTGATGACGGTGGGAGCAATCGACTGCCGCAGAGGCACGCGGCGTGCTAAGCCATCTGCCACCCTTTCGACCACGAAGAGCAGCACCGTGCCGGTGAGCACCTGTAACGCTTGCCCGGCGGACAGTGTGATGACGTCAGTCGCGTCAAGTTGCCGGCGCTGCGGCGGTGTGGCGCTCATGCCATCACCAACGTCCGATAGGGGCCCGCGATGGCGATCAGATCGCTGTGCCGACCGCGCTGCACCACTTGGCCTCGTTCCAACACGATGATCTCGTCGGCGTCGCGCACAGTGGACAGGCGGTGGGCGATGATCAGACACGACGCGCCGCGGCGTCGGATGGCAGCGTCGATGTGCGCCTCGGTGGCCGCATCTAGCGCGGATGTAGCCTCATCCATCACGATCAGAGCGGGGTCGCGCACAAGTGCCCGCGCAATCTCCAAGCGCTGCCGCTGACCGCCGGAGAGATCCCCGCCGCCTTCGCGCAACTCGGCCTCGTAGGAACCTGGTCGGCGGGCGATGTCGTCATGCAGTGCAGCGTCCTTGGCTGCTTGCACCACCGCGGCGTCACCAATGGTGGGATCCCACAGCGTGATGTTGTCGCGGAACGTGCCTGCGAAGATCACCGGATCTTGATCCACCACGGCCATGCCGGTGGCAAGCACCGCTTCCCGCCACGATGCGCGCGGCTTCCCATCGAACAGAATGTCCCCCGACCAGGGCTGATACAGACCCACCACCAGGCGGGCCACAGTGGACTTGCCGCAGCCGCTCGGACCGATGAGCGCGACCCGGGCGCCGGGAGCGATATGCAGCGCAAAGTCGGTCAACAGCGGCGGGCGGTTGGGGTCGTAGCCGAAACTGAGTTCGGTGATGCGCAAGTCGCCGACGAGGGTGGTGGCTGTCCGGGACGTCTGTGAGGTGGTCGAATCTGTCGGTGAGGTGGCCGAATCGCCGGTTGATTCCGTAGGCAATTCCGTGGCCAGCACATCGTCGATTTGATCGAGTTGCCCCGACAGCGTTTCAGCTTGCTGGAATTGCGCCACCACCATCGCCGCCGGTGCCAACGCCAACCCGAGCAATGTCTGGACGGCGACAAACCCACCCAAAGTCAGGCGTCCTTGCGTCACCCCGATGAGGCCCACCACAGTCACGCCGGCGTTCGCCACGGTGATCAAGAACGAGGGCAGCACATCGAGTCCGACGGTGCGTTCACCGAGTTGCTGCATGGCTGCCAGGAAGCGGTTGTGGGCGCTGGTCCAGCGGGCGCTGGCGTGGTCTTCGGCCCCCGATGCCTTGATGACTTCGATCTGGCTCAGCGTGGTGATCGCCACCGTCGCCACATCGATCTGCTCGCGCACCATGCGCATCGCCAATGCGCGTCGTCGCCGCGAGGCCCACCACATGGCGGTCACCAACACGATCAGTGCCACCAGGGCCACGGCGCCGGCGGGCGGATAGGCCACGAGTAGCAGCACGATGGCCGTGAGACTGCTGATCGCACCCACAGCCATCGTCGAGAACATGGTGGACACGGTGGTTGCCACCATCGCGGGCTGTGTCGCACGTTGCGCCAAAGCCCCGGAACCGCGCATCGCATGGAAGGCGGCAGGCAGGTTGAGCAGTCGCGCGACCATCTTGGCCTGCAGCACGATCGAGAGTTTGGTGGCCAGGCGCATGCCGACCGAACCCTGCAACCCCACGAGGAACGCCTGCAAGATCGCCGCAAACACCAATGCCGCCAGCAGTGTGGGAACTTCCACCGGCGGTCCACCCTGCAACCAGTCGACGAAGAGCCGCGCAATCCCGGGAACCAGAATTTGCGGCACCACCAGCAGCAGACCGAGCACGCCCATCAGCACCACGCCGTCGCGCGAGCCGGTCAAGTAGCGGCCGAGTCGAGTAAGTAATCGCGGTGGGCGGCCGCCGGGCTGGAAGTCAGCACCGGGGGTCAGCTCCAAGGCGATGCCGGTGAAGGAGGCGTGGAACTCTTCATCGCTACACGTGCGATGCCCCAGGGCAGGGTCGTTGAGGTACCACCCTTCCGGAGACCAGCCTTCGACGACCAAAAAGTGGTTGAAACGCCAGAAAATGATCACCGGCATCGTCTGGTGTTGGAGGCTTTCGACGCTACAG
>CAZVKB010000068.1:0-14246 GCA_964627505.1 uncultured Actinomycetes bacterium | reverse complement strand
TGACCGAGATGGTGGTGATCTTGGCGCTGGTGGGCATCGTGGGCACCATCGCCCTCACCATCATCCTTTCCGTGTTCCGCACGCAACGCACCGTTATGTCTCGCTCTGATGCACAACAACAGATGCAGTTGGCAGTTGATCAGGTGGCGAGCGAAATCCGTAGCGCCGACGACGTTGACTCAACGAATATTGTCGGTGGCTGGGAACTGGTGTCGTACACCGACAAGCCCGGCGCGACAGCCACCTGCACTGAATGGCAATACATCAGCAACCAAGGCACACTTCGCAGCCGAACCTGGCCAACTGATTGGCGCACCAGTGGCGGCGTGACCCAATGGCGGACAGTGGCAACTGGTCTCAGCAACAGTGATTCACCTTTTGCGGTAGTCGAAAACTCCGAGTATAAGGATAAGGTCGTGAAACTGAGCCTGGCGTCGGAGACTGGTGGCGGTGCCGTGCTCAGCATTCAGTCCGCTGCCACGGTTAGGCGCGCCTCAACCGCAGGGGACATCTCAAACTGCAATGATCGGCCGCTACCATGATGCGAATTTCTGCGCGCACCCTGCGCCAAGCACGCTCACAAGATTCTGGGTACGCCATGGCCACCGCCCTACTGGTCGGCGTGGTCGGCTTTGCCATTACGGCAATCATCACGGCAATGGTGTTGTTCACGATACGCGGTTCGCAACGCGGAAGCGAGACCGTGGCCGACCGCGCCGTGGCCGAGGCCGGCATCGACTCAGCCCTCGCCGCTATCGCGCAGTCATCCGGCACCAACGTGCCGTGCACCATCAGCGGCTCACTGTCCGGCGCGCAAAATGCCGACTATGAAGTGACGATCACCTACTACTCAGCTGCCTCAGTACTTTTAACCTGCAGTTCCGACGTCGTGTCCGCGATACCGGCCAGTGCTGTGATCAGGTCGGTAGGCACCACCGAGTCCGCCGGTCAGGCCGGTTCCACCGCCAGCCGCACGATGGAAGCACAAGTCACCATCAGCAATGGCGGAGGCGGTGGTGGAGGTGGTGGCGGTGGCACCAGCGAGACCATTCCGTGGGCGATTGTTTCCGGTGGGACTTTGGATCTGCAAAGTGAGTGGCAGATCAGCACCTCGGTTGTCCCGCCACAGCCGATCTCTGTGGCAGGGAACTTCTTGTGCAGAGACAACGACAACGCAATTGAAGGCGGAATTAATGTCAACGTGCAAGGCAGCGTCGACATCGACCGGAGTTGCGACTTCAGTGGGGACATCTGGTCGGGTGACGACGTTGAGCTAACGCGCAGAAACATCGATGTCACGGTGCGCGGCAGTCTCAAGGCGGTGGGCAACTTGACGATGTCGCGTGACTCTACCCTCACTGCTGCCAACCTAGCTGTCGCCCGTGTCATCGGTGGCACGCCGACAGTCACCGGCACGACGTCTTTGTCGCCCCCCAACCCATCCGTCGGCGCCCCACCCATCGCCACCTTTCCGCAATTAGATTACAACGCCACGACATGGTCCGGCTGGACACCTGTGACGCCAGCAACCACCAGCAGTTTCCCCTGCTCCAGGACATTGCCCAGCCTGACGTCCAAGACTGTCTACTTGGCTTATACCGGAGCACCCGGGGCACGCTGTACTAACGTCAACTGGAGCGGCAACACCACCCTGACCCTCACGCATGACGTGACGATCTTCGCCGACCGATTCCAGTTTGGCGACACTCTGCGGGTGCGCTCAAGCAACGGCAGCAAGTTGCGCCTGATTGTTCCCGCTCAGGGGGCCACAAACTGTCCCCTGCCCGGCAACCGCACGATCACAGGCTCCTTCGATGTCGAAGACTCCGCTGCAGTCTTGTTGTACGCCCGAGGTGGTGTCACGATTCGCGACGACTCTGATATTCGCGGGCAAATCGTCACCTGCCAATTGACGTCGTCCGGTGACGAGATTACTTTCGAGTATGTGGACGTCGGGGCTCCTGGCGCTGGTGGGACATCCCCTACCCCCTCACCCTCGCCCACGGCCACGTCAGGCAACTACACAGTGACCGAAGATTACCGCCGCGACGCTTGACAGCCCCCTGCCCACCGAATCGTAAGGAGGTGGCTCACGTGTTCTCCGCGGAGGAGAGGTATCGAATACTGGCTGACAATGCCACTGACATGGTTTCCGAAGTCACCCCCGAGGGAGTGTGGACCTGGGTGTCGCCGTCGGTGACGTCGCTGTTGGGGTGGGCGCCGGAGGATCTCATCGGTCGCAATGCATTCGAGTTCATCCACCCCGACGACCTCGCCCCCGGCCGTGACCTCCACGACCAGATGACCGACGGCCGCCGTGCCACGATCGAGATCCGCGTGCGCATGCGCGACGGCTCCTACCGGTGGGTGTCCTCCTCCGGCAGGGCGGTGCTCGACGACGCCGGCCAAGTGATCAGCCGCATCGCCGGGTGGCGCGACATCCAGAGCGAAGTTGCTGCCCGCGAAGCCCTGGCCGCCTCCGAAGAGCGCTACCGACTGCTCGCCGAGAACGCCGCCGACCTCGTGTGGCAGTCCAACACCGAGGGCGTGATCCTGTGGGTGTCCCCGTCGATCACGTCAGTTCTGGGGTGGCAACCAGAAGACGTGATCGGTCACCAGTCGCTGGAATTCATCAACATGAGCGACCACGCCGACGTGCTCCGCGAGCGCGCCCGCGTGCTGCAGGGGCACACCCTCACCAAATGGTTGGGCCGTTACCGCTGCGCCGATCACAACTTCCGCTGGATGTCGGTGCAGGTGCGCCCGATCATGTCTGCCACAGGAGAGGTCACCGGTCTGATTGTGGGTCTGCGCGATGTGCAGGAGGAGGTGCTCGCCCGAGAAGCCCTGGCCCGCAGCGAGCGGAAGTTCCGCCTCGCGCTCGACGGCGCCCCCCAAGGCATGGCCATCGTCAGCCTCGCCCGCCAATTCATGACCGTTAACGAATCAATGTGTCGGATGGTGGGACGCAGTCGTTCGTGGCTGCTGAGCCATTCGCTGGAAGATCTCCTCACCCCTGAAGACAACGAGCGCGACCTGCTTGCCCGTGACAAGCTACTCGCGGAACACGGCACCCATGCCACCAACGAAGTGCGCATGCTGATGCCGGACGGACGTCGGATCTGGGTGACCCATTCCATCGGCCTGCTGCGCGAAGACGATGGCATGCCCCTGTTCTATGTCTCGCAGTACCAGGACGTCACCGAACATCATCAACTCACCGAGGACCTGGCCTACCAGGCAGACCACGATGCCCTCACCGGGCTGCTCAATCAGGCGACGTGCCTGCGGGAGTTGGATCGGGCTTGCTCCGTGCGGGCGCGCGGCGGCAGCGACTTTGCGGTGTTGTTCTGCGACCTGGACGACTTCAAAGACGTGAACGATTCCTATGGCCACATCGCCGGCGATGCCGTCCTATGCACGGTGGCAGAGCGGATGCGCGGGGCCGTCCGCGGTTCGGACATGGTGGCGCGACTTGGCGGCGATGAATTCGTCGTGCTGCTCCGGGACATCCATACCCCAGTAGCCGCACAGGCAGTGGCGACCAAGATCCGAGCCGCGGTCGCCGTTCCCTGCGAATTACCCGATGCGGAGCCGGTGGCGGTGCGCCTGAGCGTCGGAATCGCGATCTCGAACGCTACCGAGTCGCCGGAGACACTGCTGGCACATGCCGACTCCGCGCTCTATCAAGCCAAAAGCTTGGGCCGGGATCAGGTGGTGTGTTACGCCGAGTAACACACCGGATCATTCGTTGGCGTCGCAGCGGTGGCAACAAGTGGGCTCCATCGCGCAAGATAGCCACCATGACTGATATCGAACCGCGCATGGGTGCCTTCTCCGCTGTGATGTGGGACATCGAAGTGGATCCAATCCTGCGCTCCCCCATCACGCTGGTCTGCATGCTCGATTCGGTGCCGGATGCCGACGTGGTTCTCGACCGGGTGGAGCGCATGACCCGGGCTAACGCCAAATTGCGGGCCCGTGTCATCGGCAACCCGGTTTCGTTGGTGCCACCCCGCTGGGAAGCCGATCCCAACTTCGACATGAGCTACCACGTCCGTTGGGCCCGGCCAGAGCGCGCCCGGGCAGATCTGTCCGACGTGCTGGAAATGGCTGAGCGCATCACCGAGGAAGACTTCGACCGTTCGCGGCCGCTGTGGGAACTGACTATCGTCACCGGTTTGAAGGGCAAGCAGGCGGCGTTCATCATGAAGGTGCACCACTCCATCACGGACGGCGAAGGTGGTGTGATGATGCTCGCGACGCTGCTGGAGTTGCAGCGCGAACCAGCCGACCTCGGCGAGATGCCGCCGGCGCCGACCGGCGAAGTGCTCGACCACAGTGCCCGCTTCCAGCAGGGTGTGGTGGTCGAAGCCAAGACGGTCGTGAATGACGCTAGGACCGTGGCGGAAGGCAGCCTGGGGCTAGCAAAGAAGGCGATCACCGATCCCATGACGTCGGCAGTGACTGCACGAAACTGGACCGCCTCGGCGGCCCGGCTCCTCGCCCCTGCTGCCGAACCGCTTTCCGACCTCTGGCGAGACCGGTCGATGTCCGTGGCGTTCGCTGTGTTGGAAGCCTCTCTGGCCGATCTCAAGGCGGCGGCCAAAGCGGCCGGCGTCACCCTCAACGATGCCTACATGGCCGCGGTCATGGGTGGTCTGTGGCGCTATCACAAGTCCCACGGTTCGGCCTCCCATAGCTTGCGCGTGAACATGCCGGTGAGTCTGCGGAGTTCCGGTGATGCCGGCGGTGCGGGTGGCAACAGTTGGGTGCCGGCGCGCTTCGAGATCCCCATCGGTGACGCCGACCCCGAACAGCGGATGAAGGATCTGCACCCACTGCTGCTGTCGGCACGCACCGAACCGGCTCTGGGCATGTCCAGTGCCGTGTACAAAGTGATGTCGCTGCTGCCCAACCCGGCCATGGCTGCGGCGAGCGCCGGCCTGATGAAGGGTACGGACTTTGCGGCCACCAACGTGCCCGGGCCGCCGATTCCGTTGTTCTTCGCCGGTTCGGAGATCTTGTCCATGGTGCCATTCGCACCCAAGGGCGGAGCCTCGGTGAACGTGGGGCTCATGTCATACGCGGGCAAGGTGTTCATCGGCATCAACATCGACCGGGGTGCCGTTGCCGACCCCGATGCCCTCACCGACGACCTCTTCGAGGCGTTGCAGGAAGTGTTGGACGTCGGCTCCGAGGCTGCCAATCCCACGGCCTGAACGATCAGTGTCGGTGCCGCGGCGGTGCCACACACTGTCCCGCTGCGGCTGCCACGACCCCATTGGCCCAGCTCTCGCCAATGCCACACCACACTGCCCCAACGCGCGCCAACGCCTCTTCCCCGCGGTTGCTAGTCCTCTGCGGTGCGGGCGCGTGGCAAGAGCAACATCGGACTGATCGCGCCCAAGCACAGACCCAAGACCATCGCGCCGGCCGAGAGTCCAGAACTCGCGGCCATCACAAAGTCCTGCGTGTTCTGGCTGTTCGAGACGGCAGGATTCATGATCCACGTGGTGAATGACAGCGTGAAAGCTTTTGCGATCGCGGCCCCGGGGACGAGTGGAATCACCGGCGCGAAGGCGAACACCGGCGAGGCTTCCCCGAGACGGGGTGCGATCGAATAGGCGATGGCCCCCACCACGAAGGCCGCGATGAAGTCAGCGGCAATCGGGCTGAGACCCTCGCGGGTGCTGATCACAGCGATGAACTTGGCGAGCACAGCGATCACCGCCACCAGCGGCAACGCCCGTTTGCGCACGTTGAACACCAACGCGAAACCCGTCGCGGCAGGCGCCGCCCACAGCACATTCCAGAGCGAGGTCATGCCTGCCCCCACAGCACGAGTGCGAGCGTGTAGCCCAGCGCCGCCCCCAACAGGATGATCATCGCCCTGGTCAATCGCACAAGACCGTTCAGGTAGTTCGACGTGAGCAGGTCGGCGGTGCCATTGAGCATGGGCACCCCGGGTACCAGAAAGATGATGGCCGCGGTCACGGCAAACTCGTCGGTGTGTGTGAACGACTCCAGCAGCAACACCACTGACGCCGCCACAAATGCCGAGAAGAGGCAGTAGATGAATGGCTTGAACCGTTGTTTGACCAGGAGGTGGCGCACCGTCGCGCCCAAATAGCCCCCGAGCCCGGCAAACAGGATTCCCATCGCATCGGCCCCGAACAGCGCCGCAAACGACGCGCAGCTCACGCCCAGCATCGCCAAGACCACTGGCACCGGGTAACGCCGTTCGCGATGGGCGATGGCGGCAAGTTCGGCTTGCACCTCGGCGATTGTCATGCTGGCGGCGCTGCGCGAGAGCCGCGACAAATAGCTGAGTTCGGTGAAGTTGATGCCGATGGCCGGCGTGGTGCGCACCGAGGTGCGGGTCCAGCCGTCGCGACCCACCACTAACCCGATGCTGCCCGAGGACACCCAGGTCTCCGCGCGATCCGCCCCCAGCCCGAGGGCGACCCGCTGCATCGAATCCCGCACCCGGGCGGTGTAGCCCCCGGACATTTGCACGTGCACCCCGAATTCCAGGGACGTCTGCAGGATCGCTTCGAGTTCGGCTCGTTGCGGCTCAGTCAGCTCGCTCTCCACCCCCGGCACGCTAGCAGCGCCCGTCGCGCAGTGCGGGTGGGTTGTTGATGATCACCCGGGTGTCGGTCCGGCAATTAGGTCAGGGCGGCGACGCGGTCCCGGCCCGCTGTCTTGCCCCGGCGCAGTTGTGCCTCGGCACTGCCAAGCAGAGCGGCAGGGGTGGTGGCGCCGTCGGCACTGCCCACCCCGATGGTCACGGTCACCACATCAGCGGTGGCCGACCCGCTGTTGCGCACGCCCAGGCGCCGCACCGCTTCGCAACTGCGCTTGGCGATCTCCACTGCGGTCGTGGCTGGGGTCTCCGGCAGCAGTACCGCGAACCGGTCACCGGCGATCCGCGCCACAATGTCCCCAGGTCGATTGGCAATTTTGGATATGGCCATCACAATCGAGGCGAGCACATCGTCGCCGGCGATATGCCCGTAGATCGCGTTGTAGGCCTTGAAGTGATCCACGTCAATCAGCAACAGCGAGATAGCCCGGTTCTTCCACGCCGCCCGGTCACATTCCACGGCCAGCATCTCGGCGAACGCCGCCCGGTTGATGGCGTCGGTGAGAGCGTCGCGATAGGTGAGGTCGGCGAGCATGTCTGACTGCTGCTTGATCAGCAGGTGGGTGAGGGCGCGAGCTTTGAGCACGCGGGGGTTGACCGGCTTGGCAATGTAGTCGGCACCCCCGGCCTCCAAACAATGCGATTCGATCTCCGGCAAGATTTCGCCGGTGATGAAGATAACCGGAATGTGGCGCACCATCGGGTCCGTCTTCAGTTCGCTGATGATGTCGAAACCATCCTGGCCGGGCATCTGCACGTCCAGCAGGATCAAGTCGGGTTGCTCGGTGCGGGCCAGTTCGAGCCCCGCCACACCGGTGTTGGCGATCATCACCTTCCCCACGGAGTTCAGGATGCCCTCAAAAAGCCTGGTCAGCACCCGATCATCGTCAATCACCAGGATGGTCGGAGTCACCATGGCGGCATCGCGTGTGGAGGTCATATCAGCATCGTAGGAGCGCGGCAGGGTGTGATGCCCGGTCGGGTGCGAGGCCCGCGTGCGCGTAGTTGATCAACCGCCCCTTGCGGGTGCACGTGGCGCGCGCTGCGGGCATAGTCTGTAGCACATGGTCAAGAGTCGACGCGCGTGGTTTGCGTCTCAATACCCCCGCGTAATCGAGCAGTTGCGGTTGGTGGCCATCGCCCCGGCCTACATCGTGGGCAAGTTGCTGTTGAAGGATCGCCCCGAACCCACGCGGGAGGTCTGGATGGAGTCCTCCAGGCTGTGGATGCCAGCCAACCGGGAGATCGAAATCAGCGTGGTCATGCCCGCGTATAACCCGGGCGCGGCCCTGCGACCAGCAGTCGACCGGCTCGTGGAGGTGATGCGCGCTGAACACATCGGGTTCGAACTCATCGTGGTGTCCGACGGTTCGACGGATGGCTCGATGGCTACGCTCGAGGGCGCGGGCCCGGAAGTGCGGATCATCGAGTTGCCGGCCAACCGCGGCAAGGGCGGGGCGCTGCACGCTGGTTTCTCCCGCGCGCGCGGGTCGTGGGTGGGATTTGTCGACGCCGATGGCGATATTGACCCGGCCCACCTGGTGTCGTACCTGAAAACTGGCCAGGAGACCGGTGCGGACATGGTGTATGCGAACAAGAAGCATCAGGATTCGGTGTCCGCGTCATCCCCGTTCCGCAAGGCGGTCTCGCTGGGGTTCTCTTCGCTCGTGGGCGCGTTATTCTCACTCGGCGTCAACGACACCCAGACCGGGTGCAAACTCTTGAAGCGCGAAGTGCTCGCTGATGTGTTGCCGCGACTGCGGGAAACCCGCTTCGCCTTCGACCTTGAACTATTTGTGGCTGCGTCCACCGCCGGCTACACCACTGCGGTGGCTGCGCCGGTGGAACTCAAGGAGAGGATGGC
Source organism: uncultured Actinomycetes bacterium (assembly GCA_964627505.1). Taxonomy (GTDB): domain Bacteria; phylum Actinomycetota; class Actinomycetes; order S36-B12; family UBA10799; genus JACJWR01. The sequence continues at coordinate 5,733 of CAZVKB010000068.1, read as the reverse complement.
AGGTTCGTCGGTGAGCCGGTCCACGATCTTGCGTACGCTCAAGGATGCCCTCGTCGTGCTGGCGCGACGACAATCAACTCCGACTTACAAGCAGTCAGTGCGCCCGCAGCAACGTGTGTACGCCAAGAGCGTGGGGGCACGCAAGCGCAGCAACTAGGCGCGGATTAGGTGACGATTAGCCGCTGGGCGCGCAGGGACATGATCAGCGCAATGATCCAACCGATGATCGTCCAGCCCAGCAACAGGTTGATCCAGAACACCGACCAGTGCGGGACGTCGCGCACCGCGGCGATCGCCCACGGTGCCATGTACCCCGCGGTGAGGACCGCAACAACGATGGCCACGACCTTGGTGGTGGTCCAGGAACGACTTTCTGGCTCTACACGGATTTGTGACATGATGCAAGTGTACGGACGCGTCAAGCATGTGCGGTCAGGAAGGCTCCGGGGCGTGGCCAGCGGAGTCCGGTGCCTGTGATGTTGGCTGGGCCTGGCAGCCTGTGCCGGACGCGGGTCTGACAGCTGGCGCTTCATGTGAGCGACACAAGGAGTGGTGTTGTGCCTGTGGTGCCCGTGGCCGCCGATCGGCTGGCTGGCAGTCGTCGCGTAGCCGCCGCTGCTGCGCTTGTGTCCACGCTATTCGGCGCCGTGTTGATCGTCTGGGGCACCTCGGTGCACTCGGCCACCATGACCGGTGGCGGCGTGTTGGCGGTCGGGCGCGGGGTGATGGCGGTGATGTTGGTGGTAGGAATCCGCTTGGCCACACGGCGTTCGGCGACGTTTCCCGATGGCCTGTACAAGATCGAGAACCTGTTTGCGGCGCTGGCTGGGTTGGTGCTGTTGGTTGGGGCGTACGAATTGGCACGGGCTGCGTTACCGCACCTGGAGGGCACGCTGCTCTTCAGCCGCGACCCCACATATGCGCTGCCGTTCTTCCTGGCCTCCGCCGTCTTGGGGTTGGGGCTTGGCTGGGTCAAGCGTCGCGTGGGCAAGGCCGAAGGGTGTCCCAGTTTGCAGGCGGATGCCTACTTCTCGTTCGCGGACGCCGGTGCCCTGGTGCTGATCGGTGTGGCCTTGACGTTGGATATTTCCGGTGTGCCAGGGGTGGATGCCATCGTTGGACTCATCGTCGCCGTATTCGTGGCGGTAGTTGGCATGTGGATTTTGCATGGTGCGCTGCGGGTGCTACTCGATGCATCGATCAGTCGGGAGGTTCTTGCCCAGGTGCGCCGAGTGGCCCAGTCCGACCCCGGAATCCGCCGGGTGGACAGTGTGGACGGACGCAACTCCGGATCGTTCGTGTTTCTACATCTGGTGGTCACGCCTGCGACCGCCGATGTGCGGGTGGCGCAAGGTCAAGCTGCGTCGTTGGAGCAGCGGTTGCTGGCGACGTTTCCGAACGTCGATAGCGTGAGGATCGAGTTGAGTGCGCGCCCTGCGGATGCGGTCGGAGCGGTGATGCTAACGGCAGACGGCACCCGGGTGGCCCACGTATTCGGCACCGCACCGAGGGTGGCCCTGGTGTCGGTGGTCGACGGCGTCCCACACGCGGTTGTGCAGGCGAATCCTGCCCTCGAGGTGAAACTGGGGGCCGGGAAACTGGGGGCCGGGGTGTACCTCGCGGCGTTTCTCGGTCGCAGTGGGGTCACTATGCTGCTGCTTCCCGATGCCGCTGCACTCGATGACGAACTGGCCCGGCAGACGTTGACCGCATACGCCATTTCGATACGAGTGGCGCCGGGATTGCGGACTCTGGCTGACGCTGAATCGCTAATCGCCGCTACTTCCGAGCCGGCGCTGGCGGCCCCGCAACCAGGGAGGCGGTCCGTATGAGCGCGGGCTGGCGGATGCAGCCCACCGAGCGAGCCGAGGCGATCGCCGTGACGGCTTCGGTTTTCATGGCGACTGGCATGATCACTGTTGCGCTACACACCAATAGCGTGGCGGTGCTCGCTGAGGGTATCGACACGTGCGTGGACATCGTGACGTCCTTAGCGGTGATGATTGGATTGCGACTCTCACAGCGACGCAGTTCGAACTTTCCCTACGGGCTGTACAAGATCGAGAACCTCGTCACGGTCGCGATCGGCGTGCTGATCCTCTACAGCGCCTATGCGTTGGCGCGCGAGGCCGTCTCGGACCTGCTCAGCGGCCATGAGCAGATCAGCAATCCTGGAGTGGCGATGGCGACGATGGCTGTGGTGGCCACGATCACCGGACTGCTGGCGTGGAATAAGGCCCGGGTGGGGCGGCGTGAGAATTCCCCCAGCCTCCTCGCCGATGCCCGGCACTCGTGGACCGATGCCATGGCGAGCGCGGGCATCGTCGTGGGGGTGGGCCTGGACGCGCTGGGGGTGCCATTCGTGGACTCGTTGATGGCGCTCGTGATTGCCGCGATTTTGGCGTGGTCCGGGGTGCAGCTGCTCATCGAGGCGATCAAGGTGCTCTTGGACGCTTCGCTGGAGCCGGCGGTTCTGGAGACGGCACGGAACACCGCCGCGGCCCAAAATGGGGTGCTGCAGGTGGTGCGTGTCGACGGACGCAACTCCGGCAGTTACCGATTTCTGCATGTCGCCATTACCCCGGCGTCCGACGATGTCGAGGCCGCGCAGGAGTGCGTCGGTCGCGTGAAGGCGGCCATCATGGCGGCCGTGCAGAACGTGGAAGCGGTGGATGTCGAACTGGTCACGGCCGATACCGGAGTCGCGGTGGTCGCGGTCTTGCTCGAGGCAGATGCCCAGACCATTGCCCGCGGTGCGGAGGCGACCGCGACATTCGCAGTGCTGACTTTCGATCCTGCAACTGGCCGTTCAGACTCGGCGGTGGTCGATGCCAGCGGCACAGGGTCCACCGGGCGCGCAGCCAGCGGGCCGATCGAATTGGCCGTGGCGTTGACGAAGTCGGGTGCCGACGCCGTTGTGGTGGGTGCCCCATTGCCCGAGAGTGCAATGCGATGGGTATTTACGGCGTACGAGCTACCTCTACTCGTACGACCAGACCTGACCACGCTGACCGATGCGCAGTCGGCACTAGCGTCCCTGCACCCTCGTGCCACAACCGCGTGATCGGCCAGACTGTTCGCCGATCTTGGGTGCCGGGCCGTTTCGGCTTGGCAGAGGGATGCCTCAGCCCTTCACCGCAATCGCTGGCGGAGGGTTGAGTGGGGGTGTGAGTAGTGCGCCACCTCCGCGGGATCCCCGCCACGTACGGACGGCCACTGTGATCCAAGCCAGCACGAGCAACGCGTAGAGCGTCACTGCGAAAGCACTGAAAATCGTCAAGCCCGTGTGCTTGGCCAACTGCGAGGTGCCAGTGACGCAGGTGCCGATCGGAAATGTGAAGGACCACCAGGTGATGGCGAACGGCATTTTCCGGCGCAGCGCCCGGATCGTCAGGAGCGCCGCCAGCGCCATCCACAGCAACATGAATCCCCACATCGGTACGCCGTACATGACTGCGAACAAGTTCAATGCCGTGGCGAGCGGCACGGCCACCGCGACCGCCGCGCTGGTCCCCAACGCACCCGCTGCTGTGATCGACTGGCCTACTGGACCTAGCACAATCCACAGCGTGGGGACGCGGGCTGAACCCGACGATCCGAAGTGCGCCAGGCGGCTCCAGATCAATGTGATGATGATGATCGACACGATTAAGGACATGCCGAACATGGCGTAACAGGCCATAAGCATGGTCTGGCGCAATTCGCCCACGGGCGCGTAGGGCACAAGCAAGGCGCCCGAAGCAGCCGACACCATCGGCGGCACCACTGGCATCAGCCAACCGCCGAAAGCACCGTCGTGCCGGACGTCGAGTTGGGTAAACAGCCGAAATGGCACGGCTACAGCTGTGGCCAGACCGAGCAGCGTGCCCACAGTCCAGAGCACCCAGTCGATGTTGACTGCCGCAGTCTGCCCAATCCAATGCTCGCCCACCACCAGCGTTGCGGTGCCCACCGTCATGTACGCCATCGGCGGAGCGCCGAAAAACTGCACCAGCACCGGGTCATCGCCCATGCGGCGCCACGCGCCAGGAGTGCGCAACCAGTGCAGCGGCACACTGATGGTCAAGGCAATCAGCAGAATCGCCGAAAGCAGCCAGAAGAACGTGGTGATGGCCACCTGCCCAGGAAACGCCACCGGTAAAAGTACCCCGGCGTTCGCCAGAATCCCAGTTCCCATGACTGAGGCAAACCAGTTCGGGCCCACGAGTATCGTCAGCTCGTCGGCCACCGGGGACGACAACACCCGCATCCATCCACCGGCAGTTGCAGGGGCAGTTTGTTGGTGAGCCACTGTGGTCTCCTCCCGCGGATGCGTCGAACCCAACGTAGTCGTTTCGGGAATGACACGGATGCTGCATGTGCGGCCTCACCCGCGGATCTGCAGGTTGCTGGCCGTGCACACCCCGAGGTCGAACATTGCGGGTATGGGCCATGCTGGTGCCATGCTGACGTGCACGCTCGTGGCGTTCGATGGGATGGATCTGCTCGACGCGGGAGGACCCTACGAGGTTCTGTTGACTGCGGCCCGACTGCTTGAGCGCGACGGTCACGATGTGGCGCTGGACATCGTCACGGCGGGCATCCACTCCGGCATCGTCCACGCATACGGGGGCCTAGGCCTGGAGGTGACCACTGCGCTGGCGGACGTGGCCTACACCGACATTCTCGTAGTTCCCGGGGCCATCAACACCACAATGATGACCACTGACCGTGAGTTGCTCGACCAAGTCGCCCGGCTGGCTGATGATGCCACCATCACCCTCAGCGTGTGCACCGGGGCGTTCATGCTGGCCGCTGCCGGCCTCCTCGATGACCGGCCCTGGACCACACATCATGAGGACATCGACGCGCTGGCCCGCATCCTCGGGCCCGACCTCGCCAGGCCCGGCATCCAATGGGTCGATAGTGGCCAGATCGTGACTGCTGCGGGCTTGTCCAACGGAATCGCGGGCGCGCTGCATGTGGTCGAGCGACTGTTCGGCCGTGAACTCGCGGTGCGCACCGCTGAACAAATCGAGTACGACTGGGTGCCACATGCCACCACACGGCTCTGACCTTCACACTCAGTAGGGCGGGTGGGACTCGAACCCACGGCCTGCCGGATTATGAGTCCGCCGCTCTAACCAGCTGAGCTACCGCCCCGTGGCCGACAGCCTACAGTTCCACCTCGTCGGCCAGGCGTTGCAGATCGCGGCCCGAGAGCCGATTCGTCAGCCACTCCTCCATTTCCTCGGCCTGCAGACTGCGGTAGAAGGCACGAGCGTGCTCATTGGAGTCGCGCACGGCCCATTCCACGCGGGCGTAATCGTTCTCATCGGCCAAGGCGGCCAATGTCATCACCAAAGCTTTGCCAACTCCTAGGCCGCGCGCCTCTGTGCGCACAAACAGGTCTTCCAGGTGAATCCCGTAGCGGGCCTCCCAGGTGGACACGTTGACGTACCAGATGGCCATTCCAAGGAGCAGATCCGAGCCGGCCGGATCGTCCACCACTAATGCGAATACAGCCGGTTTGCCGGTCGGGGTATTCGCGCGTAACCCAAGCGATTCTGGGAACAGCAGACGGGAGATGGAGTCGACGGTGGCCTGCACTGCTTCGTCGTGTCCTTCGTTGTGTGCAAGTGCGTGAATCATGTCGACTATCTGTGCGACATCTTCCGGGGTGGCTTCTCGCACCGTCACGTCTGCGGTTTCCGCAACAATCGTCATAGTCTCGACGCTACCGGGGCGGACTCC
>CAZVKB010000067.1:10550-14340 GCA_964627505.1 uncultured Actinomycetes bacterium | reverse complement strand
GCAGAATCGCGATGCGCACAATTTCATTGGTTGGCGGGACTGCTGGCACCCGCATCTGACCACGCTGCTCACCAGCATGTGGGACACCTGACTTTCTGCTAGCTTCCGACCAACCCGGATCCTCGTCTGTGCGCACCGCGAACTCATGCGGGGCCTTGCGTCGCACCCGGTGGTGTGTCAGGGGCATTGGGCGCAGATGGGGAGGTTCTGATAGTCACGTTGGATGGTGTGCGCTATGGTTTCTCCTGCTTGGGGCGATTGGCGCAGTGGTAGCGCGCTTCGTTCACACCGAAGAGGTCACTGGTTCGAACCCAGTATCGCCCACCATAAAAGCCCTGTTCAGAGGCATATAACGAGCCTGAAAGTCAGGCACGCCTAGTCGTACGCAGAGTGACTCCTCCCGCAGCCATGGTTTGACCGTGATGTTGCCCTGTGCGGACACAACACACTCAACTCACGGGAAAACAGCGGTGCAGCATGGGTGTCAACTCCGCTGCGGGTACGGCCTTGGAATACAGCCACCCCTGAGCCCGATTGCATCCCAGATGTCGCAGACGGGTGGCCTGTTCGCCGTATTCGACGCCCTCGGCAGTCACGGCCATGTCGAGCGCTTTTGCGAGTTCGATGATTCCTGCGACGAGCCGGTGGTCGGCATCGGCCGCACCGGCAAGAAAACTGCGGTCGATCTTGATGACGTCGACCGGAAAGTTATGCAAGTAAGTCAAGGAGGCATAACCTGTGCCGAAGTCGTCGATGGCGACGCCGATTCCACGATCGTGGATTCCTTGCAGGTTCACCCGGGCAATGGTGGTCTCATGGAGCAGCGTGGTTTCGGTGATCTCCACGCAAAGTTGTGTTGGATCTACTCCGGTGGCTGCCAAGACGTCATCGATTTCAGCCAACAGGCCGTCCTCCGCGAGTTGCAGTGTGGAGAAATTAATGCGTACGGTAGGCGAGTCCTTGGGACGGAGTTCAGCCCACGCCGCAGCCTGCCAGCAAGCCTGATTGAGCACCCATTCCCCGATACTGAGGATCAACCCCGTGTCCTCAGCAACATCAATGAAGCGGTCGGCGGTCCAGACCGATCCATCGGGATGATGCCAGCGCAGCAGCGCCTCGACTGCTGTGATCCGTCCGGTCGGAAGGTCAACCTCAGGTTGATACCAGAGCGCCAACTGGTCCCGCTCCAACGCACGCCGCAACTCTGTTTCGATCGCCACCCGCGTGGTAACCGTGACCCGAAGTTCATCGTTGACGGCCGCGAAGCGATCACGACCTTGGCTTTTGGCTGCATGCAAGGCGGTGTCGGCATCGCGGAAGAGATCACCCGCGTCGCGGTCCGGTGTCGCGATGGCCAAGCCGATGCTGACAGTGGAAAAATACTCCCGCCCACTCAACAGGAACGGACGGCGGAAAGCGACCACCAGACGCTGGGCCTCATTGAGAGCGTCACTGGGATCGGTCAGATCGTTCAACATCACAACGAACTCATCGCCACCAGTTCGGGCAGTCAATGCTCCAACGCTGGCAACCGTCACGATGCGGGCCGCCGCAGCGGAGAGTAATGCGTCGCCGAGTCCGTGCCCTACTGACTCATTAATGTTCTTGAAATGATCGAGATCAAGTTTGAGGAGCGCGGTGCAGCGACCCGCTTGGCTGTCCGCGACCACCGCCCGATTGAGTTCGACAAACATTTCCGAACGATTCGCCAATCCGGTGAGCGGATCGTGGGTCGCCAACATGTGCAATTCGGCGGCTGCTCGTTTGGACTCACTGATGTCGGCAGTCACCCCATGCATGCCCACGATTTTCCCGGCCGCATCAGCCACGAGTTCACCACGCACAAGTAGCCAAGAATGCGTGCCATCCGGCCGCACCAATTCGACCTCGGTTTCAAAGGGGCGTCCAGTCTTCTCGGTGTGAGCCACCGCCACGGACAATTGGCGCCAACTTTCGGGGGTGTAGAGCTGCTCCAACTGTGCAGCGTCCGGCGGTGGACCGGCTGGATTTAGACCGTGAATGAGCAAGAGCTCCTCAGACCACACCGGACTGTGCGAGGCCAAATCCATCGACCAGGTACCCACATGGGCCGCGCGCTCGGCCTGCCGGATCTGTGCTCGGCGAGCTCCGGCGGCCGCCTCGGCTTCTTTGCGCTCGGTGATGTCACGATCCGTGAAAATGACATGTGAAACTGAGCCGTCGTCATCGACTTGTGGCGTCAGCGTGACCTCGTGCCACCCATGCGCCAGCGCGCCCTCTTGGTGGTACTCAAAGGAGGTCGGAATGCCGGTTTCAATGATTCGCCCAACTCGTTGATTCCAACTGATACCGGTCGGCGCCGGGTAGCAGGAATCAGCCAACGTGCGCCCCAACAGATCTGAGGCAGCTACCTGAAGTAGCGACGCCACCTGTTGGTTCACGTAATCAATCTGCAGGTGACGGTCGAGGCGGACGATGCCCTGTCCTGAGTTGTCGAGCACCGTTCGCTGAATTTGTTCGCTGGTGGCCAGCGCTCGCTCCGCGTCGATGCGTGAGGTGATGTCGATGAAAGTTACGACGATCTCTGTGAGCGTGCCAGAGGCATCCGTGACGGGTTGCGCATTGACTTCAAACCAGGCCAGTGGCCGTGTGGGCGGTCGAACAATCATGCGCAACCCATGCACAGGAGCACCCATTGCCATCACTTGCACCACTGGGAAACGCTCGCGCTTCATGGGCGAGCCATCGGCCTCCATGAACTCCCACTGTGGATCTGTCGCGAGTCGACCTTCGAGGTCTTTGATTCCCAGAAGTTCTCGGGCGCGTTGATTGGCATCGATGATTTCGCTATTCGCAGCGTGAATGACGACTCCGGCTTGGAGAGCTGCGAAAACAGCTTCGCTCCGTCCGGACACGGCTTCCTCTCAGGTTGCTGCCGCGAAAATCGCCGACAGTCTCCGCCCTGCATTCAGTCAATTCCCACTCGTGACGATAGCGCGGATGAGCGTGCCAATTGCCAGTGACCGTTGCTATTGCACGCAAACACGCCACCTAGTCACTCAGCGCACCGGCGATAGCAGCTTACGAGGCGGCTGAGTCGCTGACCACGTGGTTGCGTTGGCGTCCGACTCCATGGATTTCGGCTACAACTTCGTCGTCGAGGTCCAGATAGCGTCCAGGGTTCCGCGCATGACCAACGCCAGCCGGGGTCCCAGTGGCGATGATGTCTCCTGGGTACAAGGTGACGATGGTGGATATGTAGGTGACCAACTCCACCGGGTCAAACACGAGGTCGGCTGTGTTGGCCGATTGCATCACCTCGTCGTTGACCCTGAGTTGGATATCGACCTTGGGTCGCACTCCCCCGGAAAGTTCATCCGGAGTAACAAGGAACGGACCTACGGGTGTGGTGGATTGCCAGGTTTTGCCCTGCAGCCATTCGCTGGTGCGTGACTGCCAGTCTCGACAGGTCACATCATTGAACACTGTGAAGCCGGCAATCGCGGCCTCGGCCGCAGCGGGATTGGCGCGACGCACGGTGTCGCCAATGACCACTGCGAGTTCGACTTCCCAATCCAATCGGGTCGTCTCCGCCGGCCGCACTATGGAGTCGTGTGCGCCGATCAGGGCATCTGGGAATTTCGCAAAGAGCGTGGGGAAGTCAGGCAGCGGGTGTCCCATTTCCGCAATATGGGTGCGGTAGTTGAGCCCAACGCAGACGACTTTGGACGGGCGCGGGATGAGTGTGGCAGGGACAACCGTTGTCGCTGACCAGGACGGCTCCACCGCACTCGCTGCGATGTGACGCCAG
>CAZVKB010000067.1:0-10450 GCA_964627505.1 uncultured Actinomycetes bacterium | reverse complement strand
CGCATGTCCGTCCCACCGCAACCACATGTTCACCACCTGCAGACGGAGGCCACACATGACCGACTGGAGCACCAGCACGTCACTGATCACCGGTGCCGGCCGCGGCATGGGTCGCGGTTTGTGCCTCACCGCATTGGCTGCGGGTGGCGATGTCGTGGCCTGGGACCTTGATGCCGACGCACTCACCGAACTTGGTGCCGCAGCCGAAGGCCTACCTGGCAACCTCCGGGTGCGAACCGTCGATGTCACAGATCGAGCCGAAGTGCTCGAGGCGGCCATGTCGGAAGGCGGCATCGACATCCTGGTCAACAATGCCGGCGTCACCGGCAAGGAGCGCCTGGTCGACGAAGATCCCCGCGTCATCGAACGCGTCATGGCCGTCAATGCCATGGCCTTGTTCTGGACCACCCAGGCCTTCCTGCCGCACATGATCGAAAGCAACCGTGGCCACATCGTCACCCTGGCCTCGGCCGCTGGCATGGTGCCGCTGTCGCAAGCCGTGGCATACACGGCCAGCAAACATGCCGCAGTGGGGTTTCATGAAGCCCTCCGGCAAGAAATACGTGGCACGGCCAGCGGAATCAACTTCACACTCGTGACCCCCTTCTACGTCAACACGGGCATGTTTGCAGGCGCAAATACCCGGTTTCCCTCCTTGCTCCCGATCGTTGACGAAGCTGACGCGGTAGCAGCCATCACTTCGGCCGTGGCCCACAACCGAACCCGACTCACCATGCCCGGGATCGCGCGAGCGTCGTACCTGTACCGGCTTCTCCCGACCGTCGTGAGCGACTTTCTCTTGGATCAACTCGGGATCAACGGTTCGATGACCAACTTCCGCGGCCGCTCGGTGACGTCGACTACATCTCATTAGCTAGGCCGCCTCCAGCGACTGGCGCTGTGCTGTTCGCGACGCCAGTCCACCTCGTCACGGCCACTTAGCTCGGCAACGTCCTGATTTCAATGTCGGCCATGTCCAGCGGCGCTACTGTCCGCGGATCCTGCGCAAGCCACGCGAACTCCGCCCGATTCCCTGGGGCCAGAGTCCCCCAGTCCTTCGCACCAACCTGTTGCGCCACTCCCGCTGTATAGGCGCTCAGCGCCTGATCCACTGTCATCCGCTCCTCCGGCAACCATCCCCCCTTCGGAGTGCCATCTGGCATTTGCCGACTCACTGCCACCGAGATCCCCGCCAGCGGGTTACCTGAGGTAATCGGCCAGTCGCTGCCAAACGACACATTGGCGCCGGCGCGCAAGAGACTGGCCATTTGATATTGCCGGGACGAACGCTCCGGTCCCAACCGAGGTTGTGTCAACAAGTCCTGGTCGGCGTCCAACCGCGCCCACAACGGTTCGAAATTCGCGGTCACCCCGAGCGCGGCAAATCTCGGCACATCACGTGGATCGATCACCTGACAGTGTGCAATCACCGGATGTCCAGCATGACCATGTCTCCGTGCCGCCGCCGCACACGCATCCAGCGCCGACCTCACACCAGCGTCGCCTATCGCATGCACATGCGGTTGAAACCCCAAGCCCACCACGGAGGTGACGGCCGCTGCCAATTCCTCCCGCGTCCAGTTCGGAATCCCGCGCCCGCCACAGCCGCAATACGGCTCCAACATGTGTGCCGTGCCGCTCTCTATCACCCCATCGGCAAAGAACTTGATGGCATTGGCAGTCAATCGGTCATCACCGGATTGCTGTACGTCTACAAACCACGACAACTGGTCGCGCCAGCGCTCTGGCTCCGCCAACAACGCCATATCAACCCGCACCGTCGCCTCGGTCTCAACTGCGGCCTCCCAGGTCGCGACATCATCGGGCTCCACCCAGGCATCTTGCACGAAAGTAATCCCATGGGCTGTGAGATAGTCCATGGCATACCTGGCCGCAGATCGTCGTTGCGCCTGTGTGAGCCGCGGCAAGCATTGATCCACCAACCGCCAGGCACCCCACTCCCGCAACGTGCCCATCGGATTGCGCTCGATCACCCCGCGTGGCGGATCAGGTGTGTGCTCATCAATGCCCGCGAGCGTCAAGGCCAGGGAATTCACCCACATCGTGTGATAGTCCGCAGCCCGCAACGCCACAGGTCGATCCGCCACGGCCTCGTCTAACCACACCCGATCAAACGTCCCACCGGGAGCAAGCGCTGGGTCATACCCCTCCCCCCGGACCCATGGCTCATCCGGATGATCTTGCGCCCACCGCGCCACCGCGTGCAGGATTCCGGCCACCGACGTCTCCTGGTTCACCGGTGCGAACAGCGCCGCCACACCACCCTTCAACGGATGCGCATGACCGTCTGCGAACCCGGGCATCAGAAATCCGCCATCAAGATCCACTACCTCATCCGCTGGCAACTCCTCCGCAGCCGCCCCCAGCGCCACCACTCGACCGGAAGCTTGGGTCACCGAGTCGCACGTCAGTACCTTTCCGTCGCGCCATATTCCGGTCCAAATCGTGCCGTTGGTGTAAAGCCGCTTCATGGCGCCATTGTGACGCACCAGCACCGATTGGTATAGGTTGTATATAAATAACAGTCATGGAGTCGGTTGCAGCCATGGGGTTAGAGTCGGCGGTACACTGACTCTCATCAGCAAGGCGCGACCAGAGCTTCGGAGGCAAGGGTGAGCGGATTCTCGCCTCCGGTGCTCGGCCGGAGCATGTGGTATCTCGCAAGTGCTGTCGGGCTGGGGTTACTACTCATGCTGGGTCTGCTCCCCGTCGATGCAGAGATACGCGCTTACCTGTCTCGGACTGTCGGCCTCGCCACCACCGTGGTGTTCTTATGGGCAGTCCTGCGTATGCCTCGCAAGGTCCGCCCCTTGTGGTGGTGTCTGTGGGCATTTCAGGCGCTCACAGTCGTGACGGACAACATCTACGACTACCAACTACGCACATCGGGTGAAGTTCCCTCACCTGGTCTCACAGATGTCCTGTACTTCAGCAGTTATCTCTTCGCTTTTACCGGACTCTTGCTCCTCAGTCGTCACCGCTCCCAAACCAGCAATCTAGCCGCCTGGGTAGACGCTGGGATCTTCACCACGGCGGTCATTGCACTCACCGGCAGTTTCATCATCAGCCCATTGGTAAACAATTCGACCACACTGGATTCCGCGACCATGGTGGCCATCGGTTACCCAGTCTTGGACGTGCTGGTGCTCTCGGCTCTGATCCGCATTGGGTTGGGTCGCCGTGCCACTAGCCCAGCCCTTGTGCTGCTCGTAGTGGCCATGACGTGTTTCCTGGTCGCTGACTTGCTCTACAACATCGTGGCCGTCTCAGATAGTTGGAGCCTCAACAGCCCCATTTTCGAGGTGCTGTGGTCGGGAGCGCTGATCAGCCTCACAGCCGCCGCGCTCGCACCCGGTGCCCGATCCCTGGCAACCCCCACTTCGGGTCAAGCTGACTGGGTCAGTCCGATTCGACTGATGGCGCTGGCCGCCGCGGTGTTAACCACGCCAGTCTTGTTGGCGGTCGCGCTGTTCACTGATCGGGACCGAACCGCCCAATGGCTCTCGCTCGTGACCGTGCTCGTAGTGCTGCTCCTGCTGTGGCGAATCGGGATACTCGTGGACATCGTGCAGCGCGACGTTCGCAGCGAGCGCGAACTGGCCCGGATCGACGGTCTCACCGGGCTGCCCAACCGACGCAAGTGGGATGAGGACTATGGGCACGTCGTCGCCGATTGTCGCGCCCAGCCGGCACCCGTCACCGTGGCGGTTCTGGACCTTGATCACTTCAAAGAATTCAACGACCGCTTCGGCCATCAGCAAGGAGATATCCTCCTGCGCTCAGCCGCCGACGCTTGGCGATCACGCATCTCAGACGCTGATCTATTGGCCCGTTACGGCGGTGAAGAGTTCGGCCTATGCTTGCGCGGGCTGGATGCCGAAGCGGCGGGTCCCGTACTCGAGAGTCTCCGACTGGCCATGCCGGCAGGCCAAACCGTCTCGATCGGCGCCGCGCAGATCGATACGTCTGAATCCCCCAGCGACGGATTTCGTAGGGCCGATATGGCGCTCTACCAAGCGAAAGCCGATGGCCGCAATCTCGTGCGCTTCCACGAGAACTCGCAACCCTGATCGCCGCGCCCGGACGATCAGGTGTGCAGTTCCAACTTCAACCGCTCACGCGTGGCAACGGGGAGATCGTGCCACCGGACACCTTCAATTGCCCCTTGTAGGGCGTAGAGCGTGTTGTAGCAGGCTGGATCGTCCACGGCCATGATCTCCTGCACCGCAGCCACAGCACCTAAACCACGCAGTTGCGCGGCAGAGGTGACACCGATGTCAGCCAGCCGACCAGCCAACACTGGCCCGATGTTGGGAAGTTTGGTGAGGTCTTCAGCTTCGGCAGTCACGGGATGAGCATAGATGGCACCGCACAGAGTTGCCACCGTCGACGACTACCCGCCCGCCACCTGCTGCGGGTCGATCTTGATCAACTGCGAGTACAACGGCGGCAGCGCCGAGATCACCTGCCGTAGTTCGGCGATTGTGCCTTTCACCGGCGGGTTGTAGTACTGAAAGTTGCTCGGCTGAGTCTGCGGCAATGCGCTTTCCACTGTTGAGCCATACACACCCAAGTCCTCCACAGTGGTGGTGGCATTTGGATCGGGTGCGTCGAGCCAGACGAAGGTGCCGAATTTTGGGCTCGTGAGTGTCTGTTGAGCGATCTGCACGGTGGCCGGGTCGTTCACCAGGTTGAATCGCGTCACCGAGTACATCTGCGCGACGTTCATCATGGCAGTGGCCACCGGGCTGACGGCCGGAGTGTTGGCCGAGGCACACAGAAGGTTTCCGAACGGATCGATGTAGGCGACCGCGTTGGTGGCGTCAGGCGTCGCTGCACGCAGATCTTCCAATACCTGACGCAGGGCGGCATCGGGACTGCGGAAATCAGCCAACTGCAGCGAAAAAGCTCCCGGATACACCGCCTGATATGCAGCCACGACTGGACCAGCAGTTGGGTCGGAGGCCGGATTGCTCAGCTTCGTCGGATCGATCCCCGTTTGCTTGCGTGCATCCCGCACTCCCCCGGCACTGTTCTGATAGATCGTCTCGCAACCCTCGAAGGTGGCCTGATCCAATGCCGACTGGTGAAAAACGACGCTGGGTGAGCCCTGAAACGCCCGTCCGCCATCAACGGCGTAATAGCCGAATGTCGACAACGCCAACTCACGCGGGCCAACGGGCAGATCCTCGAAGGTGCCGGAACTGTTGAAATTGATGCCGCTGAACGTGTCCATGGCTACCACAGCCGCGTTAATGCCGGCTGTGAGCAGCGTGCCGGTGCACATGGCGCAAGGATCCAGCGACGTCACCACGGTGAGTTGACCGGGTTCCGGCAGGTTCAAAGTGGCTTTGTTGGCGAAGTACCAATACACAAGTTGCCGCTCCCCGTGGGCCGTTGGGTCATAGGTGAACGACGTCCCCGCCACGTTCGCCACCGCCTGGTCCACGGTCTTGACCACCCGGTTGGGGATCCACTGCAGCACCTTGCCGGTGGAATTTTCGATCAGCGCCCCCGCGATACCATAACTCCCAGCGTTCGCGGCCTGCAGCGCTCCCCACTCCACCAATTCCCCGGCCTCCTCGGCGTTGTTCACCTGGGTCAACGATGGCTGGGTCAGGGTGGGGTTGGGCGTGGGTGATGCCGAGGCGGATGCCGAAGAACTGGACGACCCGGAAGAACCGCAGGCCGCCAGTGTCACTGCACCCGAAGTCGCCGCCCCCCACTGTAAGAGGGCTCGCCGGGAAAACGCGGGAATTCGGGATGGTGTGCGCTGGGTCATGGTTGGGCCGTTCCGCTCGCAAAGTCTCGGTTGAAGGTGTCCAGAATTCGCCTGATGGAGGGCTGATCGGTGACCAGCACGCCCAGCTCCCGTTCGGTGTTGAGCGACTCCTGCAGGAAGGGGTTGATCGAGCCCACATAGGCCACGGCACGATCGGTGTTGCCGTCGGCCACCATCGTTTTGGTGTGGACATACATGGTCCGACCGTCGTTGGTGGGTGCACTCGGATCGAGTTGGATTTCGACCCCAAGTGGCTGCAAAGCGTCGGCCACAGCTTTGTCGAAGCCCACCTTGTTGGCCACAATGCGCACCTTCACACCCTTCTTGGCTGCCGCTTCGATGGGAGCGAGCAACTCGGAATTCACCGGGAACTGTTGGGCGTAGATGTCGAGCGTATCTTTGGCTCCGGTGATGAAGGATTTCATGGCCTCGTCCGAGGTGCCGGGGTTGGTGAATGTGTCCTCGCTAGGAGACCAGATCACGTTGGGTCGATCCGAGGCCGGCCATTGCGAAAACGGTGGCCAATCAGCTTCGTAGTACGCCGCGATTTCGGCCACATCGTCTGGGTTGGTGGCCAAGACAGCCATCCCGCGAGTACCACCCTCGGTCGGGTTGTTGGGATCGGGACCGAAATAGGAGGCGGCGAAATTGAAATCGCTCACCAAAGCCTGCGCGCTTGGAGTGCCAGCATCGACCAGGACGAACTTGGCGTGGTAGTAACTGAACTCCGGGTTGCTCAGCTGGGCGTTGAGGCCCTTGGCCTGCAATGCGGCGACGTCCTGCGCATTAAGTTGCGGCTTGTCCAAAGGGAAGGTAGTAGCCGAGTCCATCACC
This sequence comes from uncultured Actinomycetes bacterium, assembly GCA_964627505.1. GTDB lineage: Bacteria > Actinomycetota > Actinomycetes > S36-B12 > UBA10799 > JACJWR01. The sequence continues at coordinate 3,813 of CAZVKB010000067.1, read as the reverse complement.
CGCACGTCCACGCCGCGGGCCTGGGCGCGCAGCAGGGCGTCGATCACATCGTCATACTCGGGGTCGATGTCATATGTGCCGATAGCCACTGAGGTTTGCGCGTTGTCTATCAACTGCACCACTGGATCCACGCCGTCGTCGGGCACGATCATGGCCAGGTTCATATCTGCGGACGGCTGTGCACCCGCCGGCAATCCGCTGGTGTCGGCACCGCCGGAACTAGTGCAGCCTGCCAGCACCGCCATCGTGAATGCGCCCACAACGACGATGGATCGCCAGGATCCGTGCAGGCGCATCGAGGCGCCGATCAATTCTTGCTCGCCGATGGGCTCGCTGATGCGCTGGCTGATGGCGACGGCGATGCTTGGGTCGAGGTGCTGCGGGAGAAGTCGGTGTTGAAGGTGTTGTGGATGGTCTCAATTGACTTGGGGTCCTTCACCCAGGTGCCCAACTCCAGGATTGCTTCCAACGACTCGTTGATGAATTGGTTCTGCGATCCTACGAATGCCACCTGGTCGCTGGCTCCGTAATCGGCGACCATGGACTTCGAGTGCACAAACATCACGGCATCTGGGGCGGAAGCGTTGGTGGGGTCGAACACCACTTCGGCGCCTGCTTGGCGCAGCGACTCGACCACGGCGGCGGACTGGCCCGACGAGTTCGCGATCACCCGCACCCGCACACCGGCCTTGGCCCGATCGATCACCTCGGCCAGGATGAACGAATCGTCCTGGATCATCTCGGCATAAATGTCGAGGGTCTTTTTGGAGTTTCGCACGAACGCCTTCATGTCGGTGATGCTGTTGCCCACCGGCGAGAAACCGACACCGCTGGGACTCCACAACAGACTCGCCCGATTCGACACCGGCCAATCGGTGTACGGCGGCCAGTTGGCGTTGAAGTAGGCGGCGATCATCGCTACGTCGTCCGGGTTGGAGTCCACTACAGCGAACCCACGTGCCCCCACCGGACCGTAACTGTTGGGCCCGAAGTAGGAGGCCTGCAGATTCCAGTCCGACACCATGACCTTGCCGTTGGGCGTGCCGGCGTCGATGGTGATCGACTTCTCGTGGCCATAGTGGAATTCCGGCCGTGACAGTTCTACCTGCAACCCACGCGCCCGCAGCGCCTCGGCCTGCTTGATTTGCGTGGCATTACCCTCGGGCGGATTCGGTTGCCCCACCAATTGCCGCGAGATGGAGATCCGCACCGGGATGCCATTTGCTGCGGCTTGGGCGAGCGGGTCCACCACGGCTGTGAAGTCAGAGTCAATGCGATAGGTGGAAATGTCGATCGAGGCCTTAGCCGACTGCAAAAATTCCACCACGGGCGTGACGCCGGCATCGGGTTCGACGCTGTTGAGCAGGATGTCGCCGGGTGGCGTCACCTGGTTGTCGGCCGGGGGCGAGTACGAGGCGGCTGGGGTCTCGTAGGAGGGCATCGGAGAGCTCTCCGATGAGGAACCAGCGCCACCTGCGCAGCCTGCTGCGAGGACTCCCACTGCGGTGGCGACGGCAAAAGTGGCGAGGGTACTGCGTCGTATGCTCACATCGGACACAGTATTGGGTACCAACGGCAGGAGTCGCCCCTTGCCACGACTTAGGCCGCCACATTTTCGGCGACGGCTGCCGAGCCATTCGCCAACAGCTAATCCACGAAGTGCTCGTTGAACAGCGCGGACGGGCTGCGCCGGGTGCGGATCTGGCAGATCGCTTGCGCTGGCGTGAAGCCGGCCATGATCAGCACACTGCGGAACCGGTGGCTTGTTGACAAGTTCCGTTATGACTGATGCCGGTGACACAATTCGGATGTCGCGATGGGGCAGACTGGTGAGAGATGGTGAGGTCCGGTGGTATCGCCGGTCGATCTCAGCTGAGGGGAGTTCAGATGGCCGGCAAGCGTGGGCGACCTGCCGATGGTCAACATCTGCGCATGGCCAGGCTGCTCGCGGCACTGTCGAGCAGCGAGCGTGGTTTCCCACGCTCGCGGTTGCAGCAATCGATGGGTTTGATCGGTGCGGACGAGGACCAAGAGCGGGTGTTCAGGCGCGATCTGCGCCACCTGCGTGACCTCGGCTGGGATATCCGCACCGAGAAGTACGCGCCGGGTGTGTCACGGTATCGGCTGGTCCGCATCGATTCCCGCTTTCGGACGGTGTTCTCGGCTGAGGAACGCCTGCAATTGCTTCGGGTAGCGCGTCATGCCGGGCTCGGCGGTGTGTACGACGATCTTGATCCGGATCACGACGACGAGCCGTGGGCCACTGATGCGTTAGCGCCGCCCAACCTGGAAGTGGCGCAGTATGCCGTGGCGTTTCGCTGTCGATTGCATGTGCGCTACCACGGGGAACGCCGGACGGTGCACCCCTCGCAGGTGGTGAGAAGCCAGGGCAGATGGTTGCTGCAAGGTTGGGCGGAGGACCGGCAACAGGCGGAGTTCTTCTACCTCGATGAGATCCGGGAGATGAGGCCGGAGGCACCCGACACGGCAGCACACACAACGTCGATTTCCAGCTCTTCACGACATCCGATGCGGTGGGCGCTCGATGAGCCGCAGGAAGCGATGGTGAACGCCGCGCAGATAGATGTACCGGATGTGATCGACCTATTCGGCGCCCGTTCGATCGTAGCCGTCACCACCCCGGATTCGGCTGGTGTGCAGACGTTGACCGTGTGGGTGAGCAACCAGGACGCCTTCTTCGCCCGCCTCTTTGAATTGGGATCACGGGTGCGCCTCGTCGGGCCGTCTGCGATCAGAGATGCCGCCCGGCAGCGGTTGCGCTGGGCGCTGGCGAAACAGTCATGAGCGGCTACAGCACCTGCATTCCACGGGCATGTGTGGTGCTGCACGCGGCTGGCGGCACCATGTCCATCGGCGACCTCGCGTCGGCGCTGGCTGTCCCCGTTTCCGAATTGCGGGTGCAAATTCGCCAGTACACCGACTACGAGGTGTCTCCCACGATCAACCCGGCAGCCGGCGGTCGAGGCCTGCTGGCGTTGCATCCACGAGACCAAGACGACGACGCAGCATGGGACCGCGAGGCCGATGACGATCAGGTGGTGCTCACCGGTTCGGCGTCGGACTTCCTCGGTTTGGAACATTTTGATGCCAGGGTGTACGGCCCGTTGTTGTGGTACGCCGAGCGGATGCTGGAGGGCGAACCCGACAATGAGGTGCTGGCTGCGGCAACAGCAAAGTTGCATGCCCACTTCGTCCCGGGGATTCGCCGTCGGCGACGGGAGCCCGATCCGTTGGTGGCAGCGGTGGTGGAGGCCATCGATCAGCGTTTTCGGATCCACCTGGTCTACTCCCGGGCTTGGGAACCCGGTGTGGGCGAATACGTGATCGAGCCATACCGACTGTGGCCCACGAAGCGTGGATTTGAGGTGGATGCAGCGGTGGTAGGAACCGACGGACTGCGTACCTTCCTGCTTGGTCGAGTGCGCGCGTGGGAGGTGTTGTCTGAGCGCTTCGAGCGACCAGGAAACGTCACGGAGCTGTGCCGCGCCCACCGCGCAACACAGGAGGTCACGGGCCTTGTGCCCAAAGCCGGGCGCTGGGCAGTGCATCAGTATGCCGACGCAGTCACATGGGATCGAGGCGCATCGGAAACCTCGGGACCATCTGACTATTCACCCGGTGCTGAGATCACCTTCACTGCGCAGGTGTTGCCACCGGTGGCGCAACGTTGCGCCTTGATGATCCTGGCCGCTGGAGCGGACGCCTTCCTCGACGATGTTGAGTTGGATCAAGCGGCGGGTCGTATGGCTGGACAACTGTGGCGACATCATCGCCTGGATGAGGGGTGACGGC
>CAZVKB010000066.1:0-14829 GCA_964627505.1 uncultured Actinomycetes bacterium | reverse complement strand
ACCAACGCCCCAGTCAAGCGGGGCCCACCTCCCCCGCAGGCGCCAGACGGCAGGCGCCGGAATGGTCGGCAAGTGGTAGGCGCCGGAACGGTCGGCACCTGGCAGGGTGACAAGTCGGCCTGTAAGCCGGATTCTGTCCCGCTTGCGCGGGGGCGACCATCCATCTGGGGCCACTGTCACCAGTGACCTCGGTGCGATCTACCCGCAGACATCGGACGGGCCATCCGTCTGCGCAGGCTGCCCGCAGGCAGCCCTCTTGATCTTGCTCCGGGAGGGGTTTGCCGAGCCACCGCAGTCACCTGCGGTGCTGGTGGTCTCTTACACCACCGTTTCACCCTTACCGAGTGCGGAAGCACTCGGCGGTCTGCTTTCTGTGGCACTGTCCCGCGAGTCACCTCGGGTGGGTGTTACCCACCTCCCTGCCCTGTGGAGTCCGGACTTTCCTCGAGTGGGTACCCGCGGCCGCCCGGCCGACTTGTCGTGGGTCACAGTACGCGAGTCGCAAGGAGCAGACGTAGCATCGGGGTGCCCCTCACGCTCTCGGCTGCGCAAGGGACACCCCGATAGCACCGCCACACTCATACTTCTGCCGGCGCAACCACGGGAATGCGCCTGCAGGTCGGTCCGCGGTCGTGCGAGGCACGTGCGCGTGTTGCCGGGAGCAGAGCGGTGTGGCGCGCGAGCGCCATGACCACCTGACCATGGTGCGCCCGCTGTGATGTGGCACACACACCTCAGACCGACACTTTCAAGCGTGTCGCGAATATGTATGACCGAACGGAGGATGTCTCATTCATCCATTCGGCAAGGACTCGGATGCCATGGGTCCTGGTCGGTCAATCACCCACGAATCACTTCCGGTATCGAGGACCTCGTTCACCAGCGCATCCGCGCGCCGATTCTGGCCCCGAGGCACCCAGGTATAGGTCACCAATTGCGGCGGATAGGCAGCGCGCACTTGTGCGGCCAATGCGCGCATGTCGGGGTGTTTGATTTTCCACCGCCCGGACATCTGCTCCACCACGAGTTTGGAGTCCAGCCGTGCTTCCACCGTGGCCGTAGTTTCGTGGCGCGCAATCCACGTCAAACCGGCCAAGACGCCGTGGTACTCGGCAACATTGTTGGTGGCCACGCCCAGTGCACCCGCAAGGAAACGCACTGGCTGCCCATCCGTGAGTACCACCGCCCCGAATGCCGCCGGTCCCGGATTGCCCCGCGCGCCGCCGTCGGCTTCTACAACGTAATGCGACGTCACAGACCTGACTCCTCGGTCCGCACCATGATGCTGCGACATTCCGGACAGCGCACCACCTCATCGGCAGGTGCGGCGCGCACTTCGGACAGGTCCGCGGTCGCGAGCTCCATCTGGCACACTTCGCAGCGCCCGTAGCGGACCAGCCCGGCAGCATACCCGCCGGTGTCGCGGCGGATTTTCTGATACAGATCCAGCAGGTCGGCGGGGATGCTGCTGAGCACACCGTCCCGACGTTGTTGCCATTGCTCTTGTTCAGCCTTGGCCGCGGCGGTGGCCGTGGCGGCGTCCTGCTGCGCCACCACCAACGAGTCACGCACCTGCTGTTGCGCAACCTCGGCCGCCCCCACTTCCGCCTGCGCCTCCTCCAGCAACTCCAATACCTCGAGTTCGGCGTCCTCCAGTTCGGCTTGGCGCCGGCCCAGAGTTGCGATCTCGTGCTCGAGATCCGTGAGTTGCTTGGTGGCCACAATTTGACCGGAGTTGAGCAACGTCGCATCACGTTGTGCGCGGGCCCGTACCTTCTCTACTTCCGCCTCGGCTTTGCGCACTGCCCGCTCAAGATCCGTCACGCGGGTATTCGCCCGTACCACTCGCTCGGCGGCGGTTTCCGCCTGACCTTCGAGGTCGCGACAGCGTTGCTGTTCCGGCAGCGTCGCCAATCGGTGCGCAATCCGGTCCAGCTCGGTATCGCAGGCAGCCAATTCCAACAGTGCTGCTTGTGCTTGCGGTGTCGCCTTCACCAAGTGCTCCTTACGTGACCAGTCCAAGGATCGGTGGGCCGGGTCGATACCGTCACCGCGACCCCCACCGTAGCCGTCGAGGGCTGAGCATCGCCGTTCAGCGACACCTCCAGGGCAGCCGCTGCCCACTCGCACCAGGGCCACTCGCTGGCCCAATGGGCCACGTCCACCAGCGCGCACCCGCCGGCGGCGAGATGATCAAGTGCGCGATGGTGGCGTAGATCGGCCGTTACATACACATCCGCCCCGCTGCCTGCGGCGAATTCGAGCAACGAGTCCCCCGCCCCCGAACACAACGCCACTTCATGCACCAACTGCTCCGGAGGACCAGCGAAGCGCACGCCATGGTGGGTCGCCGGCAACGCGCGCGCCACCCGCTCGGCGAAAGCAGCCAGCGGTTCCGGCGCAGGCAACCAGCCCACCCGGCCGATGCCGGTGTTGGCCTGTGGGCTGCTCGGCTCCAGCACGCGCAAGTCCCCAACCCCGATCGCTGCCGCCAGCGCGTCGTTGACTCCAGGCGCCGCTGCATCTGCGTTGGTGTGGGCGGCAAACAGCGCGCACCCAGCGGTGATCAAGTGGCTGACCACCTGGCCGCCCGGCGTACTGTAGGGCACCCCATGCACACCGTGGAGAAACAGCGGGTGATGGGTGATGAGCATGTCCGCACCCATAGCTACCGCCTCGGCGGCCACCTCCGCTGTGGGATCCACCGCCACCAGAATGCGCCGAACGCTGGCATCCGGATCGCCGCACACCAAGCCCACCGCGTCCCAATCCTCGGCCAGCGCCGGTGGGTAATGCCGATCCATCACCGCCATCACATCGGCCACGGTGGGATACGGCGGAAGGGATGTCATGTGCACAATCTAGGTCCACTGAGCTGGTTATGGCAGTTGCGGTCCATGAGCCCCACAATCGGACTGCTCTTGCTGATGCATGATTCAACAATTGGGTACATGATGTAGTCGGGACGACCCCTCGGAGCCCCGAGACCCGGGGGGTCGAACCTTTGCCGCACCAGATCCCCTACGCTCTTCTACGGGCCCGTAGCGCAGCTGGTAGCGCAACCCGTTTACACCGGGTAGGTCGTCGGTTCAAGTCCGGCCGGGCCCACCACATTCGCTACAGCGCGGCCAGAGCCTCTCGGTAGGCATCGGTCGAACGCGCCTCGCCCGGTCCGTTGATCACACTCCACCGCAGGATCCCCTCCCGGTCGATGATGAATGTGCCCCGCGTGGCGAATCCCTTGTCGGCCAGAAATACCCCATATTCCTGCGCTACTGCGCCATGCGGATAGAAGTCCGACAGCAATGAGTACTCGATGTTGTTCTGCTGGCCGAACACCTTGAGCGCCGACACCGGATCGCACGAAATCGCCAGCGTCTCCACCCCCGGTGCGACGAAGTCGGACCCCTCATCGCGCAAGGTGCACAACTCGCCGGTGCAGATCCCAGTGAACGCGAACGGATAGAACACAACCACCACGTTCTTCTGCCCGCGGAAGTCCGAAAGCCGCACAGTCTCGCCGTGCTGGTTGGATAGGGCGAAGTCGGGCGCCGGGGCCCCAATCTCGAGTGCCATGGAATCCTCTTTCTGAGTTAGGAATGGCCAGTGTCGACGTCATCAGCACCGTTCGGACAGCCTACCGACGGCGACCGAGGTTTGGCCTCGTCCGCCCCGGAGCACGTTGCCGAAGTGGTACGACGATCGTGGCACGAGTTCAGCACGTGGTTGACCCAGGCGCATCTTGACGGCACATTGGACCTCGCCACGACGAAGGAAGTCGTGGGGCAGCTGGGCTCGTGGCCACACCAGCGCACCATGGCCGATCTCATCGCTGAGGCAACCACCGGCGGCGAAATCGCCACCACACCCGCGGGTCCCGCGCAACCACCCATCGACGCCACCTTTGCCGACATCATGGCCGCATTCGCACGCACTCAACGCGCGATCAGCGACTGGCTGGATCAACCGGATTGGGGAACCGACGCATTGGTACCCGCAGCCACACCGCTTGGACGTCTGCCCTTGCTCACCGCCCTGCACGGCACCGTGCACCAACTCTCCGTGGCACAGCTCGCACTCATCGACCAACCCGAACAGGCGAATCCGGTGCTGCTCACGGCCGGGGTGATCGCCACCTGCGACACCATGGGGGCCTTTGCGGCTCGCACCAACGTCCGCGGATCCCTGGCACTAGTCGCGCCTAACACGACGGTCGCCACTCGCGCCGCCGACGGCAACTGGCGCACCCTCACCGGTTCCACCTTGCCAACGGACTACCGCGGTCCCGTGGTCACAGCCACGTTGCCGGTGCTGCTGGGGATCACCTCGGGGCAAGCCGATGTACCTAGGCTCTACCGCAGCGGCGACATTCGGGTGGACGACCTGGCCGGGCTGTTGCGGCTAGCACCGGCAATGGCGGAAGTGCCCGGCATGCCCAGCCTGGGGGCCGTCGCCACCGCAACCAAGTGGGTGGCCAATACCGGCAGTCTGTTGTCCCGCCTGTCCAACCTGGGCCGCCGACCCCGCAATTAGCACTCGCAGCACATCTCGGGGGCTTGATCGGAGTCGAATTTGGTCAGGTTTGGCCGATAATGCGCCCAGATGTTGCATGACCCCTATAACGTCGGGTGGACTAGGAGCCAGCGGCGCTCAAGTGGCAGCAAGGGAGGATCCTCGTGGCGGCGACCCCAGGTCGACCGGCGATTCTCGGTGTGGCACCAGGTGATGCCATCCGGGAAGTCGGATGGGACACCGACTGTGACGAAACTCTGCGGGCCGCAGTGGAGGCTGCCTGCGGACAGGAGTTACTCGACGAAGATGGCGACGAGGTGGTGGACGTCGTCCTGCTGTGGTGGCGGTCGGACGATGGCGATCTCGTCGATGCCCTGGTGGATGCCATCACCATGCTGGCTGATCACGGCTCAGTGTGGCTGCTCAGCCCCAAACCCGGCCGCCGTGGCCATGTGGAAGTCACCGACATCGCCGAGGCCGCGCCCATTTCCGGGCTCGCGCAGACCAGCACCATCAGCGCAGCCCCGGACTGGCAAGGTACCCGTCTGGTCAGCCCGCGTTCGAAACGGTGAACATCGCCGTCGCTTCGAGTTCCACCTGACAGCCCCAGCCCACATCCAGCCCGACCCAGCCCACACTGGCCCCGAAGGACGGTAACGTGACCGAGATCCGGATCGAGAAGTCTCCGCTCGCCCTGCCCCATCAGTACGTCGATCAGGATCCGGCAGAAAGCCAGGAATGGCTGGACTCGTTGAGCGCGCTGGCAAGGGAACAAGGCCCTGAGCGCGCGCGATTCATCATGCGGGAGTTGCAGCGCCAGGCCGCTGAACTCGACCTCGGCGTGCCCGACGTGCGTCAAACCGACTACATCAACACCATCCATCCCGAGGATGAGCCGGATTTTCCGGGCGACGAATCGATTGAGAAAAGCATCCGACGCTACGTGCGCTGGAACGCGGCGATCATGGTGCACCGGGCCCAGCGCCCCGGCATCGGGGTCGGTGGACACATCTCCACCTTCGCGTCCTCGGCCACGCTCTACGAGGTCGGATTCAACCACTTCTTCCGCGGCCCGGACGCTCCAGGCGGCGCTGACCAGGTGTTTTTCCAGGGCCACGCCTCTCCTGGGATCTATGCGCGGTCATTCGTCGAAGGCCGACTCTCGGCCCAGCAACTCGACGGTTTCCGACAGGAACTCTCCCACCCCGGAGGTGGGCTGCCGTCTTATCCACACCCCCGGCTGATGCCGGACTATTGGCAGTTCCCGACGGTGTCCATGGGGTTGGGCCCGATCGATGCCATCTACCAGGCTCGTTTCAACCGCTATCTGGCCGACCGCGGTATCAAGGACACCACCGATCAGCGGGTCTGGGCATTCATCGGGGATGGTGAGACCGACGAACCGGAAACCCTCGGCAAGATCGAATACGCCGCTCGGGAGGGACTGGACAACCTCACTTTCGTCATCAACTGTAACCTGCAACGGCTCGATGGTCCGGTGTACGGCAACGGCAAGATCATCCAGGAGTTGGAGGCCTTGTTCCGCGGGGCCGGCTGGAATGTGATCAAGGTTGTGTGGGGACGCGGCTGGGACGATCTGCTGGCCATGGACGACTCCGGTGCGCTCGTGAACCTCATGAACAATACTCGCGATGGGGACTTCCAGACGTTCAAGAGCGAGGACGGTGCGTTCGTCCGCGAGCACTTCTTCGGCCGCGACCCCCGTACCGCGGAAATGGTGGCGGAATGGACCGATGACGACATCTGGCATTTGCGCCGCGGCGGCCACGACTACCGCAAGGTGTACGCCGCCTATGCCGCGGCGGTGGCCCACAAGGGTCGCCCGACCGTGGTGCTGGCCAAGACCATCAAGGGCTTCACGCTGGGCTCGCACTTTGAGGGCCGTAACTCCACGCACCAGATGAAGAAGCTCACCCTCGATGACCTCAAGGAGTTCCGCGACCGCCTGCACATTCCCATCCCGGACTCGGAGATGGATCCATATCTTCCGCCCTACTACCGACCCGGCCCCGACCACGAACACATTCAGTACGCCCGCAACGCCCGGGCTGCTCTGGGCGGCGGCGTACCTGCGCGACAAAACACGTCGCGGCCATTGGTACTGCCCGGCGATAAGGTCTACGACGTACTGACGCGCGGGTCCGGCAAGCAGGAAGTGGCTACCACCATGGCCTTCGTGCGCCTGCTCAAGGACCTGATTCGGGATCCGGAAATCGGCCCCCGGATCGTGCCGATCATCCCGGATGAGGCCCGCACGTTCGGGATGGACGCGATGTTCCCCACCCAGAAGATCTACAACCACAGCGGACAGTTGTACACCGCTGTGGATCGGGAACTGCTGCTGTCCTACAAAGAGAGCACCACCGGCCAGATCCTGCACGAAGGCATCAACGAGGCCGGCTCGATGTCGTCGTTCCTCGCGGTTGGTTCGTCGTACTCCACGCATGACGAGCCGATGATCCCGGTGTATGTGTTCTATTCGATGTTCGGATTCCAACGCACCGGCGATCAATTCTGGGCTGCCATGGACCAGCGCGTGCGTGGATTCGTGCTGGGTGCCACCGCTGGACGCACCACGCTCAACGGCGAAGGTCTGCAACACCAAGACGGCCACTCCCCGCTGATCGCAGCCACCAACCCCACATGCATCAGTTATGACCCGGCGTACTCCTACGAGATCGTGCACATCGTCAAAGATGGTCTGCGTCGGATGTACGGGGAAAACTCTGAGGATGTCTTCTATTACCTCACCGTCTACAACGAGCCGATCTCGCAACCGGCGCAGCCGGCGGACGTCGATGTGGAAGGCATTGTGCGCGGCCTGCACCTGGTCGCGCCAGCCTCCCAAGCACCCGGACCGCGGGCCCAGATCCTGGCCTCGGGCATCGCCCTGCCGTGGGCGATGAAAGCCCAGCGGCTGCTCTCCGAGCAGTTCGGAGTGCAGGCCGATGTGTGGTCGGTGACGTCTTGGGGAGAACTGCGCCGCGATGGGTTGGACGTGGACCGGCACAATTTGGTGAACCCCACCGGAGTGCAGCGAACGCCATATGTCACGAGCAAACTGGCAGGTCGTCCGGGACCATTCATTGCCGTGTCGGATTACATGCGGGCGGTGCAGGATCAGATCCGGCAATGGGTGCCCGGCGACTTCTACGCCCTCGGCACCGACGGTTGGGGCTTGTCCGACACCCGCGGTGCACTGCGCCGGCACTTCTTGGTGGATGCCGAGTCGATCGTGGTGCAGACCTTGTCCGCGTTGGCCCACCAGGGTGACGTGCAACCTACGACAGTTGCACAGGCAATCGCACAGTACCGACTGCTAGACCCCGCTGCCGCTGACTCCGGGAACACTGAAGGCGGCGGCTGAGGAGCCGAAACCGGCCGTACCGCCCTGCGGAGAAGTCCGCCAGGGCGGTACGGGGGTTGGTGGGCGCGGCGATGGTGCTGCGCAGACAGGGATAGGGCAGAGGCGCTTAGCCGACCTGGTTGAGCCAGCGCACCGGCGCGCCGTCACCGGCGTGCCGCAAAGGCTCGAGCACTTCGTCCCAGGGACGACCCATGAGCAATTCAAGTTCGGATTCGAAATCGAAGCCGGTGCCTAAGATTTCGGCGGCGGCGGCTCGGCCCAACAAATCGCGCAATTGTTCTTCGCCGACCATCACATCGCCGTTGGCGGCCACGGTCGCGCGAAAAATGCCCAGTTCAGGCGTGCAGGAGAACCGCTCGCCATCATTGCCGGGGGCGGAGTCTTCCGTGACTTCGAAACACAGCCCGGGGAATGAACGTAATTCGGAAGCCAACCGCGCCGCGGTGCCGGGTGCCGCTGTCCACACATATTCAGCCCGCAAGGTGCCCTCTCGGGCTGGCTGCGGGGCGAACTCCAGATTCACCGGCCGCCCAATCACTCGCTCCACTGCCCACTGGACGTGTGCGGACATGGCTTTGGAGCAGGTGTGGATGAACACCACGCCCCGCGCACTTCGTTGCGCCCTGGTGGACGCACCTATTCGAACGGACACGACCGTCCTCCTCTGCCGAGAGTCGCCTTCCCCTGCGCCCTGGCGGATTCTGGTCCGGGGCCGATCATAGCAACCACAGGCGCCAGGTCAATAGCCCCGTCGAAGTGGGAAGGCACACTGCACACGCTCCCACCGTAGCCGAGGCGTGCCGCATTTCTGGGCATTCCCGGACATTCGGGATTCCCGCGGCCGCCAAGGCATCGCCGCCCATCCCGGTGACATCTGGCTGACCCACTCGGGAACATCGTCCAAAACACCCTCCCAATTCGGCGTTGCTTCCCACTAGGCTGAACCCCGGCGCCGGTTGGCGCCCGCCGGCACCATTCCCGCGACAAAGGACGTCAACTGTGACCGTGGCACCCCCCTCCCGCGACGCTGCCCCCCTGGACATCGACGTGCCGACACCCGCGCAGCTCGCTGCAGCGTTTCTGCGTAACTTGCGGGATTCGCAAGGCGTGGACATCAATCGCGCTTCGAAGAACGACTTATATCAAGCGCTGGGACTCACCGTCCGCGGTGTGCTCATGACCCCCTGGATCCAACGCCTGGAACGGCAACTGGCAACCGGCCCGAAAGTAGTGGCCTATCTCAGCGCCGAGTACCTGCTGGGCCCACAACTACTCAACTCCCTGCTTGCAGTGGATCTCGAGCAGCCCATGCGGGACGCGTTGGAAAGCCTCGATCTCGACCTCGACGACCTCGTGGCCGTGGAGCCGGAGCCTGGATTGGGCAACGGCGGTCTGGGGCGCCTGGCCGCCTGTTATATCGACAGTCTGGCCACCCTGGGTATCCCCGCTGTGGGCTATGGCATCCGATACGAATACGGCATCTTCCGGCAGGCGTTTGCCGACGGGCGGCAAGTGGAGATGCCCGACAAGTGGCTCAGCGGTGGGAACCCTTGGGAGTTCCCGCACACCCAGATGGCGCAGAACATCGGGTACGGCGGGTACACCGAGACCGATGTCGACGAACTCGGTAACCTGCGCACCACCTGGATTCCCGAACGCACGGTGTTGGCCGTGCCGTACAACTATCTGGTTCCCGGATTCCGCAACGGCGTGGTGAACACACTGCGGCTGTGGTCGGCGGAGTCTCCTGACGAGTTCAACCTGTCAATCTTCAATGCAGGCGACTATGAGCGGGCGGTCACCGAGCAGGTGTGGGCGTCCAGCCTGTCCAAGGTGCTCTACCCCGAAGACTCCACCCCGCAAGGCAAAGAGTTGCGCCTGTCGCAACAGTATTTCTTCACCGCGGCGAGCATTCGCGACTTTATTGACCAGACGTTGCCCAGCCGATTCAACCTCGACGATCTGCCCAGTCGGGTGATCTTCCAACTCAACGACACCCACCCGGTCATCGCAATCCCGGAGTTGCTGCGGATTCTCGTCGATGAACGCGGACTCACTTGGGATCAGGCCTGGGGAATCACTACTCAGACGTTTGCCTACACCTGCCACACGCTGATGCCAGAGGCGCTGGAGGTTTGGCCGGTGGAACTACTCGAGCGCCTCTTGCCTCGCCACATGCAACTGATCTACGAGATCAACGCCCGCTTCATGGCCGAAGTTGCCGAGGCTTTCCCGGGCGACTCGGGCATCCTGAATCGGATGTCAATCATTCAGGAAGAGCCGTGGCGCGGTGTGCGGATGGCCCATCTGGCGGTGGTCGGCAGTTCGCACGTCAACGGTGTGGCGGAACTGCATTCCCAACTGCTGCGCGACAAAGTGCTGCGCGACTTTTCCGACATGTGGCCTGCCAAGTTCACCAATGTCACCAACGGGATCACCCCGCGGCGGTTCCTCCGCGTGGCCAACCCAGGGTTGTCGGAGCTGATCACTGAGGCCATCGGACCAGGTTGGGAGCGCGACCTCGACCGGCTCTCCGGGCTCGAGCCGTACGCCGATGACGCAGCCTTCCGCGAGCGATTCGCCGAAATCAAGCGGGCCAACAAGGCCCGCTTCGCCACGCTGTTGCGCACCCGCGATGATCTCCTGGTGGATCCGTCGTCGATGTTCGACGTGATGGTCAAGCGGTTACACGAATACAAGCGCCAAGTGCTCAAACTGTTGCATGTGGTGACGTTGTACCAGCGCATCAAATCCAACCCGTATTGCGACGAAGTACCACGTACTGTGGTGTTCGGAGCCAAGGCCGCACCGGGCTACGTCATGGCCAAGCAGACAATCGAACTGATCCACGCAGTGGCGCGTGCGATCGAATCCGACCCGGTGGTGCGCGAGCGGTTGCGGATTGCGTTCCCGGCTAACTACAACGTGGTGCTCAACCAGGTGATCGTGCCGGCTGCGGAACTCAGCGAGCAGATTTCCATGGCCGGCAAAGAGGCCTCTGGCACAGGCAACATGAAATTCGCCCTGAACGGTGCTCTCACCATCGGCACCCTCGATGGGGCCAATGTGGAGATCCGGGAATTGGTGGGGCCGGAGAACTTCTTCCTGTTTGGGCTCACGGAGTCCGAGGTGACAGCTGTGCAGAATGCCGGCTACCGGCCGTTGGACTTCTATGAACGTGACCCCGATCTGCGCCGCGCTATCGATGCGTTGCGGGGAGGTGCGTTACTCGGGGATTCCCAGGCGGCTGGGCACGCGGTGATCGACCACCTGATGGCGCACGATCCATTCTTGGTATTTGCCGACTATCGCGACTACATCGACACCCAAGATCGAGTGTCGGCCAACTATCGAGACCCGGAGGATTGGAACCGCAAGGCGATCCTGAATGTGGCCCGCGCGGGGTTCTTCTCCTCCGACCGTTCGATTCAGGATTACCTGGATCGCATTTGGCATGCGAAGGAGGCGTGAGACATGGCGAACGTGGATCCGAGTGAGATGCGAGCAGGGACGCACGACCGGGATGCGTGTGCGCGCGTGATCAATGAGGCACTGGTGGAAGGTCGCATCAGTGCCGATGAGCACGATCAACGGCTATCCGCCTGTTATTCAGCCGTGACCATGGGCGATCTGGCAAAGATCACCGCGGACTTACCGCCGCTGCCGCCGACGGGCGCGGCACAGGCTGCTCAGCCCGCCGCACCAGTCGTCGCAGCCGGGGCACCCGTGGCCACCACCGCGGTCAGCGAGGCCCAGCCCACACCGGGCAGTCGGGCGGCGATCAAGGCGACGTGGTGGTCCTGGCTCGGCGTGTCAGTGATGATGATCGTGATCTGGGCGTTGACGTCCTACCCGTGGGATGACGGTGGCAATTACTTCTGGCCGATTTGGGTGATCGTCCCCTGGGGGGCAGCCAACCTCCTCGCCACATTTCGGATGTGGGGCACCGGCAAATAGGGCCGGGTGCTTGCCGCAACGGCTGCCGTAGTCCTGACCACCACAGGGTTGGTGGCGTGTGGAGGTGCCACCGGCGCTTCGGCTGGCGACTCCGCTGCTGGCACCCCAGCCGAGTCGGCGGCCGCGCTCAGTGGGCGTACCTACGTCACACCCCAGTAGCCCCTGCGGCGCCTCTCTCCTCCGTTACGAGCCGAAACCCCCAGCCCTGACCTTGTGGTCGGGACTGGGGGTTTCGGGGATAGCGTGGCAGTGGGCCGCGAATCAGCCGCAGGCCCAGGGGCGCCAGCCGGCCTTCTGGTAGTAGTTGTAGGCGATCTGGTTCTGCTGCGAGGGCGTGGCCTGGCTCGGCAGCGGAGCGTACTGGCCACCACCGTTGGCCAACCAGCTCTGGCGGTCGAACTGCCAGGCGCCGTAGTACCCGTTTCCGGTATTGATCGAGTAGTTGCCGCCGGACTCGCACTGGATCACACTCTGGGACTTGCCACTGGCAGCCCAGGCGTCGGCACTGCCGTAGTCTCCCGAATCAGCGGCACTGCTGCTGTAACCGGAGGAGCTACCCGAGGACGAGCTACTCGACGACGAACCACTCGACGACGAACCGCTCGAGGAGTTTGACGAGGACGAACTCGACGTGGCCTTCTTCGCCTTGGCAGCGGCAGCGGCCTTCGCTTCCCGCTCGGCCTGCGCGGCGGCTTCAGCAGCAGCGGCGGCCTCAGCGGCAGCCTGCGCGGCAGCGGCTTCAGCGGCAAGCTGAGCTTCGCGCTGACTGGCGATCTGGACAAAAGCATCCCGAATCTTCGGCGAGCTCAACGGGCCCACGACTGCGGCAGCATTCTGCGGCTGTCCCTGCGGGGCCAACGCGGCCGGCGGTTCTGCCTGTGCTGACGAGGCGACCATTCCGAGTCCCAGCGCAACGGTGACGGCAGCTGCGGGCAACACGACACGCTTTGACATGAAATCACTCCCTTGGATCTGCCTCCCGCGACCAGCCGGGCAGCGCACAGCGCAGCCAGCCCAGACTTGCTTGACCGCTCCGTTCCGGAGTCGATCCGCGGTACTCCGTGGTGTGGGGGCCCATCGGGGGCCAACCCGCCTTGGAGATTCAGCAGGTCGCTTGCGACCAATCGGTTGCTCTGTCAGCGACAACCCGAAACTACCCACCCCACAACGCCGCGGAACCCCTTCCCATGTGACGTGGGACACGCCCGCGGCCAACGTTAAGTAAAGGCGGTTACCCCGATCACACTCACTACTTCGAATACGCTCAGTTACCAAGATTCCTTGAATTAGCCAGAACGGGTGTTCTTTGGAGAATCTTTACGACGACTCCACTACTCAGAGTGATACTGCCTCGCGGCGGTCACACGAAGGTGGCCCACTGGTCCAGCGGCATCCGCTGCGACCGCAGTGAGTTCACAGGGGCGTTCTCCTCGGCATAGCCCACCGCCATGCCACAAAACAGCATCTCCTCGGCCGGTGCACCCACAAACGAGGTCACCGCTTGGTGACGCACCGACCAGTACTCCTGCGCACATGTGCCGAGACCACGATCCACCGCGAGCAACATAAAGGTCTGTAGGAACATCCCAAGGTCGGACCACTGCGGCGGTCCCATCCGCCGATCCACGAAGCAGAACAACGCTGCCGGGGCATCGAAGAATAGATCGTTGCGCGCGAACTGCCGCAGTCGGCCAGCTTTGTCTTCGCGGGCAATCCCCAACGTCGCATACATCTGTTCCCCGAGTTGAAACCGGTTGCTGCGATACGGCTCATGCAGGGAAGGGGGATAGATGTCGTACTCCGGCGCCTCCAGCGGCGGCTCCCGGTCCAGGTGCAGACGTAGCCGGGACATCGTCTCCCCGTTGATCACGTAGATCCGCCACGGCTGCACATTGCCGCCGCTGGGCGCTCGGGCGGCATCGGTGAGCAACTCGCGCAGCACCTCATCGGCAACCGGGGTGTCGCGGAACTGCCGAATCGAGCGCCGCAACCGCACACATTCCTTGATGTCCACCCCCGCACGCTAGTACCCGCCGGCACTTGTATCGGCCGCAACCCACGTCGCGGACTATCACCGTCGCAAATCGCTCGGGCGAGTCGTGTCAGTTCGCCGTCGCGCCCGGGGGCGTCGGCAGCGGCAACGATGACCGTTCACCCGTGCCCGCCACCCCAAGGGCGTGGAGATCGTGGACATCGGTAGTCCAAGCGTCATAGGTTCGCACGTAGTACACGCCGTTGTCGTGGTCCCGCACGACGTACCACTGGGTGTAGTCCCCAGACGAGGCCAGATGTCGAGGCACGCTCACCAGGTCGAGCGAGTGAAATGCCTGGTTCACGGCATCGTGGGTGTCTCGCGCCTCGGTGACCACCTCCGAGAGCACCGTGGCTCGCACGAACCTCGACGGCGGCGTCACATCGCCCGGGATTCCACGCAACCCCGTGCCATTGCCCGTCGGCGTCACCGGCATCCCCATCAAATTGACCGGCGCCTGCTCGGTGGGGGTGAGACCGAGGTAGTTGCGCAGATTTGTGAGGTGCCAGTCGTAGGTGGGCGAGTTGGTGAGCACCCCCACCGTCTCTGTGTGGACACGCACTCCGCCGCCCACAAACTCGATTACCAGATCCCCGCCGTGCGCATCGTGAATCATCAGATGCTCGGTGAACGGGTAGTCCAACAGCGGTTTCGCGACTTCGGGCACTGGCTGGCCTGTCGGCCACATCCGTCGAATCGGGGCGTTCCAGACGGCCACAGTGTTCAATGCCTGTCGCACATCGGCCACGGTCCGACATGTACCCAGGAACCAGCCAGCCAGATTAATGAAGTCCATCACCGGTTGGCTGGATTCCTGTGGCGGGGTGGTGGGCAGGTCGGTTTCCGGTAGCCACAGCGTGGCCACAGATAAACCCGCCTCGTTCAGCCCGTCGCAGAAGGCGAAGTCGAATCCGAAACCGTCCATGCCGACAAAGCCAAG
>CAZVKB010000065.1:0-14846 GCA_964627505.1 uncultured Actinomycetes bacterium | reverse complement strand
GCACCCGTAAGCCGGGTGCCGGCCCGCTGTACTCCGGGGTAGTGTTTCACCGGGTCATTCCCGGTTTCATGCTGCAAGGTGGCGATCCATTGGGCAACGGCACCGGCGGCCCGGGGTATCGGTTTGCCGACGAATTCCACCCGGACGTGCAGTTCGACCGGCCCTACCTGCTGGCGATGGCCAACTCCGGGCCCAACACCAACGGCTCACAGTTCTTCATCACCGTCGACAAGACGCCGTGGCTCAACCGCAAGCACACCATCTTCGGCGAAGTGGCCGATCAGGCGTCCCGGGACGTGGTCGACGCGATCGCCGGAGTTGCCACGGATGGCCGAGACCGGCCGTTGACCGATGTGGTGATAAGCAGCATTGACATCGAGACGGTCGCCGCCTGACCGCCGAACCCCCACGCTGTGCGTGGCACCCGGACCGCGAGACCTACATCTCATGCACGCGATGTGACACGCCCATTTGTCCGGATTGCATGACTCCGGCAGCCGTAGGATTCCAGTGTCCGAACTGCGTTGCCGCAGGTCAGCAGGTAGTTCGTGAGACACATGCGAATCTCACTGTGGCCAGCCCAGATGCCCGACCGGTGGTGTCCTGGACATTAATCGGCATGTGCGTCGCGGTATACGCAGCCCAGTTTCTGGTGGGTGTGGACGAGATCGCGGGCAGTTTCGGGATGCAGCCGGTGGCGATTGCGCTCGGCGGGGAGTACTTCCGACTGCTCACCTCGGTATTCCTACACGGGTCGCTGTTGCACCTGATGTTCAACATGTACGTGCTGTTTGTGCTCGGACCCACGATGGAGCGGATCCTCGGCCATGGCCGGTTCGCGCTCCTTTTTGTGGTGTCGGGCTTGGGCGGCGCAGCCGCGTCCTACGCTCTCTCGGCGCCGACCACGCTGTCGGTGGGTGCCAGTGGCGCGATTTTCGGCGTGATGGGTGCGCTCGCTGTGGCGGGCCGGCGGTTGCGATTCGACATCACGATGGTGCTGGTATTGATAGCGATCAACATCGTCATCGGTTTTGTGTTCTCCGCGGGCATCGATTGGCGCGCACACCTCGGGGGATTGCTCACCGGTGCGGCGATGGCCGCGGTGCTCGTCTCGCCGACGGGACGGCGCCGCATCAGTGTGGAGGTGGTGGGGGTGGCCGTGATTGTGGGTGTGATTGCGTTGACAGTCGCATACCGTTCGGCGCAGTTGTCGGCTTTCGCCGGGTGAACCGTCGCTGTTGCCCTGCGTGACCACCCGAGATACGGGGCTTATCCCCACGTTATCCACAGCCTGGGGATGAACTACACGGGTGTAAGACGAATCACAAGAACCGCAGGCTGGCCATGTTCGCTAACGCCATCGTGTTGCCACGATGAAGCCACCGGCGAGGAAAGCGAAACCAACCACGACGTTCCACCAGCCCAGTGTGGAGATCACAGGGGCATCAGGCGCCACATAGTAGGCCACAATCCAGATCAAGCCGATGACGAAAAGCGTCAGCATGAGGGGCACGATCCACCGGGGTGAGCCGATCCGCACCGGGGTGCGCGACTTCGGGCTCTGCTTGGCGCGTTTCCGGGCGGCGAGTTTGGCTTTGGCCGCTGGCGGAATGGGGGTTGTGGCGGATTTAGCTTTCGATTTGACTGGTTTCTCGTCTACTTGACCACTCTGCTCGCTCGGCTCCGGATCCGCAGTCACCGCATCGGCGGTGGGGTCGGCGTCGGACTCTTTGGCTGTCATGCACCCTCCTTGTCCAGGTGAGACTACCCGGCTGACCCGAGGGCACCAACCGTCGGCCATGATGAGCGCGTGTCGATACGCATCCTGGTGATAGACAACTACGACAGTTTCGTGTTCAACATCGTGTCCTATCTTGCGCAGCTGGGGGCCGAGTGCGATGTCGTGCGCAATGACGCGGTACCCGCGACAGCAGCCCTGGAGTATGCCGGCGTGCTGCTCTCACCCGGCCCAGGCGAGCCGCGTGACGCGGGAATCTGTTTGGACGTGATAGCGCGCGTGGGTGGTCGCGTGCCCATATTTGGCGTGTGCCTTGGTCATCAGGCGATTGCGGAGGCGTTCGGGGGAGATGTCATTCGGGCACCGGAGTTGCTCCACGGCAAGACCTCGGAGGTGTTCCACGATGGTGCGGGGGTCTTGCACGGATTGCCCAACCCGTTCACGGCCACGCGCTACCACTCTCTTGCGGTGTCACCGGACACCCTGCCTGCGGACCTCACCATCACAGCGCGCACCGCCAGCGGAGTGATCATGGGTCTGGCTCATCGCACATTGGATATCGAAGGTGTGCAGTTCCACCCGGAATCGGTGCTGACCCAGGGCGGGCATCAGATGTTGGCCAACTGGTTGACACGTTGTGGTGCAACTGATGCGTTGGCCGCTGCCGAAGGTTTGGCGCCGGTGCTGCCTGTTACGGAGCCAGTCCGCTAGCTGCATCCACGCCCGGAGTCAGTTGGGTTGTGGGCGCGGGTGACCCGGACTCGATACTGGCGGCGCCGCTGACCGAGGCCGACGGTGCCGCAGTGGTCGGTGTGGGTGTGGGCGTCGGGGTAGGCGTGGGTGTCGGGGTGGGTGCTGCCACGGCCACCGTGATGGTCACCAATGTGCCCTTCACCGCTGTGGAGCCGCCTTGCGGCGATTGTGCGAGCACCGTGCCCGCCGATGCACTGCTGGTGGGCTGAGTTACCACGTTGACTTGGAAACCGGCGTTCGCGAGATCGCTCTTCGCCTGGGCCTCACTCTTGTTCACCACACTGGGGACCACCACTTTGCCGTTGGAAACAGTGATGTTCACCCGGCTCCCGGCGTCCACGCTGGTGTTGGCAGCGGGACTCTGCTTGATGACCGAACCCTGCGGGGCATCGCTATCAGCTTCACTCACGCTGCCGAGATTGAGTTTGGCGTCGGCCAGCGCGGTGCGGGCATCAGCTTCACTTGTGAGCCCCACCAGATTTGGCACGCTCACTTGGGCCTTCCCGGCGGAGATGACTACTGCCACCCCCTGACCCTGCTCGAGTTGGGCTCCCGCGATCGGGTCTTGCTGAATGATCGTGTTGATCGGCTTGTCGGAAACCTGGGTGGTTTCCTGACCGAGTTTCAGGCCGGACTGCGACAACGTGAGGCTGGCCTGGTCGACAGTTTGGCCGACGACGTTGGGCACCGACACTTTGGCTGCGGTGTCGCCGGTCAGCAGCCGACCGGCGAATACGGCACCCGCACCGACCAAGAGAATCACGGCAACGATCGCCACCCACATCCACGGGTTGGTCTTCTTCGGCTCGTCTGGCAACAACGCCGCATCAGTCGCGGCATCGGCAGCCGGCAACATGCTGGTGGCAGCTGCAACGGGAACCGCAGCAGGTGCGACCGGCAGCACAGCAGTCATCCCGGCCGCCGCGGTCATCGGCAGACCGGCAATGGCCCGCTCGACGTCGTTGCGGAACTCGGCCGCGGTTTGGTAGCGCTCTTCACGATCTTTGGCTAGCGCTTTGGCGACGATGGCGTCAATCGCCGGCGGAATGCTGGGATCGAGTTCGGAGGGCACGGGCGGGGTTTCGCCAACGTGCTGGTAGGCCACCGAAACCGGGGAGTCACCCACAAAAGGTGGCCGGTCGGTGAGCAGTTCGAACAACACACACCCGGTGGAGTAAAGGTCGGACCGGGCATCGACGACCTCGCCGCGCGCCTGCTCCGGCGAAAGGTATTGCGCAGTCCCCATCACGGTGCTCGCCGCGGTCATGGTGGAATGCGCATCGGCGGCGGCGCGGGCGATGCCGAAGTCCATCACCTTCACTTCACCGGCCCGGGTGAGCATGACGTTGGCCGGCTTGATGTCTCGGTGCACGATGCCGTGCCGATGTGAATAATCCAAGGCGGCGAGAATGCCGGCGGTGAGTTCCAGTGCCCGCTCGGGCAGCAGGCGGCGCCCGCTGTGCAGCAATTCCCGCAAGGTCAAACCGTCGATGTACTCCATCACGATGTAAGGAACCAGCACGTCTTGTGTGCCGTTGTGCAACTCGTCTTCCCCGGTGTCGTACACAGCCACGATGTTGGGCTGGTTCAGTCCTGCGGCTGCTTGTGCTTCGCGGCGAAAGCGGGTGAGAAAACTGGGATCCTGGGCCAGGTCGGGGCGCAAGAGTTTGATCGCCACGCGGCGTCCGAGTCGCAAATCCTGCGCTTCCACAACCTCTGCCATACCGCCGCGGCCGATTTCCGCACCCAGCTCATAACGATCGCCCAAAGTTCGCGGTGCGGTCATAGCAGCTCCTGAAGGGATGGGTTGAATCTCGGACAACTACTCATTGCACACCTCACTGCAGCACTGCTTCGATCACTTGCCGGGCGATGGGCGCCGCCAGGGCATTGCCGCTGACTTCGCTGCTGCCGGCATTTTCCACGGCGACGGCGACGGCAACTTGCGGGTTCTCCACCGGCGCCACGGCCACAAACCAGGCGACGTTGGGCCGGGTGCCACCGGTTTCGGCGGTTCCGGTCTTGCCCGCCACGCGGACACCGGGAATCTGGGCATTGGATCCGGTGCCCTGATTCACCACAGTCTCCATCATGCCCAGTAGCGCGGTGGCGTTGGCTTGCGACATCGCCCGGGCGTGCTCGGTGGGCTTGGTGGTGGCCAGCACCTGCAAGTCCGCGCTGCGCTTGTCCGCCACCAGGTAGGGATTCATCGTGACGCCAGCGTTGCCGATGGCCGCTCCCACCAAGGCCATTTGCAGAGTAGATGCGGTCACGTTGAACTGGCCGACAGCGCTCTGTGCTGTTTGGGAGGCATCCAAACCATCGGGATATCGGGAGGTGGCGGCTACCAGCGGCACTTCAAAAGAGGTGTTGAAGCCGAACGCGTCAGCCTGTGTCCGCAGGGCGTCATTTCCAAGTTCGTTGCCGAGATACGCGAAGGCAGTGTTGCAGGACTCAGCCAACGCCTGTTGCAGTGTGACGGTGTCATTGGGACCGCAGGCGCCGGGGAACCAGTTGGGAATCGAGGCTGTGGATCCCGGCAGCGGGTAGGTCGCCGGACCTGGCAGCGGGGTCTCGGGGGTGATCCCGGCGGCGAGCGCAGCAGCGGAGGTCACGAGTTTGAAGGTGCTACCCGGGGGTGGGGTGGAGACCAACGGCCGGTTGAGCAGCGGTTGGTTGGGGTCGGACTCCAGAGCCTCGTAGTAGGCCGTGATCGTTTTCGGGTCGTGGCTGCTGAGGATGTTCGGATCGAAGGACGGTGACTGCGCCATGGCCAAGATCGCCCCGGTGCGAGGATCGATGGCGGTCACAGACCCGACACTGCTGCCCAAACCGTCGGCCGCCGCCTCTTGGGCAGCCGGATTCAAGGTGAGGGTGACGGTGCCGCCGCGCACTTGCTGGCCGCCGAAAAGTTGGCCCAGGCGGTCGACAAAGAACTCAGGTCCGGTGCCGTTCAGCACGGAATTCTCGGCCCGCTCTATGCCGGTGGCGCCATACACCATGGAGTAGAAGCCAGTGGCTGGGGCGTAGAGCGGCCCATCGCTGTAGACCCGCAGGTATTTCAACGAATCATCGGTTGGAACAGACTTGGCCACTTGTGCGGCCTGCACCAGGATCGGTCCCCGCTCCCGGCTGTACTCCTCCAGCAGGGTCCGGGAGTTTCCGGCTCGGGCTTTGGTGCTGTTCGCTAGCAGGACTTGCTGCACCGAGAGGTTGATCAACAGCGCGAACAGCATGACTGCGAGGATCATGCCCAGGAGTCGAATCTGCCGATTCATGCGCCCACCGACCGCGGGACGTCAGTGATCAACGGCTTGGCCACCGGTGCTGGGCGTCGCGCCGCATCCGATACTCGTAGCAATAGCGCGATCATGACCCAGTTCGCCAAGAGCGCGGAGCCGCCGTACGCCAGAAACGGGGTGGTGAGACCGGTCAGCGGGATGAGCCGGGTGACGCCCCCCACCACCACGAACACCTGCAGCGCCAACACTGTGGATAGTCCAACCGCCAGCAGCGTGCCGAAGGGGTCTCGGACAGCTACTGCAGCTCGCAGTCCGCGCTCGATCACTACCGCGTAGAGCATGAGAACGGCCATCAGACCGGTGAGGCCGATCTCCTCGCCGAGCGCGTCGGCGATGAAGTCTGACTTGGCGAAGGGCACAAACTGTGGGTAGCCGTTACCCCAGCCAGAGCCCAGCAAGCCGCCGCTAGCCAGGCCGAACAACCCCTGGGCCAACTGAAACGACTGATCCTGGGCATACGTCCACGTATCCAACCAAATCGATACTCGCAGCCGGACATGGCCGAAGGCGAAGTAGCCAAGCAGGCCGCCGATGGCGAGCATGAAACCGCCGATCACCAGCCAAGATGCCCGTCCAGTGGCCACAAACAGCATGACCACGAATAGGCCGAAGAACATCAGAGCCGTACCGAGGTCCTTCTCGAAGGCCAAAATCCCGATGGCGATCAACCACGCCACAATGATCGGTCCGAGATCGCGGCCGCGCGGGATCCCAATGCCCAGGAACTTGCTGCGCACCACTGCCATGGAATCGCGCTTCAACACCAGGTACCCGGCGAAGAAAATGGTGAGCAGGATCTTGGCGAATTCCGACGGTTGGAAGGAGAACGGTCCAAGCCGAATCCACAGGGTCGCCCCGTTGATGTTGGCTCCCAAGCCAGGCACCAGGGGCAGAAGCAGCAACACCACTCCAGCAATCATGGCTGTGAAGGTGTAGCGCTGAAGCCGGCGGTGGTCGCGGACCAGCAACAACGTGGTGATGAACAAGGCCAGTGCCAGCACCATCCAGGTGAACTGGGCTTCGGCGTCGGCACTCGGTGGCGGCGTGCCGTTGCGCAATGCGCGCGCCTGATCGGCGAGGTCCAGGCGGTGAATCATGGCCAGGCCGATCATGTTCAACAGGGCGATCGCCGGCAGGAGATAGGGGTCGGCGTACGGAGCCAGAATCCGGACCCCGACGTGGGCAACGGCGAAGAGCCCGGCGAACACGCCGACAGCTGCCCAATAGTCGAGTGGCAGGCTGCCCTTGACAGCAAGATCCACATTTGCGTAAGCGTAAGCGCCGATCAGCAACGCCAGAATCAACAGGGCGAGCTCGATATTTCGCTTGGTGGGGGCTTTGGGTATCGCGATCGGACCAGTGTCGACCACGCTCATGGGATCACCGCCGGGGTCACGCTCGGAATCGGCGCTGGGCTGGGGGCGACCGGGGTCGGGGTGATGCTGGGGGCCGGGGTGGGGGTGGCCGGAGCCGGGCAGCCGGCAGGTGTGGGCGTCGTGGCGCATTGGGCAGCAAGTTCGCTCAGCGTGGTCACGATTCGCAGCGCGTCGGTGGCGTTTTCGGCCGAAATATTCGCTTCTACTCGGCCACGTTCGAACTCGGGCAACGTGGCGACCGCCACGTTGGAGCGCTCCTCGACCGTGGACCAGCCGTGCTCACCCCATCCCTGCGGAATGCCTTGAAAGACCGCGACATTGCCGTTGTCGACACCGACATAGAACTGCGTGCGAGTCCACGCCCATGCAGCCATGGTGCCAAGGATCAACAAGATCACACCTGCCACCGCGAAGGCGATGGCCAAAGTGCCGCCGCTTTTCGCGCCGCGGCTGGTAGCAGCGTGCCGTGGACCTTCCCCGCCGTGGTCGTCGGTGACGGCGTCCGCAGTTGGGGCTTCCCGGGCGGTGACCGGTTGCGACTGTGCGATTGACCCCCCACCGGAAGCGCGCAAGGGTTCGGAATCATCGGGGAATGACACCCCGGGCAGTCGGCTGCGATTACGGTGCTCAGAGGCAGCGCCCACGACGATCGGGGACCGTTCCAACGTGGCGTCCGCATCAGGAAAATCCACCACGTCGGCCACCAACGCGGTGACATTGTCAGGTGCGCCATGCTCCAAGGCCAATGCCACCAACACGTCCACAACGCCGGTGGGGTCGGCGCTGCTGGACAGCGCGGTAGCCAAGTCGTCATCGGAGACCACGCCGTGCAACCCGTCGGTGCACAACAGAAAACGGTCACCCACGACGACTTCCCGGATGGAGAGGTCCGACTCCACGGGATGCACGCCATCGAGTGCCTTGGTCAACAGGTTGCGGCGCTCATGTGTGCTGGCTTCGGCCGCGGTGATGCGTCCGGAGTCCACCAAGGTTTGGACGTAGGTGTGGTCGCGCGTGAGTTGCATGAGCCGCCCGCCCCGTAGCAGGTAGGCCCGGGAATCCCCGATGTGGGCGACGCCGACCCGGTCCCCGAGCCAGGCCAGCGCGGTAACAGTGGTTCCCATGCCGCGAGAACCGGGAGATCCGGCAGCGACGTCGGCGATGTGGTCATGGGCTTCATCGATGGCAGCAGCGAGCAGACCCAGCACGTCGGCATCGGGCGCCAACTCGGTGTCAAGGTCCAAGCTGGCAAAGGTGGCGACAGCCGCCGAACTCGCCAACTCCCCGGATGCGTGGCCGCCCATGCCGTCGGCCACCACCAGCATCCGGGAACCGGCATATCCGGAGTCTTCGTTGTCCGAGCGCACCAGACCCACGTCGGAGCGTGCGGCGTAACGCAGGTTGAGGCCCATCGCGTCACTTCCGAAGTTCGATAACGGTCCGCCCGATGCGCAGGGGTTGACCGACCCCGAGCACTGTGGGAGTGGTCAGACGCGTGCGATCGATCCAGGTGCCGTTTGTGGAGCCGAGATCCTCCACCACCCAGGTGCCTTCATGTGGATACAGCCGGGCGTGGTGGCTGCTGGCGAAATCGTCGGAGAGCACCACCGTGGAGTCGGCAGCCCGTCCGATGGTCACCGGTGAGGTGCCCAGCGGCAGCACTGTGCCGGCCAGTCCGCCTTCAACGATCACCAGTTTCCGGGCGGTCGCCTTAGCTTGCCGGGTCCGGCGCGGCGCGACGGACTCCGGTGGCGCAGCGGTGGTCATGGTGGTGCCGGAGAGCGCGGCGTCCTCCGGGGCCGCCAAGTCCCGACGCAGTGCGGCCACGATGAACAGCACGAAAGCCCACAGCAACAGCAGGAATCCGAACCGCAGCAGCGTGAGGGCGAGTTCACTCATTAGTAAGCCCGGAACGTGATGGTGGTAGAGCCCAGGCGGATCACTGCGCCGTCGCTGAGTTCCTGCTGGGTGATCTTTTTGCCGTCCACGAAGGTGCCGTTGGTGGAGTCCAGATCGCGGATGAGCGCTGGCGGGCCGAGTCGGATCTCCGCGTGGTGACGCGAGACGCCGGGATCTTCGAGCCGGACCCCGACATCGTTGCCGCGCCCGAGGATCA
Source organism: uncultured Actinomycetes bacterium (assembly GCA_964627505.1). Classification (GTDB taxonomy): domain Bacteria; phylum Actinomycetota; class Actinomycetes; order S36-B12; family UBA10799; genus JACJWR01. The sequence continues at coordinate 5,561 of CAZVKB010000065.1, read as the reverse complement.
CTTTCGGTCCAGACAGCGGAATCTCTTGACCCGCAGCGAGCAAGCGAGGCCGATAGGTGCCACGGGCCGGCGCGTAGGCGGCCGCGGCGGGAGCGCTTGGGCTGACTGCGGGTGCGCGCTGCGGGCCGGCTGTGGCTTGGCTCGTAGCACGAAAAACACCCGTGCTCAGCACGGAATCTTCTGCGAGATACACATTGACCGGGCCGAGGAAGGAGTAGCGCTGGTCGGCGGCGTATTCGGTCACAAGATCAGCAAGTTCGGAGGTGAGCGCCTCGGCGTACACCGAGAGTCGTTCGTAGTCCTCAGCCGAGAGGTGGATCACGAATTCGTTGGGCACCACTGTGCGGGCCCGCGACACCACGGCGGCGCGCTCATCCATTTCCTTTTGCAGTCGGGAGGCGATCTCCACAGGCTGCACCTCGGATTTGAACGCTTTCGCAAATGCGCCGTTCACCATCTTGTCGACACGCTGCTCAAACTTCTCCAGGATTCCCACGGGATTCACCTCCTTCGGCTCATGTGCAGCCTAAGCCTAACCGCATGGGGTGTTGGAGGAATGCGATTGTTGGGACAACTAGTCACCTGCGCCGTCCATCGGCGAGAAATCTCACCGTATCTGGATGGTGCGCGAGGGGGGAGTTGAACCCCCACGCCCTTTCGGGCACACGGACCTGAACCGTGCGCGTCTGCCTATTCCGCCACTCGCGCTTGACGCGAAGGCTAGCAGGAGCGCTCGCTGGAGATCCGCCGTGCCCCGGGATTCCGGTAGCGTCGGGTGCGAGGACGAAGGAGCAGCAATGGCCGATGCCCTGGTGGCGGCCTTGCGTGGGATCACCGCGCATGTGACCGACGATGTTGATGTGTGCGCCGCGCACGGAATCGACTGGACCCGACGATTCCACGGACCCGTACGGGCGGTGGTACGACCGACGTCGAGTCACGAAGTCGCCGAAGTGCTCACGGCGTGCGCGCGGGCGGAGGTGCCGGTCATCCCGCAGGGCGGCAACACCTCACTGGTGGGCGGGTCGGTACCGGGAGCCCACGATGGCCCGATGGTGGTGCTGTCCACCAGCAACTTGACCAGACTGGATCCGGTTGATCACGCCGCGGGCGCGGTGACGGCGGGAGCTGGCGTGACCCTGGCTGCCTTGGCCACCCATGCCCACCAAGCCGGTTGGTACTACGGGGTGGATTTGGCGGCTCGGGACTCGGCCACGGTCGGTGGCACGATCGCCACCAATGCCGGCGGGGTGCGGGTGTGTGCCTACGGAATGACGCGGGCGCAGGTCTTGGGCCTTGAGTACGTCACGGCCGATGGGTCGGTGGTGAGTCGGCTGGCGGGCTTGCCGAAAGACAACACCGGCTATGACCTCGCCGGATTGCTGACGGGATCGGAGGGCACGCTGGCGGTGATCACTGCTGCCCGGCTGCGTCTGCACGCCCGGCCGCCGGAAACGATGGTGGTACTCGTCGGGGTGCCTTCGTTGCATGTGGCCAACGCACTTGTGCAGGCGCAACCGGCGGATGCGCGAATTTTCGGCGCGGAGATCATGGACGCCGCAGGACTGGAGTTGGTGGCCGGCGTGGTGCACGAACCTGTACCGCTGCCCGGAGAGTGGCCTTACGTGCTGCTCCTTGAATCCACGGCGATCGAGTTGCCGGACGATGCTGTTGCGGTGGCCGCGGGGGACGTCGCCGATGCTCGGCGGCTCTGGACGTTTCGGGAACGGATGTCTGAGGCGGTGTCAACTTTGGGGGTCGTGCACAAACTCGACATTTCGGCTCCGAAAGCCGTCCTCGACGAATTGGTCACCGGGATTCGCGCGGTGGCCCCACATCACGTGCAGGTCGTGGTGTTCGGACACCTGGCCGACGGCAACATCCACATTGAACTGGCCGGCCTCGAAGCTGACGACGACGCCACCGACCGAGCGATCTTTGATCTCGCCACGCGGCTGGGCGGCGTGGTGTCGGCCGAGCACGGGGTGGGTCGGGCGAAGGCGGCGTGGTTGAGCATGTCGCGCTCGGATGCGGAGATTGCCCAGATGTACGCGCTCAAACAAGCGCTCGACCCCGGTTGGCTGCTCAACCCTGGCGCACTCTTGCAGCGTCCACTGCGGCCCGGACGGCCCGCGGCCGATTGGTGATGATGCCGTCGACCCCCAAGTCGAGACACAGCGCAACATCATCGGGCTCGTTCACAGTCCACACGTGGACTTTGCCACCGGATTCATGCACGCGGCGGACGTATCCGGGATGCAACCGAATGATGTCGATGCTGGGTCCGGAATAGCGCACGCCGTAGGGCAGCCATCCGGATCGCAGGCGAATCGGCACTCGATCCATCAGCAACACCCTGGGCACGGTGGGTGCCAGGCGGCGCATCCGCCGCATCGCGACTTCGGCGAATGACATCACCCGGATTTCCCCACTGCCCGTACGCAGTGGGAAGACGAATCCACGGGCGCTGAGTTTGTCGACCAGCAGTTGCTCCACCAGACGACCGAATCGGCTGGGGTGTTTGGTCTCGATCGACAGTCCGATGGGTCGATCTGCAGCAGTCACAAGATCCAACAGGTCATCCAGCGTGAGCACCTGGGCGGCGACGTCACGAAGCGCCGGGGTGTCTCCGCCGATGCCGTCCCAGCCCTGCTTCCAGCCTGCGAAGTCGTGGCGTTGGAGTTGCTCAAGCGTGTGATTAGCCACCACGCCGCGCCCGTCTGAGGTGCGATCAATACGCCGGTCGTGCACACAGACCAACTCGGTATCAGCGGTGAGCCGGACGTCGCATTCGAGTGCATCGGCCCCGGCATCGATGGCTTCCCGATAGGCGTCGACCGTGTGTTCTGCTAGGTCGTCGCTGGCTCCGCGATGGGCAATCACCAGCGGTTGTCGAAATCCCACAAGTATCAGGATGCTCCCTTCCCGCTGCAATGTGGGTAGCGGCTACCCGTTGGCTGCTGCGAGTTGCCCCGGCGGCCGGGTCAGTCAGTGCGAACCATGTGTCCGCACCAACCGACGCAGTTCGGGCGACACCCCCGCGATCTCCCGCACTAATGTGATGCTGCCCACATGTGGCGCATGCCATACGTCACTTTCGTGTGAGCCGGGTCACACCCGCGGGCCTGGGTGCTTGGGGGAAGGTGTCCGGCTGGGCCATAGCTAGCACTAACCCGTGCTCGGGCACCGGTAGCCTGGCGGGATGAGTGCAGCCGCGTTGGTGATCGCAGTGATTGCCTTGGCAGTGGCGATTGTGGCTTTGCTACGCAGCCGGCGGCGGCGCCCGATCCCGGAGATGGTGGCCGTGGCCGATACGCCACAGGCGCTGCAAGCCGGGTTGGCCACCGCGTTGCGCCATGTGTCCGTTGTCCGCTACGACGCATTCGACGATGTCACCGGGCGCCAATCATTCTCTGCGGCGCTGTTGGACGATCATGGCGATGGCATCGTGATCACCAGCCTGCACGCGCGCACGGAGTCGCGCACGCTACTCAAGGGAATCAGCGCGGGTCAAGCGGCGGGCTTGAGCCCAGAGGAGAGGCAAGCGGTGGACTACGCACAGGGAACGGCACACTCGTGAACGTGAAGACTTCCGATCCGCTGGGCTACCTGGGTCCGCGCGGCACATTCAGTCACGAAGCGTTGCTGACACTCTGCCCGGATGCGGTCGATCCGCTGCCCATGCGCACGGTCACGGTGGCGTTGGATGCGGTCCGATCCGGGGAGGTGAGCGCTGCGCTGGTGCCGATTGAGAACTCGGTGGAAGGTGCGGTGTCAGCCACGCTCGACGAACTGGCGGCTGCTGGGGATCTGCAGATTGAGGCCGAAGTAGCGGTGCCGGTGCGTTTTGTGCTGGCCACGCGACCTGGGACGCAGCGCGTTTCCGCGATCGTGACTCATCCGCACGCGGCTGCTCAGTGCCGGGGGTGGCTAGCCAGTGCCTACCCAGATGTGGATGTGGTGCCTGCGGCCTCGACGGCTGCGGCAGCGGTTTCGGTCGCACGCGGCGAATACGACGCCGCAGTGTGTGCGCATCGCGCGGCAGCGGAATACCACCTCGACGTCGCCGCGGACGATATCGGCGACAATCCAGAGGCCACCACCCGATTCGTGCTGGTGCGCCAACCGGGACCGCCGCCTCCGCCCTCCGGCGCGGACAAGACCACCCTGGAGATCTTCATGCGCGAAGATCACCCCGGTGCGCTGCTGGAGATCCTCACCGAATTCGCAGTCCGCGGGGTCAACCTCACCAGGATCGAATCCCGACCCACCAAAACCTCCCTGGGTCGGTACTACTTTTCAGTCGACTGTGAGGGTCATGTGGACGATGAACGGGTCGGCGAAGCGATGATGGGGCTATATCGGATCTGCGCGGAGGTGCGCTACAAGGGTTCCTACCCGCGCCACGACAACCTGCCCCCGGTCACCCGCGTCGGCACTGGCAACTCGGACTTTGTCTCGGCCCGTCGGTGGCTCAACGATGTGCGCGGTCTCGGCGAGTAATGATCCCGCAGTGCTCGCGCAAGTGACGAATCAGCGGGGCAGGCGGGTGAGGCGTACCGACACACCCAACGCCTCGGAACTGCCGCCGGCGTAGATACCTTTGAGAGGACTGACGTCGGCGTAGTCGCGCCCGCGGGCCACGATGATGTGCCCCTCGCGCACCGTGCGGCCATTAGTGGGGTCCAAACCGTGCCAGGCTGAATCCCACGCCTCCACCCACGCATGGGATTCCCCGGTCACGGTTTCGCCAATCTCACCGCTACCGGTGTAGAGGTATCCCGAGACATAGCGCGCCGGGATTCCCACGGTGCGCAACAACGACAACGTGACGTGTGTGAAGTCCTGACACACGCCTTGGCCGTGCGCCCAAGCTTCGGCCGCGGTCGTGAACACCGTGGTCGAGCCAGGGGTGTAGCGCATCCGCGTCTCCACTGCTTCGACGGCCATCCCGATCGCCTCGGCCGGGGTGGCGCACGCTTTGAGTTGGGCGACGAGTGCAGCACGGGCGGGATCCTCGGCGGCATCGTCGACGTAGGCGCTTGGTCGCAGATACTCACACCAGCGGTCAAGTGTGGCCTCATCGCGCAAGTCGTCCCAGCTGGCGGTGTTCGCCAGCGGCAACGTTTGGGAGGTCTCAACCACGCTCAGTGAGGTCACATCCAGCACAGTGTGCGGTTCATGGAGATCGAACGCCTCGACTGCGGTGCCCCAATAATCCACATAGTGCTGCACGCGAGTGGCGGGCAGTGTGTGCAGTTCATGGGCGATCAACAGCTGGCCACCACCATCTGCGGGGGTCATGCGCGCTTCGTTGAAGGAAGCCGACACGGGATCGCTGTAGCGCAGTCCGGTGTGGTGGGTGACTTTCAAGCGCCAACTCATCATGAGCTCCAGACCGTCGTGCCGACTTGTCGGAAGAAGGCTTCGGAGACCTCCAGACCGGCCTGAGTGGAGGCGGTCAAGCCACCCTCGGCCATGGCGTCCACGGTGCCAGGTGACGGGGAGGAGGAAGAGAACTCCAGTTCGCTGCGTAACAAGCCCACGGTGCGCAGCAGTCG
>CAZVKB010000064.1:9460-15111 GCA_964627505.1 uncultured Actinomycetes bacterium | reverse complement strand
GCGACCCGTATACGGGTCGCATGGAGGTACTCGAGTCGCAACAGGCTCACTGGCGCAACAGGCTCACTGGCGCAACTGGCGCAACAGGCTCACTGGCGCAACAGGCTCACTGGCGCAACTGGCGCAACTGGCGCAACTGGCGCAACAGGCTCACTGGCGCGCAGCCTGCCTCAACCACCGCGCCGGCGCCACGGCAGCAGCCGCAACCAAGTCCAGAGGCGGGGCGGCCGCCAATTCCAACTACGAGGGCTTGCCCACCGGAATCGTCAGTGCGATCGGCCGCATCGTCTCGGCGAAGAAGTCGTTGCCCTTGTCGTCAACGATCACGAAGGCGGGAAAATCCTCCACCTCGATCCGCCACACCGCCTCCATCCCCAGCTCGGGGAAGTCGAGCACCGCCACCTTGCGAATGCAGTCCTGAGCGAGCCGGGCCGCCGGGCCGCCGATCGAGCCGAGGTAGAACCCGCCGTTGGCCTTGCAGGCATCGGTGACCACCTGCGAACGGTTGCCTTTGGCGAGCATCACGTGCGAACCGCCAGCCTTCTGGAACGCATCGACGTAGGAGTCCATGCGACCGGCCGTGGTGGGGCCGAACGATCCGGAAGCAAACCCCTCCGGCGTCTTGGCCGGCCCCGCGTAATAGACCGGGTGATGACGCAGGTACTCCGGCATCGGCTCACCCCGGTCGAGCATCTCCTTGATCCGCGCATGCGCGATATCGCGCGCCACTACCAGCGGACCCGTGAGCGACACCCGCGTCTTCACCGGCAGCGTGGCCAACTCGGCCCGAATCTCACTCATCGGCCGGTTGAGATCGATCCGCACCACATCGTCATCGAGATGCTCGTCGGTGACTTCGGGAAGGTACTGCGCGGGATCAGTTTCCAACTGCTCCAGGAACACCCCCTCCGGCGTGATCTTCGCCTTCGCCTGCCGGTCGGCCGAGCACGACACTGCGATCGCGATCGGTGCGCTCGCACCGTGACGCGGCAACCGCACTACCCGCACGTCGTGGCAGAAGTACTTGCCGCCGAACTGCGCGCCGATGCCGAAGTCCTGCGTGAGCTTGAGGATTTCCGCCTCGAGTTCGACGTCCCGGAAGCCATGGCCGAAGCGGGAGCCCTCGGTGGGCAGTGAGTCGTAATAGCGGGCCGAGGCGTACTTCGCTGTCTTCAACGCGAACTCCGCACTCGTCCCACCCACCACCACGGCAAGGTGATAGGGGGGGCACGCTGCGGTGCCGAGTTTGCGCAGTGACTCGTTCAGGAACCCCATCATGGCCGCGGGGTTCAACACCGCCTTGGTCTCCTGGAAAAGAAATGACTTATTGGCGCTGCCGCCACCCTTGGCCATGAACAGAAACTCGTATTCGGCCGCATGGGCAGCCTTGGTGTCGGCATACAACTCGATTTGCGCCGGCAGGTTGGTGCCGGTGTTCACCTCTTCCCACATGGTCACCGGGGACATCTGCGAGTAGCGCAGGTTGAGGGTGCGGTAGGCGTCGTAGATCCCGCGCGAGAGGTGCTCCTCGTCCCGCCCGCTAGTGAGCACCTGCCCGCCTTTCTTCCCCATCACGATGGCCGTGCCGGTGTCCTGGCACATCGGCAGCACACCGCCCGCGGCAATGTTGGCGTTGCGCAAGAGGTCGAGTGCCACGAAGCGGTCGTTCGGCGATGCCTCGGGATCGTCCAAGATCTTCCGCAACTGCGCGAGGTGCCCTGGTCGAAGCAGATGCTGAATGTCGTGGATGGCCTCGAACGCCAACGACGCGAACACGTCCGGTTCGATCTGCAGGAAAGTGCGACCGGCAGCTTCCACCGTGCTCACACCCTCAGTGGTGAGCAACCGATAGGTCGTGGTGTCGGCGCCGAGCGGGAGCATGTCTTCGTAGTGGAATTCAGGCATAGCTTCACCATACTTCCCACGCTCAGGGCAAGGCTTCCTCTGAGCGCATCAACACGTTGCGCGCACCTGGGGCCGAAGCACCTGGCGCCGAAGCGCCTAGGGCCGAAGCACCTGGCGCCGAAGCGCCTGGGGCCGAAGGGTCAGGCGTCGGTGTTCGCACCCCAGATCGTCGCGATGTCGGCGGCGTCGCCGGCTGCCTGTTCCTGACCCATGGCCACCGCCGCCGGGATCGACGCCGGGTCCATCAGCGTGGCCAAATCCATTTCCAGCGGACCGCGAACGAGCACCTCGCCCCCAGCGGCGCGCATCGCCGCCACTTCGGTGTCCACGGAGTCTGGCGCAATGGTCATCATCGCTTCGCCTTTGGGGGCATTGGCACCCAGCGACAGCACGAGCACCGCACGAGCCCCCACCGCAAGGTCACCGTTCGTGCCGGTGCCACTCACACCACCATCCATGCAGCGGCGGTCGACCAGCGGCTGCGGACTGAAAAGCCCCGGTACTGAACTGCTCGCAGCCGCCGCCGCAGCCACCGAAACCCCCGAATCGTGGCGCACCACGAGCCGTTCACCCGTGTAGGTGTCGACTGTGGCGATATGTAGAGACGGCGCGGGCCACTTGCGCATGGCCAGTACGCCAGCCACCGAGCGCCGGATCTTGCCCGCAGGTGCGGCATCGGCGGCCAGGGCGGCGTGACCGATGTGCCTGATCGTGTCCGGATCGGCATCTGTGGCGTTTCGGAAGAGATCCAGTGCCCGCGTTTGGCTGGGCCGCAGATCCTCCGCCGGGGCCATCGCCGCCACCAGCGTGGGGACGCGCGCGAGCACTGCAATCTGCCGCCGAGCCAACTCCAATCGGCCGCCGGCGAGGATTGCCGCCACCACCGAACCGGCCGACGTGCCGGTGATCAGCGACGCCTTGGCGAGATCGACCCCGCGCGTGGCGAGTTCGTGCATGTAGGACACCTGCCAGGCGATGAAGAAGATGCCGCCGCCGCCGAGCACCAACGCGCGATCATGGCCGGACCCGTAGCGCGCCTCGAGGCTGTACGGCACCGGGAGTGCCGAGGTGTCATGTGGTCGCTGTGCCGAGCCCTTGTTGGCTTTCATGGCGCCACGTTAGCCCGTGCGTGCCCACCAGGGCAGCACACGCCGCACGCGCTCGCACCTGGCTAGTCGATCAATCGACGCCGCAGCCGCCGCACGGCCAACCAGCCCATCAGAGCCGCGAACAGCGCCAGCACTGTGACATCCCAAGCATAATTTGGCCACACCCAGCCGAACGCCGCCTGCCGCACCAGCTGCACACAGTGATAGAGCGGGTTGACCTGGGCTAACGCCTGAATGACGGGCGGCATGGACGTCAGCGGAAAGAACGTCCCGGAGATCAAAAAGAGCGGCGTCACCACCGCACTGGTGACGTAGTTGAACGAATCGATCGCGCTGACCACACCGGAAATCCACATCCCGAAGAGCGCGAACCCCAATCCGGTGAGAAAACCGATGAACGGCACCGCGAGCATTCCCCATGACGGGGGCAGCCCAAAAACCATCGCGACCATCAGCGGAGCACATCCGTACACTCCAGCTTTGGTCGCGATCCACGTCGACTCCGCAAGCACAATCTCGGGAACATCGATGGGCGTCGACAGCAACCCGTCGTAAGAGTTCTGAAACGTTCGGCGCACGAACGTGGTGTACATCCCGGCGAACACACTGGAGAACAGCACCGCCGATGCCACCGCACCGGTGCCCACGAATTCGATGTAGGGAATCCCGTTGACGGTGCTCACCAGCGCGCCGATCCCGAAGCCGAAAGCCAGCAGATAGATCGTCGGTTCCATCACCGCCGCGAACGTGGTGGTCGGCCAGAAACGTCGGAAGAGGGTGAGTTCGCGGGTCCAAATCCCCATGAATGGGGCAGGATCGAATCGCCTGGGGCGGTGCGGCAACGACTGGGTGGGGCTGGGCTGGGTCGTGGTCATCCATTCATCCAATGTCTCGTTTATCCAACCGATCCAATGTCTCGTCAATCCAGCTTTTCACCGGTCAGCACCACAAACACATCTTCCAGCGTGGCGGCGCGTTCCACCGGCTCGGCCAGATGGCCGAGGAACGAAGTGGGCGCAGACTCGGCGCGCAACACAGCGACGGTCGGACCGGTGCGCCGCGTCGGCAATCCAACATCGGCCGCGTGTGCGATCACTTCGGCCAGCACGTGCTCGGGACCGTAATACTCGTGAGCCAGTCGGCCCACGTGCGTCCCCAGCAAGTCCGTGGGCGAACCCTGCGCGATCAATCGACCGTGACTCATGATCGCCACGTCGTCAGCGAGCCGCTCAGCTTCTTCGATGTAGTGCGTGGACATCAGCACCGTCACTCCGGAATTGCGCAGGTCTGAGATCAAGCCCCACAGCTCGGCCCGCACCTGCGGATCAAGTCCAACTGTAGGTTCGTCTAGCAGCACGACTTCGGGCTGCTGAATCAACCCGCGGGCGATCAGCAGGCGCCGCCGCATGCCGCCAGACAATTCATCAACCCGAGCTGTGCGCCGCGACTGCAGATTGGCGATGTCCAGGGCGCGGTCGACCGCCGCGGTGCGCGCCTTGCGCGGGATCCGTTGCAGCGCCGCCCACACCCGCAATTCCTGTTCACAGGAGAGTTCGACGTTGAGGTTGTCTTGTTGCGGCACCACACCCATCCGAGCCCGGGCGGCTTTGGAATGCTCCGGCACCGCAATCCCCAAAACCTCGATGGTGCCGGAATCAGGCAACGATTGACCAGTGAGCATGCGCATCGTGGTGGATTTACCAGCGCCGTTGGGACCGAGCAGCCCCAGGCAGATGCCCTGCGGCACCGAGAGGGTCAAGCCAGCGACTGCCTCGATGTCGCCGAACGACTTGTGCACGTCCTGAAGTCGAATCGCGAGCGCCGGGGAGTCCACCTTGCGAGTCTAAGGCCGTCGCTGCGACTCCTCGAATCTTCGGATGGTCGGGGGTCGTTGGCGCCATCGGCGGTTGCAGGGGAAGATTGGACCATGTCTTCGCCTGACACCTCGCCACCGGAATCGCCCGCGCCGTCGGCAGCCACCCCTGTTGCCCCCAGCATGGCCACGCAGCGTGCGGTTGGTCCGCGCCCCGCCAAGCCGCGCAGCCAGCAGACCGTGCGCGATCTCGTGCTCTCGATGTTGGTGGTCGGCGGGTTTGTGGCTTTTCTCTACATCGTCGTGCTGCGGCCAGCGCCGGATCCGGTCCGCGTTGTGGATGTCACCAACGCGGCGATTGTGGCGAAGTCGGCCGAAGCATTTGCGATCCCGGTCCCGACTGGGCTATCGGCCGATTGGCGAGCCACCAGCGCGCGTTTCACGATGGGGCCGGTGGAGGGCACAGGTCAGTGGTACAACGGCTACTTAGATCCGAACGATGAGTTCGTGGCTGTCATCGCGCAAGATCATTCACTCGATGAGTTTGTTCCGGAACAGACCCGCAACGGCGCCCCCGAGGGGCAAATCACCGTGGCGGGCCGGGTCTGGGATCAGTACCTTTCCGAAGACGGCAAGCAGTGGTCGCTGGTGAACATCACGCCCGATGAGACCATCATCGTCACCGGGACCGTTCCGTACGAAGAGTTGGCCGCGTTTGCCGGCACCCTGCAGCCAGCCTGATAACCCACCAGCCCGATCAGGCACCGGCCGCCCCTGATCGGTCACCGGGCTGATCACCCACCAGGCTGATCAGGCACCGGCCC